>PVWI01000090.1 GCA_003003725.1 filamentous cyanobacterium Phorm 6 | reverse complement strand
CACTAAATTTGCTAGGGAAACAGGACGCGCGGCCAAGACAGACACACAATTTTCTGGTAAGAAAAATTCTGGACTCAAGCAGTTGTCGCCGAAACGATTCAGCCTAAATTATTGCCGGTTCTAGAACCTGAAGAAACTATTGTTGAATTTTCGCACAAGCATTACGTGCGGCGCTTGCCGGCTACCGAACGCCCGCGCTCGAAAAGTCGTGAAAAATCGGTTTCATCTTTAGAAAAAAATGAAGATTTTATTGTTACTTCAAACCTGACGAAAACCGATCGCACTTTGGTTGTCTTAACTCCTAACGGCAAAGCTTACCCGCTGAAAGTGGCTGATATTCCGAGCAGTAATCCAAAAGACCGGGGAACGCCGATTGTGGGTTTGTTATCACCGAGTGCTACTAAAGACAGTACGGATCGCGCTTTGTCGGAAATCACGATCGCACACTTTATTTTGCCGGAAAATTCGGAGGGGGTGGATTTAGTAACTCTGACTCAGCAAGGAAAAATTAAGCGCTTGCCGATGCTGGAATTTGCTGAGTTGACTAATCGTGGGATTACTGTGGTTAAACTCAAGGAGGACGATCGACTGCGCAGTGCTAGTCTCAGCAAAGTTGGCGAGCAAGTGGCTGTTGCAACGACCGGAGGCCGAGTCCTCCGGTTTGATGTCGATGACGAACAACTGCCGCCAATGGGGCGCACCGCCCAGGGTTCTCAAGTAACTAGGTTGCGGAAGCAGGAACAGTTGGTGGGTTGCGTCACTCTCGACTCGGAGGACAGTCTAGTGCTATTTTCGGAGTTGGGTTGGGCTAAACGAATGCCTGCGGGTTCTGTCAGACTTACTAACCGTGGCGAAATTGGGACTCAAGCTTTTCGCTTCGCAGAGCCGTCTGATTCTTTGGTTGGATTGTTACGGGCTGTTCCGGGTACGGATGTTAAACTTTTTACTACCAGCGGCCGCTTTCTGCGATCGACTATTGATGCTATAGCTTTTTGGGGGAAAGATGCTGCGGGCGATCGGGTTTTTGACCTCAATCCGGGTGAGAAAATTATCAAAGTTGTTAGTAGTCAATAGTCATTGGTCATTGGTCATTGGTCATTAGTCATTAGTCATTAATGGGGAATTATTCTGGGAGCATCTCAGTTTTGTTTTTATAGTGCTGTCTCCGCTCGCTTGCTGATCTAACCAAGCGAGCGGGGACAGCACTAAAAGAAAAAAATTCTTTTTACAAAAATGAGATTGTCCCATTATTCTTCCCTCTTCCCTCTTCCCTCTTCCTTCTTCCTTCTTCCTTCCTCCAAATCTAAAATATAAAATTGTTTGATGGCGCAAGTTGTATTAGAAAATATCTACAAAAGTTTTCCACTCCGCCAAGGAGAACAGGAAAAAGTACCAAATAGCGTCGTCGCAGAAAGTGTCTCGCCAGAGGCTCCTGGCTCAACGTCTAACAGCGTTTTGCGGCGCATTAACCTAACGGTCGAAGATGGGGAATTTATGGTGCTGGTGGGGCCTTCCGGCTGTGGAAAAAGCACTTTACTGCGATCGATCGCCGGTTTGGAAGTTTTGACAGCAGGCAATATCTGGGTTGGCGATCGGTTGGTTAACGATTTGCCTCCTAAAGACCGAGATATCGCTATGGTATTTCAAAATTATGCTCTCTATCCTCACTTAACAGTTTACGATAATCTCGCCTTTGGATTGCGTCGCTCACAGAAGGAAGAAGGAAGAGGGAAGAAGGAAGAAGGAAGAAGGAAGAAGGAAGAAGGAAGAGGGAAGAAGGAAGAGGGAAGAAGGAAGAGGGAAGAAGAGACAGAGACAGAGACAGAGACAGAAAAAATCAGCAAGATTCAGGCAGAAAAAATCAAAAATCAGGTAAAAGAGGTGATTAATTATTTAGCTTCTAATACTGTAAACAAAGAGCGAATATATACTTTAGGGGAGGATTTTTTAGTTGGAGCAACTCGCAAGCTTCCTCCGGGTTTGCGCTATTTGTCGGAACGGGAAAAGGCTGTCGGCAAAAGAGTTCTGAAGGTAGCTCAATTATTGCAAATAGAACCGCTTTTAAATCGCTTGCCGAAACAACTTTCGGGAGGGCAAAAGCAGCGGGTAGCTTTGGGTAGGGCGATGGCTCGAAATCCTGAAGTGTTTTTGATGGACGAACCGCTATCAAATCTTGATGCAAAATTGAGGGCGGAAACTCGATCGCAAATTGTGCAGTTACAGCGACAGTTGGGTACTACAACTATTTATGTGACTCACGACCAGACTGAGGCGATGACTATGGGCGATCGGATTGCTATTATGAATGGTGGTCAGCTTCAGCAAGTAGCTCAACCTCTAGAGCTTTACAACAAGCCTGCTAATCTGTTTGTGGCTGAGTTTATCGGTTCTCCGCCGATGAATTTTTTTCCGGTGCAATTTACCGCCCCGCTGTTGATTTCTCACCCGCAATTTCGGTTTACTTTGCCTGATATTTGGGCGAAAAATCTACAACAATATGACGGGCGAGGGCTGATTTTGGGCATCCGGCCGGAACATCTGAGTATTCATCCTCCGGCTACTAAAAATCTGTCGGTACAAGTGGAAGTTGTGGAGGCTTTGGGACACGAAACTTATTTGCGGGTATGTTTGACGGATGCTCCAGCCGTGCGGATGCAGGTGCGGGTTCCTCCTGAGCGATCGATTCGTGTCGGCGAGGAGCTTTGGCTGGCTATTGCCCATGACAAAATTCACTTGTTTGACCCCGATACAGAAATGGCCATTTTTCCTCGTTAGCTAAAATCACAAAGGTCGATCGACTGCTGTGACCGATATCACATATCGCACACTTGTACATTTTTCAAGTTGCTGTTATATTAATTTACATAAGCCTTACAAAAGTTAACGAAGGGAGTTCATACAATGCAAGAACAAAAACGCAACGCTTGGAACTGGGGCTTCAGCGAAGGAGCTGAAAATTGGAACGGTCGTTTAGCGATGATTGGTTTCTCTGCCGCTGTGATTATCGAATTGGTTTCCGGTCAAGGCCTGCTTCACTTCTGGGGCCTGATCTAATTTTCTAGTTAAGACTTTTTAGACACTGCAAAGTTTGGGAGTTCCTTTGGGGACGCCCAAACTTTTTTCCGCACAAATTTGACCGCGCGATCAACCCGCAGCGAATAGCAAGCTGCTCCGTGCAGTTAGCAACACGGGCTATAACAGCGATCGCTCTTTTCGGGTCGGGGGGTGTCCCCCCCCAAAAAGAGCTAGAATCACTCTTTTGGGTGATGCTAGAGAATTACTCTAACGGATATATTCTTTCAAGATGCTGTTGCGGTTGGGATGACGCAACTTCCGCAGGGCTTTAGCTTCGATTTGACGAATCCGCTCGCGAGTGACGTTAAAGATTTGACCAATTTCCTCCAAAGTCTTCATCCGTCCGTCATCTAAGCCGTAACGCAGCCGCAGTACATCCCGTTCTCGGGGACTGAGAGTGTCTAAAACGCTTTCCAAGTCTTCCCTGAGCAAGTTTTTCGAGACTTGATCTTCTGGCGTTTCCCCGTCAGATTCAATAAAGTCTCCCAGACGCGAGTCTTCCTCTTTGCCGATCGGAGTTTCTAAAGAAATAGGCAACTGTGCAGATTTAGCGATGAAGCGCAACTTCTCGATCGTCATCTCCATTTTAGTGGCGATTTCTTCTTCCGTAGGCTTGCGGCCCATTTCCTGAGAAAGAAGTTTGGTAGTTTTCTTAATCCGCGAGATGGTTTCGTAAAGGTGAACCGGTAGCCGGATAGTGCGGGATTGATCCGCAATGGCGCGCGTAATAGCTTGACGAATCCACCAAGTTGCGTAAGTTGAGAATTTATAACCTTTTTCGTGGTCAAATTTTTCAGCCGCCCGAATCAAGCCCAAAGAGCCTTCCTGAATCAAATCTTGGAACGACAAACCGCGATTCATGTACTTTTTGGCGATCGACACCACCAAACGCAGGTTTGACTGTACCATCTTTTCCTTGGCTCGTCGTCCCACATGAAGTCGGTGACGAAATGCAGGTAGCGCCATATCTACAGCATTAGCCCATTCGTTGTCTTTGGGCTCCCGGTCTAACTCTTCCAGCAGTTGTTCTCTAACTCGCTCTAATTCGAGCAAATCTGCAATCTTGCGGGCGAGTTCAATCTCTTCATCGGCTCGCAGCAGCCGAATCCGACCGATTTCTTGCAGATAAAGACGAATAGAGTCTTCTGTATAATGCTTTTTCTTTGCCTGAGCTCGACGACGGGCTTTGGCGCCTTTGGTAGACTTAGTGTCGTCTTCCTCAGATGGATTGTCTACAAAGTCTTCTCTATCGTCTTCTTCATCGACAAATAGTTCCAACTCGGTCTCAGGTAGAACGCTTTTGGCGTTCCTAAGCAACTCGATTGTTTCCATTTCGGGTTTGATTGTAGTTTCGAGTACGGTGTTAGCCTGGATCATGCCGCCTTCCTCATGCTCCTGAATTAAAGAATAAATAACAGTGGAATAGTGTCTGTTTGTAGTTTAGACAAGTTACCCAGTATTGACATTCCCACAGGGGAAAAATAATGGGATTTTTAGTCTTTGAAATGAATCTGTCACCGAAACTGCACCAGTTGTACGAGTCAAACTTCGAGTTCTAGTTTGAACTGGCGATCGCATTCAATCTATCGCAGACTTTAATGTCGCGACAAAGGATTGAGTGCGTAGCTTTTTCTTTCGCAGTGAGTTACCGCATCATTTGCGATACCTTGCGAGCGACAAACTTTCCCAGCGAGATGCGATCGATCGCACCTCAATAAATACTGGCTGTTTTACTCGGTATTTCGATCTTTTACCCGTACCAGTTTTCCGGCACCGAACCCTGTAACTTTTGTATTCAAGGCTTCCCATTTTTGATCTGCCTGCTGCTTTTACTCTGATTGTCAGACATCACAGCTGCAATGCGAGTTTTCGATACCTTGGATGCGGGTCTGCTGTCTCAAACAAATACAGCAGAGAGTCGAAGCACCAAAAAAGTGAGAATCGGATCTTCTGGCAAAGACCTTCCCGATTGTAGCCGTTCTCACAAAAAATGGAAGTTGTTTTCCGTTTTTTGTCAAGAACTAGGAAAACTTTGTCAGCTTAGCTTGACAATACTCACGCTATGTCGGGTTCTGCTAAATCCTGAGAAGGGCCCGCAAAAACTTTGGCACGATCGAACGGCGCTGTTTTCTGCGAATATCTGGGTGAACGGCTGCGGCGTAGTTGGCCAGACAGTTAGCAGACAATTTTTGACTTGTCGGAATTGGGACCAATACAATCCGTGTAGATGCACCCATCTTTACCCTGTTTCCCTGAATTAAATGTTAGGCAATCTGTGATTGAATAAAGCTTACGAGCTTTAGTTGTGAGTCGGCAACTCTCTCATTGGAGACCGACGATGACCCCAAATGAAGCGTTGCGGGTTTAGTAGTGCAACAGGGGGCTTTCATTTTTAAGTTAGCTCAATTTTGAAAAATTGGGGCTGATTTTGACATTACATCACATTAAGTTGATAACGTCACATTCTCATTTAAGCATTGCTGTGAGCTTTGCTGCCTGATGGATGATCGCAGCCAGACTGAGAAAGTTTGCGAGCGAGTTCCCTCGTGCGGTAATTGTACGCTGCGAAATGCGATCGCGATTTCCCGTCTCTCTAACTAATATCTACATCTATTTTAATCTCAGAAACAAGTTAAGTCCAATATTACTAAGTTTAACTCGATCTCGCAGTTCCCAGAGCCTCCTAACAGGTAATAGTCGCGATCGCTCCTTAACGGAGATGGATTTTAGAAACTTGAAGCTGCTTAACCAGCTCGCCCTTCAACTGACGTGGTGATTCAAAAGATCGGCAACTTTATAATTGCTTAAAAAATATCCGCTGCAATATAAAGATGCGATTAAGCCTTTGCCAGCCTATTTAAGTAAAATTACGCACAACTCGCGATCGCCAGCCAACTCGCCGACGCTTAATTCGCAGTTGGCCACTCCCAAGCAACACAATTAAACTGCCTCAACCGCACGAGCATAAAAAGCGAACAGCGCTGCGACGCAAGTTTTGTCGCCGTAGAGACGTGCTTGTCCCTGCAAAATTCGATCGGCAATACCCTCCCTCCACTCCGGTTCTAATCCCAGCTTCACAGCTATTTCTACATAAGCTGTGCAACTTTCAGCAACCGTTTCTGTCACTCCCAGCATTTGCAAAATCCCAAAAGAATGACGCCCCCGCATAAATTCTCCCGGACAAGTCACAATTGGTAAATTACACGCGATCGCTTCCAAAGTCGTGTGACCTCCAGACCAACCGAAACTGTCGAGAAAAACATCAGATAAAAGTTGCAAATTCCCATAAGCTTTCTCATCCATCTTCGGTAAAATTACGCAAAAATCCCCACTATCCAAACCGTACTTAGCAAAAGCCCGTTGCAGGCGCTGCTGAAACAGCTTGCCAATATCAGCATTCGGACGCGAGATCAAGGCAAACTGAGCTTCAGGAACCCGTCGGGCAATTTCCGCAAAAATATAGTCGTGTTGCGGCAGGTATTTACAAAGAGTTTGA
Organism: filamentous cyanobacterium Phorm 6; assembly: GCA_003003725.1. Lineage (GTDB taxonomy): Bacteria > Cyanobacteriota > Cyanobacteriia > Cyanobacteriales > Microcoleaceae > Microcoleus. Next base: position 15,101 of record PVWI01000090.1, on the reverse strand, counting down.
CAGCACAGATAAACAACGGCCTTCTCCCGCAGACCAAAATTTGTCCGAGTCGCAGTTGCTGCGGGAATCGCTGGCTGCGGGTAAGAAATGCCAATATTCGGCAAGCGAATTAATTTTTCCGAATAATGTTCAACTGCATTGGACGGTTCCATCAAATCGCTGGAAAGAAAGTAATCGACAGTCGGCAATCCTGAAGTCACCGGATGCGCCCAAGAGGTACACTGAATCGGAGCAAGGCGCAAGGCGGCAAGTTGAGTCATTTGCAGTTGCAGCCCAATATCGAGAAACACCAGTACGTGTAATTGGTCAGCAATAATTTGTTTGCAGATTAATTCTAAGTTGCCGGGAATGTAGCGGAAAAAATCGCTGTACAACCGGAACTGTTGAGTAAAGTTGTCTTGCGTCTCGCTAATGTGATAGCAATATACTTCAAATTCGCTGCTGCTGTGTTGCAGCCAGCCGAGGGTTAATTTGCCCACTGTATGTCCCCACAAGCAAGCAGAGATGTAGCCGATGCGAATTTTGCCTGTTTTACTCAGGGGAGGTAGGGGTAAAGGTTTTGTCCACTGCGGATAGTTAGCGGCCATGACTTTGCCGACAAATTCTCCGTACTGTTTCTGGATTTCTAAGTCGTTGTAGCCTTGATAAGCTAGAAAGAAGTTGGTGTGCTGACCGATAATTGTTAAAGCTTTTTGTTTGCCTTCATCTGTCTTAAGGCTGATTTGTTGAATTAACCGTTTGATTCCCGTCTCGAATCGATCGCGATAAACAGCTATTTCCTCTACACTTTCATAAATCATCGGCAGAATTAAATACTGTCCCGGATTAAAAAAGCTGTCTTCGGGAAATAAACTTGACGCTTGGGTTGCCGTCGCGATCGCTTCTGAAGTTCTCCCTGATGCTAGCAAGGCTGAGACTAAATTGTGGTAAAGACTGGCTACTGCTGGATCAAGCTCGATCGCCTCCTGGCAAACTTGAATGGCGGCTGCATATTCCTCTAAGCGCTCGTAGCAGTTAGCCAAATTTAAGTATAATTGAATGTCGCCTGTTTGAAGTTCTAAAAATTTGGCATACTGGATAATGGCTGATTGATATTCGCCGCGCCCATAGCGATCGTTGCCAAAATAAAGGTATGCTTGAATTGGGTCATTTTTGAGACTGCGGGCAAATTCGAGATTGCCGACAACTTCAGCAGCGTCTGGCTGCAATTGCAGGGCAGTTTCGTAGATGGCGATCGCGCGATCGACTTGGGTTTGCGACAGCAGCAAGTTGCCCAGATTCAGGTAGCTACCAAAATGATCTGGATTAACTGCGATCGCTTCACGGTAAATTGACTCAGCTTGACTAATATTGCCGATTTGCCCGAAAATATTGCCTAAATTATTATAAGCATCAATGCAGTTATGATTGAGGGCGATCGCCTCTCGATAAGCTCTGACGGCACCGATAATATCCCCGGTTTTTTCCAACACCAAGCCCATGCTGTAATGAGCACCAGCTAAGGACGAATCAATCTCCAAACATCTGAGCAGCACATTTTGCGCTTCTCCATACCGCTCTGCGGCATAATAAAGTCTACCGAGATTTTGCCAAGCATCTACAGACAGGCGATCGCGCTGCAAAACTTGCTGGTACTTCTCCTCTGCTGCGGTAAATTGTCCGGCTTGGTGCAGATTTAAAGCTTGACAATATAACTTTTCTGTGATTTGTTTGTGGTCAGATTGCTGCAAATCACAAATTGATTGAATCACAGCTTGATTGCGGAATTGCTGAAAAGTTGACCAATCGTAATTCCCTGATGTATTGACATCCCAACTGAAAACCTGCAAGCCATTCCAAGCATCGCTAAATTCAGATTCCGAAAAATCCAGCAGCAGTTGACACTGAGGGTGGGCGGCGACAAAATCCCAGTGAGCTTGACGCGGAGCCCCCAAATTGCTATTACTGAAAATAATTAGTGCTGGTTCGGCTAAAAACGGTTTGGATAAGAGTAAAGCTAGTAAGTTCGATCGGTAATCGTGAGCAGCATCATAAAACAATACACCGATTTTGTCGGTAGATTGCATTTCTCGCAAATCCCAGAAAAATTCCTCAAAATTTTGATTGCAAAAAAAAACTTGTTCCGATATATTAAAATTAACTAAGTTTTCTCCTAAATTATCGCTGCTGTCGCCAAAAGTATCAAAATCCGAAAAATCATCAACAGCACAAGCCGTTATTTCTCGATTGTTTAGCAATGCGGCGATTAAACTCCCGCCTTGAAAACAGCCGATTTCGCAGTAAACTTCATCGGGAGACATACATTCGACAGCAAAATTTAGCAACTGCATTGCATTGGCTGTCGTGGTAGTTTGAACAGAGTTAATTATCGGCTGAAATTGACTAGATTTTGGTTTATCTTGCGGTTTTCCCCAGTTATTGTACAACTCAGATATGTGTTCGATAAATCTTTGGTATTGCATCTTTTGCGTTGGGCTTTCAAAAGGTTCGTAGTGAGGACTTTAGTCCTCAGAAAAGAAAGGACTAAAGTCCTTACTACGAACATTTTTTGGGACTTTACTGTTCGGAAAAGAAAGGACTAAAGTCCTTACTACGAACATTTTTTGGGACTTTACTGTTCGGGAAAGAAAGGACTAAAGTCCTTACTACGAACATTTTTTGGGACTTTACTGTTCGGAAAAGAAAGGACTAAAGTCCTTACTACGAACATTTTTTGGGACTTTACTGTTCGGAAAAGAACGGACTAAAGTCCTTACTACGAACCAATCTTGCGGATTACTAATGATTCCGCAGCCGAGGGTTAACAAATTCGTTTAATCCTTCTCCCACCAAAGACAGTCCGACTACCATTAAAGTCATGGCTAAACCGGGAAACAAAGCTGTCCACCAAATACCAGTAGGTAGCGCATCTAAAGCTAAACGCAAATCGTGTCCCCATTCTGGAGTTTCTTCGGGAAGTCCTAAACCGAGAAATCCTAAACCTCCTAATGTTAGAATTGCATCAGCGGCGTTGAGTGCAAACAGCACTGGTACACTCTGAATCACGTTGAGAAATAGGTAGCGCGAAAGGACTGTCCAAGTGTCAGCGCCCATTGCGCGGGCGGCTTCGACAAATAATTCGGTTTTGACGCTGGCTGTGTGATTCCTGACGACGCGGTAGTATTGAGGGATGTAGGAAATGCTCAGGGCGATCGCAGCATTGAATACTCCTCTTCCCACGACAAATGCTAGAGTTAAGGAAAGCAGCAATCCTGGCAAAGTATAAATTGTATCCATTACAAATAACAATACGCGATCGAGCTTTCCGCCCAAATAACCGCTAACCAAACCCAGCGGCACTCCGATAAACAAACTCAAACCTGTGGCTAAAATCACGACTTGCCAAGCCGCCCGCGAAGCAAACAGCGTGCGCGAAAAAACATCGTAGCCGCTGCGGCTAGTCCCAAACCAATAATTCGCCGACGGCGCTTCGTGAATTGGGTTAATCAAAGCATCGGTAGGATTTTGCAGCCATCCCCAAGCCTGCATCGCGGGAGACAAGGTTGCTACGAAGATAAATAAGGCAGTTATTGTCAAACCCGCCCACATCATTTTCATTGACAGGCTTGACGGTGAGGCAATGTTGAGAAATCGCGGTAACTGAACTTTGTTTAGTGTCATTTTTAGCTGTTTACTGAGTGAAAATTTGTCTAATTTTTTTGAGATTTTCCTGGGCGGCGATGCAGTTTTCATCGAAAGTCAGCGCTAGTTCAAATGCCGATACTGCATCCGACCAGCGCTTCAGGTTAATATAAGCTAGACCCAAACAGCAAGCCGGGTCGGTGGTGGTGAAACTTGGCTCGAAAGGTTCTCTTGTATAGTAGCTGCTATCTTTACCCAGTTTCAGGCAATTCTCAAAGTAAGCAACCGCACCTAACGGAAATCCTAAATTGATTAATGTCATGCCAGCTATATAATTTAGGGGAGGATAGTTGGGACACCATTCCAGACCTCGCTGACAAAGTAACATGGTTGTTTCATAATCTTGATTTTGGAGCGATCGCCCTGCTAAAGTGAAAACTAAGGATGGAATGAAACCAAATTCTTCTGGAGCTTGACCGTCTATCAAATGCGGAACTAATCTTTCTAATGCTTCCTCCCAGCAATCTCGCGCTTTTTCCTCCTCGCCCGCTGCGCCATACATTCCAGCTAGGGCGTACAGCAGCATCAGACTAAGCCCTTCTTCTTGTCGGGCCAGTTCTAAGATGGGAATATTGCGGTTGACAACTTTGACGGTGACTTGTTGCTGGCTGTTGGCGTGATGCAATACTCTCACACTATCTAAACTGCTGACTTCACTGTCGCTAAAACTGCGGTTTTGATACTTGATTTGCTCGTGAAAACGACCGACATATCTCATTTCCGGGAGATTGCGAAACAAACGGGTCATGTGTAGCGGAGTCATTCCCGCTTGATGCTTGACTTCGGTTCTAATTATTGAATAAGCCAGGGCTTCTGGCTGCGATTTGAGAATTTCTCTAAAATCTACTGATTTGACAACTAACTCCTCATCTGCATCTAGCACCAAAATCCACTCACCAGTCACGAGAGACAAAGCATAATTCCGCGCCGCCGCAAAATCGTCGCACCACTCAAAATATCCCACTTTTGCTCCGTGCTGACTGGCAATTTCCGGCGTACCGTCCTCCGAACCCGTATCGACTACAATTATTTCGTCGGCGTAGGGTTGAACGCTGACCAAACAGCGCCCTAAATTCTCGCTTTCATTTTTGACGATCGTGCAAAGAGATAAAAATGGTTTTGGCTCAAGTGCTGCGCTAATGCTCATTTTTTTCTCCTGATATGTGGCAACTCAAGCAAGTTCGTTGTCGGTGGGAAGGTAGAGCGCTGCTAAAATGCTGGGTAGAGCAATAAAATCTCGGCCAACACTGAACTCATCAATAAATGTGTCGGTAAAAACATCGCCGTAAGGTAAGAGTAAATCCATTAGGGTTTCTGGAGTGTACTTGCGAACGTGCTCTGGTTCTTCATCAGGGCCGAGGCAATTGTTGGGTACGGCAAAAAAAGCTCTGCCGCCCGATCGCAACACCCTAACTATTTCTCTCACACAAGCTCGATCATCGTCGAGATGCTCTAAAACTTCTGTGGCTACAACGACATCAAAACTGCGATCGGGAAAAGGAATTTCGGGTAAAGTTGAGACTACCCCTGGGATCTGTTTGGGAAGTTGGGCGATCGCACTTTCAGAAATATCCAACCCAGTTACCGAATTTCCAAACTCTAACAACTGACTGGCCAAGACACCTGCACCGCATCCGAGTTCCAACACTTCCAGCCCGTGTCCGACAGCCCAACAAATTCTGCCGAAACATCCGGGATATCGACAAGTTCCGCGGCCTTCTTGTTGCCAAATTTGATTCCAGTAATCGGGCTGGAGATTCAAGTTAGTTTCTGTCATCTGATTGGCAAAGCTCCCCGATCTTAGTTTTTCTGGACGCTCCGAACGCACAGTCATCAACCCGGTTTCTGTATGACGAGCGTCAGTCTAATTTTATCAAACATCATCGCAGGCGATCGGTCAGGTTCGATCGTTCGGACTTCAGTCCTTCTTGGGCGCAGGTTGGTAGTGAGGACTTCAGTCCTTCTTGGGCGCGGACTGAAGTCCTCACTACCAACCAATGCGAGCGCGGTCATCCTCTGGGGACACGAGTTTACAAATTGCTGGCAATTAACTCGCGGTACTGACTTTTTGGCTTAACTCCTTTGAGCTCAGTCACCAAAGCCTTATCCTTGAAATACTGAATCGTCGGCGTACCAATCACGCCAGCATTTTCAGCAATTTCTGGATCTTCTTCGATATCAATTTCCACATAGTGGATTTTGCCATCGAACTCATCTACTACTTTGCTCAAAATCGGTCTGAGGCTGTGGCAAGGGCCACAACTCGGAGCGGAATATTTGACGATAATCAGTCGATCGCTATCGTGGAACAACTTCCGCAAAGCATAACCTCCTTCATGTCGCGTCTCTTTGATATCAAAATTCTCACTGGTTTCCCGCACTCTGGGAGTTTCCGCTGCTGCTGGAGGTTTCTGGGATTCCTCAGTTTGATGAAATTCCTGAGTTAAACCATTCGCCGAGAGCCAACGCTCTGCCAACATCGCACCCATACATCCGCTACCAGCAGCAGTGATTGCTTGTCGAAACTCGTGGTCTTGGACATCGCCGACGGCGTAAACTCCCTCGACGCTAGTTTCTACGGAACCATGTTTGGGAGCAATGTAACCGATTTGGTCGAGTTCTAGTTGACCTTGGAATAAGACTGTATTGGGAGTATGACCGATCGCATAAAACAACCCGCTGACCGGCAAATTGCTTTCTGCGCCAGTTTCAGTATTCCTGAGTTGAATCCCCGCGAGTTTGCCATTGCCGTAAACATCCACAGGCTCTGTATTCCAGTGCACAGTAATTTTGGGATTGTTCAAAACCCGGTCTTGCATGGCTTTGCTGGCTCGCATGGATGATTTCCGCACCAACATATGAACGTGAGAACCATATTTAGTTAGATAAACTCCTTCTTCTGCTGCTGTATCACCGCCACCGATAACTGCTAATTCTACATTTTTGAATATCGGTGTCGCACCGTCACAAATCGCACAGGCAGATATTCCCAAATTCCAGTATTTTTCTTCACTCGGTAGATGTAGTCGTTTGGCTGTTGCGCCTGTAGCTATGACTATGGTGTGGGTTTTTATTTCCCTGTCTTCCGATCGCACTGTAAACGGCCGTTGACTCAAATCCACCGAAATTACATCTTCTGTGTATAGTTCAGCACCCCAACGGACTGCTTGAGCTTTCATCCGATCCATTAGTTCCGGCCCGGTGATACCTTCGGGGAAACCGGGAAAATTTTCTACTTCTGTAGTGGTCATCAGTTGACCGCCGGGGATGCCTCCCATTTGATAGCCCTCAAAGACGACGGGTTTGAGGTTTGCTCTCCCGGCGTAGATGGCGGCTGTGTAACCAGCAGGGCCTGAGCCGATAATTACTAGATTTTCTACGGTTTGTTCGGTCATAGTTATTTATTTGAACTCATAACGACTTCGCTTTATTAATTTTAGCAGCGATTAAGCATATTTCTATTTTTGAGGGGTTGAGGGCGATCGGGACAATTAAAGCTAGTTTCATAAGCAAATACAATAGGATAACTAATTTAGTTTTAAATGTTCAATCAATCTCCGAAAACCCCCAAAAATTACCATCCCTCACTATTGATTCCATTCTCATTTACTTGACGAAAGTGCGCCGTTTGAGCTATTATACAATTCCGATACTCAAGCGGTGCTACGACTATTTTTTGATTCGTAGCCTGAAACCCTTTCAGGACATGGAAGAAGCAAAATCTATAAATGCGATAATCATAATTTTTGATGCAAAACTTGCATTTTCTAGTTTAAGAATTGTAAATAAAACTTTGACGGATTTGACAAGGTATAGGTATTGTGATATGTAAGTGCCAAGGAGGAAAAATTGGATCAAGATTTTTAACCGCAGATGTAGGCGGATGAACGCGGATTAACGCAGATAAGATACGGATAGGATTAATTTTGTTGTTTTAGTTTGTGGATAAAATCAAGATATTGTTTGTTTGCAGCCGGAATAAGTGGAGAAGTCTGACTGCCGAAAAGATATGCGAGAAAGTTAGTGGCTACAGCGTGCGATCGGCTGGAACGGAAAAAGCTGCAAGAATCAGAGTCACCGAGGGTCTTGTCGGTTGGGCGGATTGGATATTTGTGATGGAGAAGAAGCACAGCGATCGACTTCGCAGCAAATTCCCCGAAAGTCTGGAAGGCAAAAAGCTTATTTGTCTGCAAATCCCGGATAATTACCAATATATGGAACCGGAGTTAGTCGAGCTTTTGCAGGCGAAACTGGGTTCCTATATGGAAATGCCAATTGACGTGATAAATTTTATGCAGCGAGTTTTGGAGTCGGAAGTGATGGATTCCTTGTCCGAGGCGATCGAATACGATTCGATGGACTTTACTGAGGTTAATTCTGCTTTTGCTAGGAGTGCGGCTGCTTTGGGGCCGGTTTTTGGAAACGTTTTGGATGCTGGGACGGGTACTGCTAGGATTCCGATCGCTCTTTGTGCAATTCGACCACAATGGAAATTGACTTGCATCGATTTATCCGCAAATATGCTAAAAGTTGCGGCACAGAATGTGGAAAGTGCCGATGCCCGATCGCAAATTAGTCTCGAATTGATCGATGCTAAGGAAATGCCTTATCCTGACAATTATTTTGACATGGTGATTTCCAATAGCATTATCCACCATTTGCCAGATCCTGTGACGTTTTTGCAAGAAGTCCGGCGGGTGTTGAAACCGCAGGGAGCAATTTTTGTGCGGGATTTATTCCGGCCGGAAACACTGGAAATCAGGGATAATTTAGTCAAACTGTATGCCGGAGATTGTAACGCACATCAGCAACAGTTATTCAGTGATTCGCTACAAGCGGCTTTTACTCTGGATGAAATTGAGACAATAGTGCAAAATGCCGGGTTGGCAGGGTTGAGGATTTATGAATCTTCGGACAGACACTGGACGGCTGAACGTGCTTGGTGCGAGACTTTGTAGAAAGGTAAAGGTGCGATCGACCTTAACTTGTGTCCAATCTAAAATTTAAAATCCTAAATCTAGAGTAACTCGATCGCGCCCTTGGTCTTTTGCCTGATATAGCGCACGGTCTGCTGCTGCAATCAAATCTTTCTGAGCAGTGTGCGATCGAGAAAAGGTACTCGCTACCCCCAAACTCAGCGTCACGCAACCAACCTCCGATTGCAGATGTTCAACTGCTAACTTTTTTACCCAAACTCGAACTTGTTCTGCAATATAGACAGCAGTCTCAGGTTTGGTGTGAGGCAAAACGATCACAAATTCTTCACCACCGTAACGTGCTACCAACGGCTCTCGCGAAGCATCGCCTGCTGAGCAATTTACAGCCTCAACAATAGTTTTAGCTACCCTTTGCAAACAAGCATCTCCTGCCTGATGTCCATAAGTATCATTGTATTTCTTAAAAAAGTCAATATCGCATAAGATTAAAGATAGTTCTGCTGCATTTTCTGCCAATTCTTGCCATTTTTTCTCTAAATACTCGTTAAAGCATCGGCGGTTAGCTACCTGAGTTAATCCATCTGAGTTGGCAAGGCGATACAATTCCGAATTAGCTGATTGTAATTGACAATTAGCTGCTTCTAGCTCGGATTGTGTGACAGATAAATTATAATAAAGCTCGCTAATATACCAAGTAGCTTGTTGGTGAATTTGCGACAAAGCTACCAACACTTGATGCACATCTAACAATCGATAAACTTGAGGTTCTAGCTGCACAACAATCGGCTCGTAAAGCTGTTCCGGTGGTCGCTGCACAGCTCGCTGAGCTGCCATGACAATTAAGGCTACTCCTGGTAAGATTAAAATATCAGTTTGAGCAATTTGATACAAAGCTATAATTGGTCGGCAAGCAAATATATCTACTCCGTAAGGGCGGCTCATGCGTTCCATAAAACGCCTACGCGATATCATTCCTAAAAAATCCCCATTTTGCGTCAAGATAACTCCCGGAAGCAGCGGGTGAGCTTGAAATAACCGAGCTACATCTTTGGCGAGATATGACGATTCAACCTGAAAATTGAATACAGCTAGCTGCTTAAGAGTAGACTCTAAAGTTAGATTTTTGGGTGGTTTTTCAGGAAAATTAGATCGTGTAATAAATTCAACAGACACAGGACAGCTCCGAATGAACAACACAGCAAAAAATCTAGTGTCACCATTAACTTATATTAACATTACTCGATCGACGATGGTTGTATTATTAACTACACTGTTCATAGCAGAAGGAAAAAGGAAAAAGGAAGAAAGCAGAAGAAAGAAGAAAGAAGGGCAGGAACCGCTTCAGCAAGAAGAAAAAAGAAAAATGCAGTAGGAATATTTTCAGTTTTCCCCAATTAGATGCACTGAGTGCTAATCATCTTGTAGATTGCTATTTAACTAAATTACGTTAGTTTATACCGTAAGTATATTACATTAATTCATCCTCATTTAATTATAAACTTGTCGAACAATTATCTATTTTTTAATCGGGATTTTTTTCTTATAAAACCCCCCTGTTTTTCAACCATTCCTCAACTCATTCGAGGCGTACATAAACTAAATAAACCCGACTTTCAAACCAGATATAGCGTTTCTCAGAAAGATGAGGTACTATCCGGCAAACAGGGCAAACAGGGCATAGGACACTTTGTTAAGAACCGCTATAGCAGTTCTCAAAAAAGTGAGGTATGCCAAATGCCCTGTTTGCCCTGTTTGCCCAATGCCCAATGCCCTACTCTTTCTCTGTGTCCTCTGCGGTCTCTGCGGTTTAAGATCATTCAGAAACAACCGTCAACCATATAATGAGATAACGAGGTTTTGCATAAAAAACGAGTTTTCTGCGCCAGTCCCTGAATTCAAAATGCAAAACCCTGAAGCGTGGCGAGGAACAAAAAACCTGGCAATGCCCTCACCAACCCCAAGTTCCAATTCCTCCTTTAAACGGGCCGACAATATCTTTGGTAATCCAGCCGCCGTAAAAATCTCCTGGTTGAGATTGCACTAATTCCCCGTCCACATAACAGGCATCCATCTGGCTCGGATAAACAGCCACATAATCCTTAATAGCTGCAAAAACCGGATTAGGGTTAGGATAAAACCAAGCAGCATTTACTACTTCCTTGGACTCTACCATCACAGTGTAATAACCAGCTTGTCCTTTCCACTCACACCAAGAACCCTGTGAAGTTTTGTGCAAATATTGCATTTGGATGTCCTCGGGGGAGATATAGTAAACAGGAGGGTGACTTGTCTCCAAGATCCGCTGAGGGCGATGCGTATCGGCGATCGTTACCCCATTAAAAACTATCTGTATGTGTTTGGTCAATTCCTCAAGGCGAGGGGGACGTGGGTAATCCCAAACAGACTCTTGACCAGGGCCTGGTTCTATGCGATCGAAGTTAACTTCCATAATCTCCTCTACAAAAAAATAATTAGCGACTTAACATTATAATTTAATATACGTTAATCTAGTTACTGCTTCGGACAAGACTAGCTTTTTCTCAAGTCTCTATAAGATGAGAATTTGCGGTATAGATGTTTTAGACTATCAGCCCAATGTTGACTGGCAAACAGGGATTCAACGCGGTGCTGACAGATTTTTGCGATCGGCAAGCAACGTTTATATCTAAATAAATTTGTTGCTGAAAACCGGAAAACTCGCAGCGAGAGATTTGCCGACAGTCTGGGATTTGGAAACAACAGGCGGTTTGAGCGCGGGTGAATTGTGCGATCGAGCTACAATCACAGAATTATCAAGAGATTGGGTAAAAACCCCCTCTTTCAAGACGGCTTTCGCTTTTGTTTTAGCATCTTACAGAATCTATAGTATAATGTGAGGTATGCAAAAATCTTTCAAATACCGGTTCTATCCAACACCTGAGCAAGAAACCTTGCTGAGAAGAACGATGGGCTGCGCTCGTTTGGTCTATAACCGAGCTTTGTCTGCAAGGACTGAGGCATGGTATGTGAAACAAGAACGAGTTGGGTATGACGAAAGCTCTAAGATGCTGACTCAATGGAAAAAGCAAGACGACTTGCAATTCCTGAATGAGGTGAGCTCTGTGCCATTGCAGCAAGGTTTGAGGCATTTGCAAACCGCTTTTAGTAACTTCTTTGGAGGACGGGCTAAATACCCAAACTTCAAGAAGAAGCATAATGGTGGCAGTGCTGAATTTACTAAATCTGCTTTCAAGTGGAAAGATGGCAAAGTATTTCTAGCTAAATGCTCTGAACCATTGGCTATTGTCTGGAGTAGAGAACTGCCCAAAGGTGTGAAACCATCCACCGTTACGGTGAAGCTCTCGAATGGTGCTAGATGGACTGTATCTTTGCTTGTAGATGTTGAGATTGAACCATTGCCTAAATCTCCTAATAAAATTGGAATTGATTTGGGTATTACGACGCTGATTGCTTTGAGTAATGGCGAAAAAATTGCTAATCCTAAAACCTTCAAAGCTAAACGGGCTAAGTTGCGTAAATCTCAAAAGTCTTTGAGTCGTCAGCAAAAAGGTTCTAAGAATCGAGATAAGGCAAGGCTTAAAGTTGCTAAAGTTCATGCTCAGATTAGCGATGCTAGAAAAGATTTTTTGCATAAGCTAACAACTCAACTGATTCGTGAAAATCAAACGATTGTAGTTGAGGATTTGGCTATCATAAATATGTTGAAAAACCCTAAGCTTGCTCTTGCCATCAGTGATGCTAAGCTGTTCCACATTTAAACTGCATTATTTGTGGTCTATACCCCATACTGTAAGGGGTTCAGGCAAGAAATTTAAATGACTAACAGCTTAGTTGGGGAGAGTTGGTTAGGCAGCTTGAGTATAAGTGCCAGTGGTATGGTCGAAACTTTGTCAAGATTGACCGATGGTTTCCTAGTTCTAAGCGATGTGGGCATTGTGGTCACATTGTGGATAAGTTGCCTTTGACTGTCAGAGAGTGGGATTGTCCTAGTTGTGGGACTCACCACGATCCTCTTCGAGGGCTTCGCTAACGAGATGTCAATGCAGCTAAGAATATTTTGGCTGCGGGACTCGCAGTGTCAGTCTGTGGAGCTAACATAAGACCTAATAGAGATACCTCTAAAGGGCAGTTGCGAAATCCTAGTAATAGGAAGAAACAGAAACCTAAGTCGTGAGTCTTAGGAATCCTCGTCCTTTAAGGCGGGGAGTATGTCAACTGATAAAGTTATAGCCAATATCAAGGTTTTTTAATCTTATTCGCGAAAATCCAGGGCCGTGCCGAGTTTGTACCAGCGCCAAATATAGCGCCTGTACTCAAATTACTCGCGATCGCACTTTTAAAACCCAGCGGGCAGCCTGTAATAATTGTATCTATGGAAATCCCCTTTAACATCACCCTGTTGATGGTCATGACCGTCACCTGTGGTATCAGCGCTCAAGTTCTGGCCGCTTATCTGAAAGTTCCGGCGATCGTATTTTTGCTGCTGTTCGGCATTTTAGCAGGCCCGGATTGCTTGGGAATCCTGCATCCTAGTCTGTTGGGAAACGGCTTGGAAGTTATGGTATCCCTTTGCGTAGCCTTAATTCTGTTTGAAGGCGGCTTGAATTTAGAATTGCGAGACTTGGGCAAAGTTTCTGGAAGCATCCGCAATTTAGTTACTTTCGGCACTTTGATTACGCTAATTGGTGGCGGAATGGCCGCGCACTGGCTGGGGGAATTTCCCTGGCCGATCGCCTTTCTGTATGCTTCTCTAGTAGTCGTAACAGGCCCGACAGTCATCGGCCCTTTGCTCAAACAAGTACCCGTAGACAAAAAAGTCGCCGCCTTGCTAGAAGGCGAAGGTGTTTTAGTCGATCCCGTTGGGGCAATTCTGGCAGTATTGGTACTGAACGTGGTTTTAAACGGCAATACCGACTTGCTGATTTTGTTCGGAGATTTAATCGTGCGGCTGGGTATTGGCACAGTCATCGGAGTTACCGGAGGTTGGCTGCTGGGACTCATTCTCAAGCGAGCGAAATTCCTGTCAGAAGACCTCAAAAATTTAGTAGTTTTAGCCGGTTTGTGGGGATTATTCGGCTTAGCAGAAGAACTCCGCAGCGAATCGGGACTGATGGCAGCGGTACTCTCGGGCATAGTGCTCAGAGCCGCTTCAGTCCCCGAAGAACGGCTGCTGAGGAGGTTTAAAGGTCAGCTCACAGTCCTCTCTATATCCGTACTGTTCGTGCTGCTGGCGGCAGATTTATCCCTCGAAAGTGTGGTCGCCCTCGGTTGGGGGAGTGTGTTTACAGTTTTAGCTTTAATGTGGATAGTGAGACCGATTAACATTTGGCTTTGCACCATCAACAGCGGGCTAAACTGGAGGCAAAAATTATTTGCTTGTTGGGTAGCGCCGAGGGGAATTATTTCAGCTTCAATCGCCTCTTTATTTGCAATTTTGCTCACCCAGCGAGGAGTCACCGGCGGCGACTCAATTAAAGCCTTAGTTTTCCTCACAATCATTATCACAGTTTTTTTACAGGGATTGACTGCAGGCCCGATCGCTAAAATTTTGGACATCACCTTAAAATCAGCTACAGGTGCCGTGATTGTGGGGTCAAATCCTTTGAGCAGATTAATTGCTCGCTTGTTTCAAGAACGCGGAGAATCTGTCGCAATTATCGACACCAACCCAGAAGCTTGCCAACAAGCAGAAAAAGCAGGTTTGCGAGTGTTCTTAAGCAGTGCTCTGGATCACAGCATTTTAGAAGAAGCCGGACTTGATTCGATGGGAACTTTTTTGGCAATGACTAACAACGGCGAGGTAAACTTAGTATTAGCTCAGCGAGCAGCCGAAGAGTTTTCGCCGCCGAGGGTTTTGGCAATGTTTCCCAAAGATCCGCAGGGAGATGCGCCTGCAAATCAGAATAAAATCAATCAAGCCTTTGTATCCGATTTGCCGCTGAAGGATTGGAACGAATATTTGACCGACGGCGAAGTAAAATTGGGAGAAACTGAGTTAAAAAGCGAGGGATTGAAGTTTCAAATTGCTCACTTAGAAGCTTTGGTGCAAGGCGGGGAATTAGCGCCGCTGCTAGTGGAAAGACAGGGATACTTGCAAGTAGTTTCGGCCGCCCAAATTTGGGAAGCGGGCGATCGAATTATTTATTTGCTGTACGATCCGACACCGAAATTGTTAAAAAGATTGTCTGGTGGATCGCAGTCTCGCTTAACTTTAGAAAAGCATCAGGTAGTCGAGAAAGTGCCGATTTCCGAGCCAGTTTTAGATCCTGTTTTGAAAGAAGCGGAAATAGTAACGGAGGCTGAAATTTTGCCGCCGCCAGTTTCGCGCTAGGGGCAGTAAGCTGTGTTGCAGAGCGGAAGAGGGGGAGAGCGGGAGAAGATTTGACACTTTTTGATATGGGATTAAAACCCACATTCCGCACCCCCAACTGGCACATAGGCGGATTGAGGGGTTAAAAGTGAATCATCCGAGATAATAGTGAG
>PVWI01000386.1 GCA_003003725.1 filamentous cyanobacterium Phorm 6 | reverse complement strand
ACAACCGCCATACAAAAGGTTCGATCGTTCGGACTTTAGTCCGCATTTAAGAAGGACTGAAGTCCTCACTACGAACCAACAACCGCTATAAAAAAGGTTCGATCGTTCGGACTTTAGTCCGCATTTAAGAAGGACTGAAGTCCTCACTACGAACCAACAACCGCCATACAAAAGGTTCGATCGTTCGGACTTTAGTCCGCATTTAAGAAGGACTGAAGTCCTCACTACGAACCTTGGTTATTGAGTTGCAGCTTCATTCACCGGGAATCGATCGATTAACTGCATCGCCCGACAAGCATTTCTGCGCAAAGAATCGGAAACATGAGGAACATGAGGAATCTGAGACAAGAAATCCAAAGTCCGGCGCAAAATCCGCACCACATCCCCTTCATCCAAACTTGTATGACTAATTAGTTCCAGCCATTCCACGCCCAGAGCCCACTGTTCCACCAAAGTCACTATATCCCGTTCCAGCCAAATCGGGATTGCAGCTTCATGACGGTACTGTACTTGAAACAATCGGCGACGCAGGCCTTTTTGGAGATTGTCCAAAGGTGCCAAAACTTCCGCAGACAGCGAGTAATGAGTCCAACTGTCAGGCCGAGAAACTTCTGTAACTAAGGCCGCGCAAGCAGCAGCGAGGTGGTGCGGATCGAGTTCGTCAAACTCTGAAGACATCAGGGACAAACCCAGCCACAGTTCATTATCACCGCGAATGGCGGCGCAGGCTTGACCCAAGATTGTCGGCACTAACCTCTCGGAGGAATCATCTCGGTTTCCATCTGGGGAAATTACTCTTTCCAAACAGCCGAAATTCAGCAAGATGTCAATTAAGTTGATAAATTGCTCCCAGTAGCGAGCTCGCTGCTTTTCTAAGTCTTGTTCGCCTTTGCGGACTTCTTTTTTCAATTCTTCCCGGCGGCGCTGGCGTTTGAGCAAGGTAGCGGGATTGCCCCATTCTAGAACTGGGTGAATTTCTAGTTTCTCTTCTACGGCGGCGATTTTTTGCTGTTGCTCGATCGCCTCTGGGCTCGGTTCCGGTGCGGGCAATTCTGGGATAGATTGAGCAATGGAGATAGTGTCTTCATTTCCCAAGCGGCACTGGCCGAGTCTCAGGGTCAATTCCGCAGGCGGGATTAAGGTATCTGCGACGCTCAAACGGGGTAATTCGGCGTGCAGAGTAGCCACATCGCTAATGGCGACGATATACCAGCGGTTGTCTTTGCCCAAGCATACCAAGTTTGGTGCTTGCCCAGAACCTGCGATTTTGGCAACTAATACGGCGGGCACGGGAGTTGTGTGCGATCGTTTAGCTGTGGGAACGTGCTTACCTTTGAGACTCAGAACCGTTCCGAGGACTGCAAAAGCCACAGCTACGGACATCTGCTTAATTCGCGCTTCTTCTGCTTGGTGCAATAGAGTTTTCAGCAAACGTTTGTCTTCTTTGAGTCTTCCCTGCAATTTTTCGTAATGGGCGAGTTGTTTTTCCAGGGTAGAGACATTACCTCCGGCCGCTAGAGACTCTTCCAGCACCGCCAATTCAGCTTGCACTCGGTCTAATTCCGATTGCTGTGGCTGCAAATACAAAGTAGACAGATATTGACCAAAACTGCGCTCTACCAACTCTTGAGCTTCATCAAGGGTGTGAGTTTGCAGCAAATTCAGCACCATGCCGTAGCTGGGCGTAAACTGACTGGCGAGGGGGTCGGCTTTGGCTGTTGCCAAATAAGAGGCTTCTTTTGCGCCTTCAAAGCGCGTCTGAACTGCGACCACGTGCCCCAGCTCGTCCATGCCCCGCCGACCAGCCCGACCGGCCATTTGCAGGAATTCTGAAGCGTTTAGCAGTCGGTGTCCCTTGTCGGTGCGCTTGGACAGGGTGGAAATGACTGTGGTGCGGGCGGGCATATTAATCCCGGCTGCGAGGGTTTCGGTGGCAAATACGACTTTAATCAAACCTCTGCCAAAGAGTTCTTCTACTAAACCTTTCCAAGCGGGTAAAATGCCTGCGTGGTGGGCTGCGATGCCTTTTAAAAGTGCTTCTTTTTGACCGAAGCGTTCTGCTTCTGGGTTTCGCTGTAAAAAATCGTCAATGATCCGTTTGAGTTCGGCTGTTTCGGCTGCGTTAACTAGGGAGAAATTGCCGACTTCTGTGACTGCTTGATCGCACCAACGACGGCTGAAGATGAAGTAGATTGCTGGTAGCATATCTCGATCGTCCAACCGAGACAAAACTTCAGTCAAACTCGGAGTCGGAATGCTACCTCTTTCTGATTTTTGCGCCTTCTTTTTGGGGATTAACCGCGGATTAGCTCTTTTACCGGTTTCGTCTAGCAGCGGGAATATGCCTTTTTGGTTGGCGAAGTGGAATTGCAGCGGCACTGGCCGAAAGTCTGAGTAAACAAGCTCTGTAGGCCCGTGGACTTTGTTAATCCAGTCTGTGAGTTGCCCGCTATTGGCAACGGTTGCTGAGAGGGCGAGTAGTTGAATTTCGCTCGAACAGTAGATGATCGATTCTTCCCAGACAGTACCACGCTGGCGATCGTTCATGTAATGACACTCATCGAGCACCACAGTTTCGACTCCGGTGAGGGAAGCACCAACAGCGCCGATCGGCGTACCGTAGAGCATATTCCGAAATATTTCGGTAGTCATCACCAAAATCGGCGCATCTCGATTGAAGGAGATGTCGCCCGTCAGTAAACCCACCATCTCGTCTCCAAATTGATGGCGGAAGTCGCGCAGCTTTTGGTTAGAGAGGGCTTTGAGGGGAGTGGTGTAGAAGACGCGCCGCCCCCTAGAGAGTGCTTGATGGATGGCGTATTCGCCGATCAAAGTTTTCCCCGAGCCCGTGGGAGCGCACACCACCACGGATTTACCTGCATCGAGGGCGGCTATCGCCTCTCTCTGAAAGTTATCTAGCTCGAATGGAAATATGGTCTTCAGATCCAGCTCTGGGCGGTTCTGGGAATTATCTGGCACAAGGATTATTATGAGGTTTCAGGGTAGGTATGCTTCAATCTTGCCGAAAGCAAGGCAGCAGAGGACTGTATTGATTTTAAACCTTTGTCAGCCGATCGGCACTCGAAGCAAGAAGAGAGAGTGGGAGATTCGGGCTTCTACCTTAGTGCCTCAAAAACCCAGTATAGCGATCGAATCAGGTTTGTAGTCTGGACTGCTGTTTTTTTCTCGATCGTGTCCGATCGATTAACCCCACGCACGCGCAGGTTCGTAGTGCGGACTTGAGTCCGCACTTATTGCGGACTGAAGTCCGCACTACAAACCATGTTGCTTATGCTAATCTACCAGACACGATCTAACCTGATATTTATTGACCCGCCCTTACCCCATCTGATCGCCGATAAATTCCCAATTTGGGGAGTGGTGGAGGGCGGGTTTATTTAGATTGTCATTAAGCTGCATAGATTAGGGTGAACCCGCCCCGACAATTCTATCCCTTTATGGTTGGATGAAAATGCCGATCGCATTATGGACTCTCGCAGCAGTTGACGAAGGGCGATCGAGCAAACTACCTCCCAAATACAAACTCGTTGAACTTCCCCCATCCAAGTTTAAAGCCTCCACAGCACCCATTTGCTGCAAAATCTGCGCTAGTTCCGCGAAATTTGGGCCCGCCCCGCCCGCGCGATTGTGGACAGCTACAATTAGCAAATTACCCGCAGCAGTTCGCCCGATCGCACTCCGAATTGCGGTCTGTCGAACATAGGCATCGCTAAACCCTTCCGTCTTCGCATCGAGCACAACTCGACTGTTTTGGACTAACACAGGCCCGCCGCCTAAAATGTATGGAAAACGACTGAAATCTGCCGGAATTGTGTTAGTTTCTAGGCGTAATAAAGTTCCCGGTGTCAGTTTGGTGGCAACGGACAAATCAGAACGTAATGCTAAAATATAACCGTTAGCTGGAACCGGAAAAGTTGTTTTTCCCGCCATAGCAGAGGGGGATTGACTGATAATGCGGTCTGCCACAACTGTCACAACTATTTCATTGTCAGAAAACGGAGTATAAGTTGTTCCCCAATCGGGATTGTAGCGGCCGATACCCGATTGCACATAGGCACTATTGAGATGAGAAATAGCCAAACGTTGATTTGTGGGAGTTATCAAGGTTTCTTGCAAGCTTAAACGGGCGATCGCAAATTCGCCTCGATCGTTCCAGCCGATCGCGCCCCGGTTCAATATCGGCCCAGAAAGCCATTTGCTATCGCGCCGAATTGCCCCTAATGCCAACCGATTGATACGATTAAAAAATCCGGCATTAATCGCAGCCGCTGTTCCCGAAAGTTCGGCTGTTTGTAATAGAGGTGCAGTGCCTTGATCTGTCGGTGGATTGCTCAAAATTGGTCGAACTTTGACACCAGTTTGACGTGGATTGATTTCTAAGGAAACTACCGGAAAACGCGCAGTTCCGATATTTTGATACTGTTGCCGCCACCGGATTCCCCGCGCCCAAAGAATGTCTTTTTCTACTAGGGAATCGGGCCGAATGTCGATGACTAATCGATGCGGATTTCCCAGGCTCAAAACTTGCGGCCGCCAGCCTAAAGGTATTCTGACTTTGACTCTGGTTTGATTCCCCGCAGGTTCAATTTTTAGTGATAGTAATTGTTTGCTGGTTGGAAAAGTCCGCCCAATTATGGCGGGTGGAATTTTGGCATCGATCGCGATCGACCATTCTTGACCAGTTATTGTCGCTGCGGGCACTACCGGAATCGGGAAGGCTGGTTTGGTCGGGTCGTCTGGTGTTTCGAGGTTTGGTGCTGGGCGGGTTGTAGTCTGGGGAATAGCGGGC
>PVWI01000385.1 GCA_003003725.1 filamentous cyanobacterium Phorm 6 | reverse complement strand
GTGGTGTGGTATGCTTGGGCTAGTGGTATGGGGGAGAAAATTGTGGATATCCCCGAAGGATATGAGGCAACAGAGGCTGTCAATGGCGTGTTAGGTCAAATTGAAGGTCTTGATTTTGAACAGCAAATTTCGGTGCTGCGCGACGTAGCTAATAATATGGGCTACACCGATGTAAAACCAATTGCTACTCAGGCTCAAGTAGGGAAAACTTCTAGTCTTTAGTTGAAAACAAAACTGGGCGGTTTCAACTGCCCAGTCTTATGACTATAAAAAATATTTGCCGTCAGGAAATGAGTTTTTTAGGGTTAACTGTTCGCTGCAATTCTATCCGAAACGTCGAACCTTTTTCGAGTTGACTTTCGACCGTAATTGTACCGTCCATCATCTTAACTAAAAAGGCACTAATCGCTAGTCCTAAACCGGTGCCTGGATATGGGCGCGTTGTGGTTTGGTCGGCTTGGCGGAATTTGTCGAAAATGTGGGGCAGATCGGTTTCACAGATGCCGATTCCTGTATCCCGAACGGCGATCGTTAGCCGATCGCCATTCAACTCCCGCACCTCAATGCAAATGCTGCCCTGATGCGTGAATTTAACCGCGTTGGAAATGAGATTGACCAAAACTTGCCGCAGGCGGAACTTGTCATTAACCACAAACCGCTCCTGCAAGCACGCGCTGACGGACATTGCCACATTCTTGTCGGTGGCTTGATTTCCGAACTCCCGGGCGGCAGCCATTACTAAATCTGCTAAATCAAATTCTTCAGTTTTTAATTCTGTGCGCCCGCTCTCGATTTTGGAGAGGTCGAGGATATCGTTAATCAGCACGAGCAGGTTTTTACCGTTATTTAAAATGCGCCCCACCATGTCCGTTTGCTGGTCGGTCAGCAGTTGTTTGTGCTGGCGCAGCAGCAATTGAGAAAAGCCAATAATCGCATTCATCGGAGTTCGCAATTCGTGGGACATCGTGGCCAAAAATTGTGATTTTAACTTTGCTGC
This sequence comes from filamentous cyanobacterium Phorm 6, assembly GCA_003003725.1. Lineage (GTDB taxonomy): Bacteria > Cyanobacteriota > Cyanobacteriia > Cyanobacteriales > Microcoleaceae > Microcoleus. Next base: position 3,860 of record PVWI01000385.1, on the reverse strand, counting down.
TTCTAGCAGTTGCAATTTTTGCTGTTGAATGCGCCGGCCCTGATTTTCCAGTTCTTCCTGCTGGCGAATTAGCAGCTCGTTTTGCAACTCTAAAAGCTGTTCCTGCTTTTTTAATTTTTCGATCGCCCGCGCGCTGTTAATGGCGATCGCAGCTTGTTTTCCCATCAGCGCCAGCAGTTGCACAGATCCGTCAATGGCCGTGCTGTCTTTCCCGTTACCGATCGCCAGCACGCCCAAACGCCCAGTTTCCCCCGACTCGATCGCCGCAGCACAGGCAGCCGCCGGCACTCCTTGCCCCGACTGCGAGCGCCACATTTGAGACTCTCCCGTCGCAAACGCCCTCAACAGCAGCTTGTTTTGCACCTGCGGGGTTCTGCCTTTATCAAAGTTTGACGCGCCCCCGACAGCGCTGAGTTTGAGACCGCTGCAATCGCACTCCGGGAGAGCCACCAGGCAAAAATCCGCTCCGGCGATCGCCTCCACAGTCGCGTCTGCGATCGCTTGCAACAATTCGCACAAGTTACCCGCGCGCTGGCTCAACAAATTTGTAAACCGCTCGATCGCCTGCAAATCCTGCCCAGCATCCGTTACCGCCCTGGATTCGCACATATTTTGGGGTCGGAAGTTAGCTTCCTCGCGCGCCAAGGATCGTAAAAATTCGGGATCGGCTAGAGTTTGTTGGAGCGCATCTATATCTGTATATGTTCCCACCCACTCCAAAACTTCCTGAGAGTCTGCGTTGGCGGGCGTTCCTCTGGCCAGGTTCCAGCGGTAAGTACCCTCTCGCGTCTGGAGACGAAATTTTATTTCGTAACTTTGGGGCGGGCTCGTATTTTGGCGCGAGAAGGCCAACAGATGAGCGCGGTCTTCTGGGTGGACGCACGCCAGATACCCGAAACCCAAAGCTGCTGATGCTAGTACCCCCGTGTACTCCTCCCACCGCTGACCTAAATAAGTCGCCCATCCACTGGCATTTGCTTTCCAAACTATGTGAGAAATTGGCTCCAACAGGCGATCGTCTTGAGTTTCGAGATCGCCAACTTGCTCTAGGGGGGATGTTATTTCTGAAGCATTATGTAATGTTTCCGCCTCGGAAAACTCCGAGCGACAAAAGTTGTTGCCGTGATAGTGAGTCATAACTGGTTTTATAATAAGCATTTAACTTGAGTCCTAAAATCAGATCGAGACTCGTGCTGCTAGCTTTATTGATTTGACGTACAATGTACATCAAAAGTTTTTATACCCCTTAAATCTATCCAAGTAGTGGTATATTTACCTCTATCAAGAGGCGGACAATGGGATAATTAACTTAAACTGTTACAATATCTTCCAGCTTGCCTGTCCCGATCGATCTCGTGCAGGCGATCGCTCTAAAGTAACTTAAGAATTAACTTGCAACAGGGCCGCTGCATGAGTATGCTGGAACAAGATATGCGGCCAATCAAACCCTAAATCAGGACACATGGTCAAATTGACTCACTTTAGCTGAGTCAGTTGATGATATTTTAAAAGCTTAGTGGACTACTGGAAAAAAAATGACTAAAATTCGCGTTGCATTGATAGAAGACCACGATTTGACAAGAGTCGGCATCCGCACAGCTTTACAACAGCGTGACACGATCGAAGTTGTCGGCGATGCCGCTAATGCCACAGACGGATTGAAACTGCTTCAGTCTTCAAAACCTGACGTGGCAATTGTAGACATTGGCTTGCCGGATTTTGACGGAATAGAACTGACACAAAAATTCAAAAAATCGATCGCGGACACAGATCCTGATACCAAAATTTTGATTCTAACTTTTCAGGACAATGAAGAAGAAGTTCTGGCAGCTTTTGCCGCTGGAGCTGACTCCTACTGCATGAAAGATATCAGCTTCGATCAGCTATTAGATGTAGTAAAAGTAACTCACGAAGGTAACTCTTGGATCGATCCGGCGATCGCCCGCATCGTCCTGAAACAAGCTCGAACTAAGGAGTCTGCGCCCGAAGAATCGAAGATTGAGGGCAAAAGAGTCACAATTAAGGCGGCCGAACCCGAGTTTAGTCACATCATTGAAACCTACCCTTTAACCGAACGAGAGTTAGAGGTTTTGGAACTGATCGTGCAGGGTTACAGCAATGCTGCCATCGCCGAAAAGCTGTACATTACTGTCGGCACAGTCAAAACTCACGTCCGCAATATTTTGAACAAGTTGTGCGCTGACGATCGCACTCAAGCAGCCGTTCTCGCCCTCCGTTCCGGCTTGGTTGGATGAAGCTCGAACGAAGGGCAAAAGCAAGTTAAAAGTAGGGTGCGCACTCCCGAAAATGTAGGTTCGCAATGCGCACCTTACGACCAAAAAATGTGTAATCTAGGGTGCGTAATATACACCTGATCACTAAAAATGTATAGTGCGCAATGCGCACATCAGGAAAATTAGTTACTGCCACAAATGCTATATTATAAGTCCGCATCTATCCCAGTGCAGATATTTAAAACAATTTTTTTTTAATAAATCAACCTTAAGATAGATGCTAAATAATTCTAGCGTTACTAATCCTTGTGGTTGATCGAAAGTCAGTTAGATAAATTTTGATCAGACATCGACCATATTTCTTGTGGAACAGGCCCGAAAGCCTGTTCAAAACTGGCTTTTCTGGAGATGTCTATCGCACAGCCGACATGGCGCATTCTCAATTCATAAAATGCGGTGGCTGAGGCAAAATATCCATACTTTTAGGAATAGGCAAGCAGTTAAAGAACTCATATCTACGGATTGATATCAATTCCGGCTGCGCCGTCTCCAAATTTAGGCTCATTATTGCCATGCAATCGGAAACGATATGATGCCTTAGTTAGTAAGCTTTTCCTAGTTATCGCCTCTGGTTGCCTCGGATGGCACACCCGCAAGTGTATGTCAATAATCTGCGCTCTGCATCAGTAGAATTATGGAGATGCTATCATCAGTGGAAGCTGGCGCAAAGACTGCCCCACCTTGCACCGATATTGTACAGTCGGGCTATACCGAAGACTGGCTACCTCAAAGCTACAAATACGAGCCAATCTGTTTAAAGTGTCCGAGTGTCACTTGAAGAATGTCTCGGGGACAACTTTTTCCGTCGTTTTTCGACGATCGGCATTATTTATGAAATACCCTAATTGGATTAAGGATTTGAAATCTTCGTCTTTTAGTAACGATCAATCAGCGGTTGATCAGCGTCCTTTAGTTTTGGCTGTAGACGACAATTACGACAACTTAGAGCTGATGACCCAAATACTCGATTTATTCGGCTGCGAGTGCGTGGGAGCCATTGACGGGTATACAGCTCTTTCCGCAGCAGTCGATCGACCCCCCGACCTAATCGTACTCGACATTTGCCTGCCTGATATAGACGGTATAGAGTTAGTAAAGCGCATCAAACAAAACCCAGAACTCACACATATTCCGATTGTTGCAATCACAGCACTAGCGAAAGCAGAAGACCGCGAGCGCATTCTCAAGGCGGGCTGCGTTGAATACCTTTCCAAACCTTTTAACATCCAGGATTTAGAAACTATTATCCGCCACCACCTCAAGTATCGACCAGTCGTTTCTGCTTAAGTTCTAGACTTAGAACTAGAACTTAAGCACTTTAGGTACAGACTCCAAAATTGCGATCGTTCCGGTGCGGCCAGTCTCCAATGTCGCATCGGTGAGAAAATCAGTCACTTCCACACCCAAAACCTCTTTGATTAAGTCTTTAGACATCTCCCATAATTATTGTGGAACAGGCCCGAAAGCCTTTTCAAGATTGGCTTTTTAGGAGAGGTCTTTTTAGATCAAATCCGGTAGCATCAGAATTATTAATATTACCGAAATCAGGAGACGGCGAGTGCCTTT
>PVWI01000089.1 GCA_003003725.1 filamentous cyanobacterium Phorm 6 | reverse complement strand
TTGCTTAACCGCACGTTAAACATGGCTCGCAAATATTGTGACGGCTATGTGCCAAATGTGTCGGGGGAAAACATTTCCGATGACAACCTTCTCAAGGGTTTGAGCCTGGATTTGGGCGATCGAGTCGCGGGTTTTTACGAAGAGTTGGCTTTTAGCAAGGCTTGCGAAGCCGTACTTGTATTAGTTCGAGCTGGGAACAAGTTTATTGACGTGCAAGCACCTTGGAGTTTGTATAAGCAAGGACAGCTAGAAAGTGTCGAGCAAGTGCTATATTCTGTTCTGGAATCTGTTAGACTGGCATCTTACCTTTTATCGCCGATTATTCCTAATATCAGCACTGCGATTTATCAGCAGCTAGGTTTTTCAATTGACTTTAACGATCGGGTTGCCGTTAACAGTTCAGCGACTTTTGCAGTTCATGCTGCCTGGGGCGCTTTGCCAGCCAACCAAACTCTGGGAGAACCCCAACCAGTGTTTAAGCGGCTGGAACTGCTCGAAACAGTACCTTCATAGTTGGCAGCCCGCGCTCGGGGTGCTATGACAGATTATGAATTAGCACTTTTTTCCTTAACCAATCTTTCATAATAATTGAGGCATAACAATCATGTTGAATAGAATAGAAACCAACGACCTTTTTACGCCGGAACAGGTACTCGAAAATCGGGGCCGAGTGGCAATTTTTATTGATGGCTCTAACCTGTTTTACGCGGCTTTGCAGTTGGGAATTGAGATTGATTACACTAAGCTGCTGTGCCGTTTAACGGCGGGTTCGCGCCTGCTGCGCTCTTTTTTCTACACGGGTGTCGATCGTACGAACGAGAAACAGCAGGGGTTTTTGCTGTGGATGCGCCGCAACGGCTACCGCGTGATTTCTAAGGATTTGGTACAGTTACCAGATGGTTCTAAGAAAGCGAACTTAGATGTAGAAATTGCTGTGGATATGATGGCTTTGGTCGGTTCCTATGACACGGCGGTTTTGGTCAGCGGTGACGGCGATTTGGCTTATGCTGTGGATGCTGTGAGCTATCGCGGCGTGCGGGTTGAGGTGGTGAGTTTGCGATCGATGACGAGCGATAGTTTGATCAATGTAGCCGATCGCTATATCGATTTGGAAATGATTAAGGACGACATCCAAAAAACGTCGCGTCCTAACTATGCTTACCGCCCATTGTCGGGCTTAAGCTTGATGGACGAACACGACGACAGATAAGAATTTGATAATCGGTAATAGGTAATGGGTAATAGCTGATGGGTTGAATAATTGAAAATTAGAAGTTAAAAATTTAGCTCAAGTATGACAGATTTTTGATTAGTGTTTTTAATTAGCCAATTACCAATTATCAATGCCCAATGCCCAATTCCCAACGCCCAATTATCGATTACCAATGATTAATCTCAAATCCCAAATTCCCAGTCTCCAGTCCCCAAAATTAATGCTGCTATGTTTAGCAACACTGATTTTGGGGATTGGTGCTTGTGCGGCTCCAGAAGAGACTCAAAAGAGCAAATTAGCCGATGATATCAAAACTGCTCAGCAGTCAAACAGCACTTTAACTTTGAACAAAGTAACCCTAGAACAAGCAAACGAAAAGGGCGAAACGTTCTGGAAAGTAAACTCAAAAAATGCCGTTTATAGCAAAGACAACAAGATAGTTGACGTTCAGAAACCAGTGGGCAAATTGTTTCAGGACGGCAAAGAAATTTATGATATTCAGGGAGACACTGGGCAGGTATTTCAGGAAGGAAATCAGGTTTTCCTCAAAGGTAACATAGTAGCTACAGACCTAAAAAACGGAGTCGTATTGCGCGGAAATGAGTTGGAATGGCGGCCGAAAGAAGATGTTTTGGTGATCCGCAATAATTTGAGGGGAGACCACAAACAGGTGACTATTTCAGCGAAGGAAGCGCGGGTTTTCAGTAGGGCTAAGAGGATGGAGTTATTCGGATCGGTGGTGGCGAATGTTAAAGATCCGGTTCTGCAATTGCGAACTGAGCACTTAGTCTGGTTTGTGGAGCAACAAAAGGTAAACAGCGACAAACCGACTCAAATTGACAGATATAAAGATCAAAAATTAACAGACAGTGGTTTTGCCGATCGAGTAGATGTAGACTTAAAAACCAAAATTGCGACATTAACGAAAAACGCTCAATTGATGCCATCAGACCCGCCGCTGCAAATAGAAAGCAGTTTGATGAGTTGGAATTTTCCAGCGCAATCTGTGGTTTCGCCCGGGCCTGTGAAAGTTTTTCACCGAGTGGAAAAGGTGACGATGACTGGCAATACGGGGCGGGGAGATTTAGATAAAAAGATATTTTATTTGACGGGAAATGTGGTAGGAATTGGGGAAAAACGTCAATCTCAATTAAATACCGATCGCGTAACATGGTATTTAACTAACCAGACGTTTGATGCAGAAGGAAATGTAGTTTACAAGCAACTAAATCCGGTGTTTAATTTGACTGGGCCGAGGGCGACGGGAGAACTGAAAAATCAAACTGTGATTGTCAAAGGTGACGGTGGCGGCGGCCAAGTGGTGACGGAATTTGTACCGGATGAGAATAAGGGAACTTTTGGACAGCAATAATTGGTTCGTAGTGAGGACTTTAGTCCGCAGAAAGAAGGACTAAAGTTCTCACTACGAACCTTTACAGATTGCAGAAATAAGGACTAAAGTCCGAACGATCGAACCTTTACAGATTGCAGAAATAAGGACTAAAGTCCGAACGATCGAACCTTTACAGATTGCAGAAATAAGGACTAAAGTCCGAACGATCGAACCTTTACAGATTGCAGAAATAAGGACTAAAGTCCGAACGATCGAACCTTTACAGATTGCAGAAATAAGGACTAAAGTCCGAACGATCGAACCTTTACAGATTGCAGAAAGAAGGACTAAAGTCCGAACGATCGAACCTTTACAGATTGCTGGTAATTGACCGGACATGGTATGAGGAGTTTTGATACGGCTAAAGAAGTATGAAGTTTAAATGCTGTACAGCTTATAATTAAGATGGGATTGAGTAAGGAGGACTGGGGATGACGACGACTTTAGAAAACTTAGAATTACTCGATGAACCTATCTTAATTGATGGACTGACCTGGAGAGAGTTTAAAGTTGTTGAACAGTTGCTCGATAGTCCGGGAATCAGACTGTCGTTTTTAGATGGTATTTGAGATTAGACGTATCTCTGAAAGAAAACATCAAACTGTTAAAGAACGGATTTCAACGCTAGTGAATCTGTATTTGGAATATGCAGGGATTGATTTTACTCCAACGGGCTCGGTGACGCTGGAAAGTGAAACTGGAAAGGTGAAGCGAGAAGCGGATCAGTCTTACGAATTGGCGGTTAACCGAGAACGTCCTGATTTGGCGGTGGAAGTGGTGGTGACTAGCGGTGGGATTAATAAGTTGGAAGCTTACAAACGCCTGCAAATTTCTGAGGTTTGGTTTTGGGAAAATGGTAGGCTGCGTTTGTACGCGCTTTCGGAAGATGGATATGCAGAGGTCGATCGATCTTGTGTTCTCCCAGACTTAGATATTGTACTATTGGTACGGTGTATCAATATCGAAAATCACCTTCAAGCCATGCGCGAATTCAGAGCAGCAATTCAAAGTGCTTAGAGAGCCTGTTTTAGGAAAACTAAAAATTATAAAATCAATAGGATCAGAAGACGAGGCGGTTTCAAACGCCGTTTTATCTTCCTTCTTCCTTCGATTACAACTGACCAAAACCTTTTTTAGGCTTGTTTTTTTTCTTTTTCTTCTGGCCGCCCATTCCCGGCATTCCCGGCATTCCTCCCATTCCTGGCATTCCCGGCATTCCTCCCATTCCTGCAAAGTTGCCTTGACTCATTTGCTGCATCATGGTACGCATTTTTTGGAAGTCGCTGACGAGTTTTGTTACGTCATTTTCGGCGTAGCCTGCGCCTTTGCCGATGCGGCGGCGGCGGGATGGAGAACTTGCTAAAAGTTCGGGGTTGCGACGTTCTTGAGTTGTCATGGAATTAATCATGGCTTCGGTGCGTTTTAGCTGCACTTCTCCCTGCCGCATTTGTTCGTCTGAGAGTTTGTTCATCCCCGGAATCATTTTCATGATGCCGCCGAGGGAACCCATGTTTTTTAACAGTCTGGTTTGCTTGAGAAAGTCGGTAAAGTCAAACTTTGCCGTGAGCATTTTCTCTTGCATTTTCTCGGCGTCGGCGATGTCGAATTCTTCTTGAGCTCTTTCGACTAGCGTCAAGACATCGCCCATGCCGAGTATTCTCGATGCCATGCGATCGGGATAAAATGGTTGCAATGCTTCCACTTTTTCGCCTACGCCGACAAATTTAATCGGTGCACCGGATATTTGCCGCACGGATAGGGCTGCACCGCCGCGACTGTCGCCGTCTAATTTAGTTAAGATGGCACCGGTAATGCCGATTTGTTCGTGAAAGGTGCGGGTTAAATTTGCTGCTTCTTGGCCTGTCATGGCATCAACAACTAACAGCGTTTCGTGGGGTTGTACTGTTTGTTTGATGCGGGCCAATTCTGCCATCATTTCTTGGTCGATTTGCAGGCGGCCTGCTGTATCGACGATGATGGTATCTACGCCTAGTTGTTTGCCGTGTTCGAGCCCTTGGCGGGCGATTTCTACGGGGTCAGTATCAGTGCCTAATTCAAATACTGGTACGTCGATTTGTTTGCCGAGGGTGAGCAATTGGTCGATCGCGGCTGGTCGATAAATGTCGGTGGCGACTAGCAGTGCGGTAAGATTTTGCTTGCGGAGATGCAGCGCCAGTTTGGCGGTGGCCGTGGTTTTCCCGGTTCCTTGCAAACCGGCCATCAGGATGACGGTGGGCCCGGATTCGGCGGTGGCGAGGGGTACGTTGGTTTCCCCCATGACGCGCACGAGTTCGTCGTGGACGATTTTGATGAATTGTTGGTCGGGACGGACGCCTGAAACGACTTCTGCCCCCTGTGCTTTGGCCGTTACCTCTCCGACGAAGTTTTTGACGACTTGGAGGTTGACATCGGCTTCCAGGAGGGCGCGGCGGACTTCTTTGATGGCGTCTTGGATGTTGGATTCGGAGATTTTATTCTGTCCGCGCAGTTTTTTCCAGGTGGATTCGAGTCGATCGGCAAGGGCTTCAAACATAGGGCTTTGTTGGCTAGTCAGTCTTTTTTATTTTAGGGCTAAACGGGGGTTTTTGGATTGATGTTTTGCTAATTTTTCAATAATTGTTTTAGGGCGGGCTAGAAGCCCACCCCACAATAAAATTAATTCATATATTGTGGAACAGGCCGGACAGCCTGTTCTCAAGAATGCTGCAACGTGTGATTTTTCACGTATTCTGCGATCGCCCCTTGGACTGCAAACAGGGTGCGATCGACCTTTTGGACTTTTTCGATTAATGACCTCCGTCTCAATGATTCGACGGCTTTTAGGAATTCTGAAGGAGATAATTCGAGAAGGGCTGGCTTTTTTGAGATTTCGACTGCTTTGTTTTGATTTGCCAACCAGGACATGACTTGTTTTTCGGTGTCTGACAAACGCTTAAAATGTTGGTGCAATAAATATTCTAAGTCTCCTAAAACTAAGCTATCATAGGATAAGAAGTCAGAAATATTGCCGTTAAATAAGTCTTTAATTGCAGCGGCTGCTGTATGCAGCCACAAGGGATTACCTCGGTAAAGGTCGATTAATTTTGACCATTTTTCTGATTCTGCTAAGCCTTTTTCTGTGAAGATTTCTCGCGCTGCTTCTCCTAAGCCATTGAGTTGCAATGTTTGACAAGTTTTCGGGCGGTTTTCTAAGGCTGCAATTTCTCTGGGTTTTTCCCAACTAATCAAGATTATACAACTGTTGTGGCAGGATTCTGCTATTTGTTTGAAGAATGCGCCGTAGTTTTCATAGCCTGGTTGGTAGTTTCCTGCGAGTTGTCCGCTGCTAAAGATTGTTTGCACATCATCGAGGATGATGAGACAGCGGTGCGATCGCAAATAGTTGATTAAATCTGGTAATTCCGTTTCTTGCTGCTGCGATAGGAATTTAATTATGTCGGTTTGAAGTGATGCGAGGGGTGGCGCGTTGTGGAGGCTGCGCCAGATGATGCAGTCGAATTCGTGTTGAATTTGTGGGATTAGTTGGAGTGTCAGGGCGGTTTTGCCAATACCGGATAAGCCGAGGATGGTGATGAGACGGGTGCGGCTTAAAATCCAGTTTTCTAGGGTGGAAAGTTCGGATGTGCGATCGAAAAATGTGGACATTTCTGGTGCGTCGCCTAAGTCGATGCGGGGCTGTTTTGTTGTTGGTTGCGGGTTTGGGGGCGTTTTGGGCGATCGGACTTTTTCATGACAAATATTAAGCTTATTATTAACTGTTATACTCTCGCCTGTTATATTTTCAACAATTGCTGATTGATAATTATAAACTATACCCTTTTCTAATACGGCCCTAAAATTATTTTTAGTAATATCTTTTTTCAATCCTTTAGAAAGTGTTTTCCAAAGGTCTGATCCGACATTTCTAACATGACTTGGACTTGAGTAAAGTTCTTGAGCAATTTGCGTGTAAGTTGCGTCTTCTAATGTCCCCCGCAGAATAGCATCTTGCACGTAATCCAAGTGCTTTCCCGTCTTAGCAAAAATTAGCTGATCTGCCAGTGTCAAAACTTCGGCAATATCCATAGATTAGGGAGAAGCTGGAGTTTACGCCATTCATTATACCTGACATTTCGTACAATTGTGACATTTTTGATTTTGTCATCTATCTAAAGTCAGGATTTTTCATACACAGCTCATCCTTTATATTAGTTCATTAAGGTCTTGACAGGATATTTTATATGAAACGAGTGCGGTGGCTCAGCGGTTTGTTCCTCGCTGGGATGTTATGTGTGATGTTGGGGACGGTTGGCGCACAAGTGGCACAGGCCCAGCGCCCAATCCATATACTCGACCTGCAATGTATTTTTACAAATGGCAATACCAATTTTTTGCGGAGGCAACCTACAGATATTTCCATAGGCAGACAACTACACACCAGTATTATGAGGGTACAGCAGTTAGGTTTGACCTGTAGACTTCCAGGCGGTCGTGCTTCTCTCCGATTAGAGTATGGAGTTGCAGATCAGGATCAGATTTCACCCCCCAAAATCGAGGTTTACGTAGATGGAAATCAAGTAGCTTCTCAGGTGGGTAAGCCAGGGAGAATCAATACAATGCTGGTAGATGTTAGTAATGGTAGAAGTTTATCTCTTGATATCTCTTGTTCCACAGAAAAAAATTGTAATAACAGGTATTATCACTTCTTTAAATTTAATGTTGAGCCTGGTGCAAGCTCTCCTGGGAGTCGATAAATTATGAGTATCAGCCGCCGTCAATTTAATCGTATCGTCATCTGGGGTGGCGCTTCTTTTGCTGCTTCCGCCACATCCGGCATCTTTTTCCCCAAACCTGCCGAGGCTTATTCCCTAGAATTTCCGATTAGTGCTTTATCAGCCGATCGCGTTTTCAACGGTATTCAAAAATATTGTGGAGCACAGCCCATCCCCGGTGTTCTATCACCGATCGTACAAGGCAATACTAATGTTAGCAATAAAATAGAACCAGCAGCCGCTAGCGCCATTCGCACCGCAGACAAAGAATTTGTCAACCGCAATTTTACCAGCAAAAGAACCGAATTAGCCGTTACTGGCAGCGGTTCTAATTTTGCATCAGATACGAGTCGGCTGTGGGGGCGGCAAAGACAGGATAAAGTCGGCCCGAATGTTGGTTTTGGGTTTGTGCAAAAGTGGGAAGATCAATATAGCGATGCCAAAATTTCCGGGCCGACAATGTGCGCTATTCATAACGCTCAAAAAGTCTTAGCCGATCAAAGATTAACACCGCCAGAAATCGCGGCTTCTGTATTGCCAACGCGATCGCGATTGGATGATTGGGGCTCCTGGGGAGGTGATAGCGATGCCTCTGCTGGTAGAAATCCTGGTGCTGTTTTTGCTCAATACGATACAGCAGCGGGTACGGTGACATCTCGCTACGATCTAGTTGAACCTGGGCCGAAAGGTTTTGGGCGTGTTGAGTATACTATTGAAGCGGAAAATCAGCCTCGGCGGGTGATTTTGGTGACGGTGAGATTTTAGGGAAGGTAGGGACACAGCACTGCTGTGTCCTCTTTCTACGTTTCTGCGAATACGGACACGGCAATGCCGTTTCCCTACGCCGAATATGGACACGGCAATGCCGTTTCCCTACGCCGAAATACGGACACGGCAGTGCCGTTTCCCTACGCCGAATACGGAAGGGGAAGTAATACAGATATTCGGTAGGGACACAGCACTGCTGTGTCCTCTTTCTGTGCGAATATGGACACGGCAGTGCCGTTTCCCTACGGCGAATATGGACACGGCAGTGCCGTTTCCCTACGGCGAATACGGATGCGGTAATGCCGTTTTCCTACGGCGAATACGGACACGGCAGTGCCGTTTTCCTACGGCGAATACGGACACGGCAGTGCCGTTTCCCTACAAATATAATGTATGAAATTAATTTGACTTTTGCAGTTGACCGATCAAATCTAATGCTTTTTGAGCATCTGCATTCATGCCTTGAGCCCTAAATAAACGAGCCGCTTGCTGCAAATCTGCGATCGCCCCTTGTCTATCTCCCATTCTCACCAAGGTAATTCCTCGGTTAGCAAAAGCCTTGGCATAACTGGGATTGAGTTGAATTGCTTGAGTATAATCAGCTAAGGCAGAGCGATCGTTATTGATGCGAAATAGCGCCAATCCTCTGTTAAAATAAGTGTTAGCGCGACCGGGATTAATTTGCAGCGCTTGATTGAAATCGTCGATCGCCCCTTTTTGGTCGCCTAATTCTGAAAGCGCCAATCCTCGGTTGTTGTAAGCTGCTGTAAAGTTTCTATCCAGGCGGATGACTTGAGTATAATCTGCGATCGCCCCCGGTTTATCTCCCAATGCCGACAAAACCAGCCCCCGATTGTAGTAAGCATCAACATAACCGGCATTAAGGGCGATCGCCTTGCTATAATCAGCGATACTCTTGGGCATTTGTCTCAAATCGAAATAAGCGAGGGCTCGATAGAAATAAGCTTCTGAATAATCTGATTGAGTTTGAATTGCTTGGTTAAAATCGGCAACAGCCCCTGACAAATCTCCCTTGTCAAACCGAGTTAAACCCCGAACGTAATAAGTTTTAGCATCTTGCGGATTGTTCAGTTTCAGAGGTGCAGTAGCAGTTGGAGAAGTATTTATCAAAAGAGCCGATCGATTTAACCCAGCCTCTGACAATTTAGCTAGAAAAGTGTTGATAGGAATTGCTGAATTAAATCCCGTTTTGGAGATAGCATCTATAGATGCTCCTGTATCATTTGTCGAAAAATCTAGTTCGCCTTCTCCATGAATCCCAACTACGCGCCCTTCCCCATCAAATACAGGCCCTCCACTCATTCCTTTTTGAGTTATGGCAGTATAACGCAAGGTATAACCGCGCTTATGAGTCGGAGAACGACTGGTAACAAAACCCTGTGTAAACTCAGGATTCGGCTGATTTCTCGATCTATTATTTGGATAGCCAATCACAAAAATTTGTGTGCCGCTTTCTGCTTGTAGGGAATCGCCTAAAGTTACAACTCGATAAGTTTCTGTACTGTTAAATGTTGCGACTGCTAAATCCAGTTCGTTATCGGTTTTTTGTAATGGTATAACACGGGTTACTTGATGTTCTTTTCCCGTAGAACTGCGAATCTTATAGGTAGCTTTACTATTTGGAACAACGTGCTTAGCTGTCAAAACCGTGTAAGTCGTGCCTTGTTTGGCAATGATAAATCCCGTCCCGCTACGACTATCTGTTCCATTAATTTGAACGGTGACTGATTCAGCTAATTTGGCAATTTCTTGGGGAGTTTTTGCGAAAACAGGTGCTGCTGCAAAGACGACTATTGCTGCTACCGTTACTGTTCCGGCTAGGATGCTGGTGAGGGAATCAAACCGCGAATAATCCCTATTCATAGATGATTGCTGAAGACTAAGATTTTTTATACTCCGAATAGTATAGATGAAAATCTAATATCTGAAAACCAGAAATGCTGGAGGAGGTTTTTAGCCGGTCGCGATTTTTATGACAATTCGTACATTTCGTAATTTTGCCATATTTTACTTGTGGATATTCTCGGTTAGCAACCTCTAACTGCGTCGCGAAACAGTTTCAAAGCTTCTTTTTCTTCCGACATTTGCAGACATCTCCCCAGCAATTCTAGATCCAAATCCGGCAACAGCATACTCCGAGAAACTAGCTCGTAACCCTCTGATTTCAGTTGATAAATAGCAAACACTCCGTCTTCCCAAAACCAAACTTCCGCTACGTTAAATCTGCGGTAGTATTCCAGTTTGTTAATAGTTCCGCTGGTAAAAATAACTTCGATCGCCAAATCGGGCGTTTCCCGCTGCCGCCTGTCTTCCCCAAAGTAATAAGATAAATCTGGTTCCTTACTGCTGCCTTTTGTTTGCCCTTGGAGTGTGGCGCTACCCGTTGGTCTAAAACTAATATCTCTTTCTAAAAAAAACTGACCTAGCAGTAATGCCAGCAGGCATTTAATGGTTTCATGGTCTGGCGAAAGCGTCATAATCTCTACATATCCGTCCAGGTAAGACAAGCGAACACTGCGAGTATACTCTAGCAAGGAATCTAGAGCTTTAAACTGCTCCCAAGTCATCGACAGTGGCAAAAATAACCGCTGTTCTGGGAGTGCAGTTAATGGAGGGTTAATTTTAACAGTCATTTATATTTCCCCCTAACTTTATTTGCTAGTTCTAGATTAGCATAAAAAACAGCTAAAGGAATATTTTAATACATTAGCTGATCCTCAATATCTATAGGGACACGGCACTGCCATGTCCCCTACGCGGAACTAGCCCGCCCATCAAATCCGCCTACACAAAACTAAGCCAAAAACTGGAACTGAGTACCGTTAATTGCCAAAGCAAACGGACTTGCTTCTTCAAAAGAACCGATAAGTGTAAAGTTATCCGTGTTTAAAACTATCCCCAAAATCTGTCCGTTTCTTCCGTTCAAAACCACCATATCGTTGATAATTCCGTCGTTGTCGTAAGCGATCAGATTGTCGTCTGTGAAGAGGAGGTCTAATTCTGTTAAACCGTCTGTCAAACCGATACGATCGCCCTCGTCAAAATTAAAATCGGTAATGACATCGGCTCCATTGACTCCAAATGTTTCATTGCTTCTGAGCGCAAATATGTCAGCACCGGGGCCTCCCGTGAGCACGTCAATCCCCCGATCGCCCACCAAGAAATCGTTGCCGTCATTGCCGTCTAAATCGTCGTCTCCTTGCCCTCCCCGCAGGATATCGTTCCCAAACCCTCCAAAAATAATGTCGTTTCCCGCGTCGCCCCTAACTAAATCGTTGCCATCATTTCCATCCAGGCGATCGTTCTCTTTGCCGCCGTAAATGATGTCATTTCCGCCGCCACCGCCGATAATATCATCCCCGTTATTTCCTAACAGCCGTTCGTTGCCATCCGACGAACCTCCTATGGTATCGTTACCATCCAGTCCCCAAACTCCCCAAGGGAAAGATGACAAATTTCCATCCTCTACCTTAATGTCATCTGATGTAGCGAATCCCAAAAAACGCGGCCCGCCGCCCGCAAACACAGGAAATCCAGTTAAATCGCCGATGAGATTGTTAATCGTTAAAGCCATAAGTATGTCCTTTGAAAGATGCTGCTATTTATATTATAGATTTTAATTCTTCCATTGCCAAATACCAAATTTATTCCGACTGTTACCGCAACTTTTATTAACTAAATCAGTCCTTAGCAATCTGCTTGCTAATTACCAATTGCCAATTACCAATTGCCAGGGTTGTGCCTCGTTCAACCTAAAGCTACTATATATTTCGCCTCTGAGTCAAATAGTATTAGTCGCTGACACTATCCGCTACGACTTACCGCTTATAATAGATGTTACCCGCCAAGTCGGAAACACGTTCATATCACCTATAACGTCAAGACTGAGAGGTTGTTTGTGAAGAAAAGTAAAAGTTTTTGGCTCGATCGTCCGAGAACATACCCGGTTTCCGATACTATGCACAAACTTTACAAATAGGATCTAAATTCTTTACAAATTTCTAAATCCCCGATCGCTGACATTATCTGGCAAAATCTAGTGCTTTCAGGTGTTTTACTCATGTCCACCCCAAAATCGTCTTCGCGTCAAAATAACAATCAATCCGTAAATTCACTGATCCCCGCAGATATGGACTCAACTGAGCAAGACAATCACAGCGTGCAAAGCGAACTTAATATGGAACAACTACTGCAAGCTTTGGCGGCAGGAGTACCGACTCAATCTGCCGAAATTGAACAGTTAAAAACATGGAAACAAGACTTGCAGTGGGTGTTTAAATTTCTCGGCAACCGTCGCGTTTTAATCGCGGTGATCGAGCCGGGAACTTTTGCCCTGCGCTACGCTAACGCCGCTTTCTGCCGTTTGGCGGGCTGGGAAGGAACGCCCCTGGGAAGTGGGGAAATAGGCGGTTTGTTTGCAGGAATGGGTATTACTCTGCTGGAATTGTTTGAAGAATGGGATCAAAAAACAGCCGAAAAGTTGTACCGCCGTCATCTTTTACACTGGGTATTCAAGCAATCCTATCAAATTGACCTCGCAGCTTTGCGAGTGCTCGACGAACCCGTGATGGCTACGGTGAAAAGTCGCATACATCCAGAACCGAGATATGTTGAATTTTGGCTGGGTTCGGAACAGTTAAAAGTCGAGCGCATCGACTCGAAAATAGATGAATTTGCGGATTTACATTTGCCGTTAATGCCAGTCTCTGAACGGGAAGCTTGGTTGATGCAGCCGAATCAATTGGCGATTTTAGCCGATCGCTTGCAGTTGGATAATTACCAAGTAGAAGGTTTACTGGTACTCGAAGGTTTTGATGTCACCATACAGGAGCAAATTCGGCGGCTGACGCAGTTATTAATCGATCGCGATTCCATGCTGCGCCCCGACAAATTTGAGAGAATAGACGGTTGTTTACGATCGCTCTTTAATGCTGACGGCACTTTGTTACTGCGCCCTGACGGCGAACAGGTACAGATATTAGTAGCTAAAGGCGGCGAAAATTTGCAACCAATTGTTTATTCGATGACTTCCTTAGAAGATTCTCATTTCTTGAAAGCAACGGCGGCAAATCAAGTCTGGAATGTCCCCGATTTGCGACGAGAATGCGATACCGAGTGCGATCGGGCTTTGCGGAAAATGGGCGTGCGATCGATGTTGCTAGTACCGCTGGTGGTAAAAACCGTCACCCGCGAGGGCTGCGTGCAGCGGATTTTGGGTCTTGTGGGGCTGCTGTGCGATCGGCCCAACCACTTCAACGGCATTGACTCCCAGCACGCCCAAGAACTCATTCCCGCCTTCATTGCAGCCCTGCGACAAGCCATGCAGCAGCGGTTCAGCCACATCCATAACATCCACCCCGCCGTCGAATGGCGCTTCGTCCAAGAAGCAGAAAGACGCAGTTGGGGACTACAGCAAGAAACTATTGTATTTGCTGACGTTTATCCGCTATTTGGAATTTCCGATATTCGCGGTTCTAGCGACGAGCGAAATCGAGCCATTCAAACTGATTTACTAGAACAATTTCGCTTGGCTTTAGGCATAATTGATGCCGTTTGTGAAACAAAAACTACTCACCTTGGTCAGCAACTTCGACTTGATTTACTCGACTACATCGAGCATTTAAAAGAAAAAGTAACAGTGGATATGGAGGTACGAGCTGCCGAGTATTTGAACGAGAAACTAGAAGTATATTTTGACTATTTTATGCAGTGCGGGCCGAAAGTTCACGAAGCCGTTGAAGCTTACCGAGCCGCTTGTGAAAACGAACACAACTGCGTTTATGGCGATCGGACTCGCTACGACGAAATGCTACATTTAATTAGTAGTAAACTCCAAGAAACTTGGACTCGATGGCAAGAAAGAATGCAGAAAATTCTTCCCCACTACTGCGACATAGAATGCACCGACGGCATGGATCACATGATTTATGTCGGAAAATCAGTTGATAGCAGATTCAGTCAATTTCATCTCCACAGTTTGCGGTACGAACAACTGCGGGCAATTTGCGATTGCGGGCGCACAGTTTTTCGCTTGCAAGCCGACTCGCACATTAATATGGAACTCGCGCATCTAGTATTAGTGCAGAATACCACGATCGACATTTTTCACAACGAAAATACAGAAAAAATGTTTGATGTCAAAGGGACTCGCGATATTCGTTATGAACTCGTCAAAAAGCGGATCGAAAAAGCCGTTGACAAAGACGCACAAGAGCGAATTACTCAGTCAGGAATGCTAACTGTAGTTTATTCAACCGAGGATGAATGGGAGGAGTATGAGCAATATTTGCTCTATTTATCTCGTGAAGGTTGGGTAGAGGCCAAAGTGCAGACCGGTATGGTAGAATCGCTGCAAGGAGTCAGCGGTTTAAAGTTCGCTCGCGTCCGTATTTTACCGGAACCCGAATCAATTGTTCATATCAGTGAAGTTACCGTTGTAGAAGATTAATTTGCAACTTTAAATTTATTTAAGTAGGAACACAGTAGGGACACAGTAGGGACACAGTAGGGACACAGCAGTGCTCATTAGTGTCAACTTAAGGTACAACCGATAGTCCGCCAGGGGTTGAAACCCCTGTCTCAAAGCTCAAGTCCTCTCAAGAGGACTGAAGAACTCATTAGTCCTCTTTTAGAGGACTTTCGCTATTAGACAGGGACTTCAGTCCCTGGCGGGCTTTCGGCTTAAGTTGACACCTATGAGCAGTGCTGTATCCCTACCTATGATTTGTGGCTGATGATTTGTGGGTTGTGATTTGTGGAGTTAAAAACTGCGATCCAGATCACAAAAATATTCACTAAATTAGCGCTACACTAAGTTGAATTAGACCCAATTTATTTTCAAATAAACCTATGCTAAGTCTTTCAAAATATCAAATTAATTATAATCTGCACGAAGGTATGGAAACAATTATTTATCGCGGACAGAAATCAATCGACCAGCCCGCAATAATTCTTAAACTCCTGAAAGCCGAATATCCTACACTCGAAGCAATTACTCGCCTCAAACACGAATATCAAATTCGCAAACATTTAGACAGCGAACAAATCGTCAAAATCATCAGTCTCGAAACTTTTGACCACCGATTAGGAATAGTTTTAGAAGATTTTGGTGGCGAATCTCTCGGAAAACTGATCGAAGAAGAGATATTGAGTCCGCGAGCAATTTTAGACATCGTCATCCAAATAACTAAAGCTTTAGAATACCTCCACCAAAATCAAATTATTCACAAAGACATCAAACCCAGCAATATCATAATCAACTCCCAAACAAAACAAGTCAAACTCACAGACTTCGGGATAGCGACAAAACTCAACAAAGAAAACCCGCAATTTAACAATCCCAACTCAGTAGAAGGCACATTAGCCTATATGTCACCCGAACAAACCGGGAGAATGAACCGCACCCTCGACTACCGTACCGACTTTTATTCCCTAGGAATTACCTTGTATGAAATGCTCACAGGTACATTACCTTTTACTAGCAATGACCCCTTAGAAATAGTTTACAGCCACATCGCCATACAAGCAATATCACCACATCAAATTAATCCTAAAACTCCCCAAGTAATCTCAGAAATTGTGATGAAATTGATATCCAAGAATGCTGAGTCAAGATATCAAAGTGCAGCCGGATTACTTGCAGACTTAGAAAACTGTTCCCATCAGCTAGAAACCACAGGCAAAATTATATATTTCACCCCCGGACACTTAGATATTCTCAGTCAATTGTTGATTCCCCAAAAATTATATGGTAGACAACAACAAGTCAATCAACTATTAGCAGCATTTGAACGGGTAGGGGCGAGTTCACCCGAATCTTTGCCACCCAACCAAAATACCGAAAAACCCGCCCATTCCCAAAGCGAATTAATGCTAGTATCTGGTTATTCCGGTATCGGCAAATCCGCAGTCGTCAACGAAGTTAGCAAACCGATTACCAAGGCAAAAGGTTACTTCATCAGCGGCAAATTTGACCAATTCAAACGCAACATTCCCTACGCATCATTAATTCAAGCATTTAACTCCTTGCTGCGCCAGTTGCTAACCGAAAACGCTGCTTCTATAGAAACATGGCGCACGAAAATTTTAACAGCTTTAGGGACAGATGGCAAAGTAATTGCCGATGTAATTCCTGAAGTTGAATTAATCGCTGGAAAACAGCCAGAAGTGGCAGAACTTGGTTCTGTAGAATCGCAAAATCGCTTCAATCGGGTATTCAAGGAATTTATTCGCGTCTTCGCCCAAAAAGAACATCCGCTAGTCATCTTTTTAGACGATTTGCAGTGGGCAGATTCAGCAACATTAAAGTTGATGCAAACACTGATTACAGATTCAGAACAGCAATATTTGTTGCTAATCGGTGCTTATCGCGATAACGAAGTTAGTCCGACTCACCCGTTGATTCAGACTGTAGAAGAAATCGAAAAAACTGGCACGGTTGTCAACAATATCGTACTGCAACCACTGGATTTGGACAATGTAACTGAATTAGTTGCTGAAACACTTAACAACGGCACCGAAAACGTCAAAAATCTAGCAGAGTTGATTTGCAATAAAACTGGCGGTAATCCTTTTTTCTTGACGCAACTACTCCAAGCACTTTATCAAGACAATCTTTTGAAATTCGACTTTAGTCTCTTGGAAGGTAAAGGAGGTTGGAATTGGAGTATTGATGAAATTCAAGCCATTGGAATTACCGATAAAAGCGTTGTGGAACTGGTAGCCAGTCGCATTGAAAAGCTCCCCGCAGCCACGCAAGAAGTGTTGAAATTAGCAGCTTGCGTGGGGGATAAATTTGCTCTGGATGTGCTGTCACTGGTCAGCGAAGAGTCAGCTAATGCTACAGCTACTGAACTTTATTCAGCCTTGCAAGCTGGGTTAATTCTGCCTTTGAGCGATGCTTATCGCATTCCTTTAGTTTTCGATAGTGCCGAATCAATTAATCTCAAATTAGATACTTCACGGGTTAGTTACAAATTTTTGCATGATCGCGTTCAGCAAGCCGCATATTCGCTAATTCCCGAAGACCAAAAGCAATCCACCCATTTAAAAATTGGTCAATTACTGTTACAGAATACTCCACCCGACAAGCTAGAAGAAAACATCTTTGATATCGTCAATCAATTGAATGTCGGAATTGACACAATTAGCCAACAGTCAGAAAAAACTCAGTTGGCACAATTAAATTTAACGGCTGGACGCAAGGCAAAATCCGCTGCTGCTTATGAAGCTGCTGTTAGGTACTTGCGCGTGGCTATGGGATTATTGGCGGAGGAGAGCTGGCAGAGTCAGTATGAATTAACGCTCTCTATCTACGAGTCAACAGCCGAAGCTGAATACTTAAATATCAACTTTGAAGAATCAAAAAAACTCATTCATATCATCCTGGCAAAAGCTAAAAATATACTGGAAAAGGTAAATAGTTACGAACTCTACATCCAGTCTTACAATGCTCAAAATAGGCTGGCCGAAGCACTAAATACAGGGCTGGAAGTGCTAAGAATTTTAGGCATTTCTTTTCCTCAAAACCCAAACACTCTAAACATTATGGCGGGACTGATTTACACAAAATTTAGTTTGGGAACGAAACGAGTTGAGGATTTAGCTAACTTGCCAGAAATGACCGATCCTAGTAAACAAGCAATCATGCGGATTTTATCAGGGATTCTCAGCAGCGCTATTCAAACAAATCCGCAACTGCTACCGCTGCTGACATTTATGATGATCCAGCACTGCGTTAAATATGGCAACTCACTTTATGCTAGTATCGCCTACGTTTATTATGGCGCGATTTTGTGCAGGCTAGGGGATATCAATTCGGGATACCAATTCGGCGAACTGGCAATTAGGCTGTTGGATAAATTTCCATCCCGTTCGATCAAAAGTAAAGTTTATATAAATTTTTGTGCTTTAATCAAACATTGGAAATCCCACCTTAACTCAGTATTAGGCTATTTTATGGAAACTTTTAAAGCCGGGATGGAAACTGGAGACTTAGAATATGCAGGTTATGCTATATCCGATTATTGTAATTACCAACTATGGATGGGAGAGCCTCTATATCTGGTTGAACAAGAGACTGGTAAGTATGTGAAATTAATGCATAAACTTCAATTACAAATGGCTGTACCGTATATAAGTATATTCAGGCAGACGGGCCTCAACTTGTGCGAAAAAGCTGTCGAACCATGCCATTTAGTCGGCGAGAGCTTTAATGAAGTTGAAACGCTCCCCACTTTAATAGAAGCTAAAAGCTTTCTTTTAGTTTGTATGACTTATAACGCCAAAGCTCAGCTTAATTTTTTATTTAAAAACTACGTGGAAGCCTTGGATAATTCAAGGTTATTTGAAAAATATGAAGAAGCCGCCGCAGGATTTTATGTGGTTTCCATCAGTAACTTCTACTACTCTCTCAGTCTCCTTGCTTTGTTTCCTCAAGTTGGCAAAGGTGAGCAAAAGCAATATCTTAAAAAAGTGATACAGTTACAAAAAAAGATGAAAAAATGGGCAGCTCACGCTCCCATGAACCACCAGCATAAATATGATTTGGTAGAAGCCGATAAAGCACGAGTGTTAGGGCAGAATGAGCGAGCAATGGATTATTACGATCGCGCAATTGATGGAGCCGCCAAAAACGGTTACATTCAAGAGGAAGCATTAGCCTATGAATTAGCCGGAGAATTCTATGAATCTTTGGGTAAAGAAATCATCTCTCAAGCATACCTTACCAAAGCATATTATGCCTATATCCGCTGGGGAGCTTTAGCCAAAGTTACAGACTTAGAATTCAGATATCCTTTCTTAGTAGCACAAACGCGCACCACAGAAACCCGAACTTTCGATGTCACCCGCACCAGCACGGGAAGCACTACCACTAATGGTTTCGGCAATTTCTTAGATTTAAGCGCTTTTGTCAAAGCTTCCCAAGCTATTACCAGTGAAATTGTTCTGGAAAAGTTATTGACTAAGTTAATCAATATTTTGTTGGAAAATGCGGCGGCTCAAAAAGTAGTGCTGCTGCTGCTGAAAAACGATATCCTCTGCATAGAAGCTACTGGGAATTCTCGGGAGGATCAAGTGACACTTTTACCGTCTATTCCAGTAGGAAATTGTCAAGATGTACCGCTGTCTGTGATTAATTACGTGCACCGCAGTCAAAAGCATCTGGTTTTAGACAATGCGACGGTTGCGGAACTTTTTAATGCGGATGCTTACATTCAGAAATATCAACCAAAATCAATCCTCTGTTTGCCGATTATTTATCAATCTCAGCGGCGCGGAATTATTTATATGGAAAATGCTTTGACGGTAGGAGCTTTTACTGATGAAAGGGTAGAAGTATTAAAAGTGTTGGTTTCTCAAGTTGCGATTGCTGTAGAAAATGCTGGTTTGTACGCGCGGGAACAAGAGAAGTCTCAACAGTTAGAAAAGTCTTTCCATGAACTGCAAGAGGCGCAACTGCAACTGATTCAAAGCGAAAAAATGTCGGCTTTGGGTAATTTGATTGCAGGGGTTGCTCACGAAATTAATAATCCGCTGGGTTTTATTGCGGGGAATGTTGATGCTGCTGCTGAGGCGAGTTCGGATTTGATTGATTATTTGCAACTTTATCAAGAAAAGTTCCCGAATCCGGGAGATGAATTGGAGGATAAAGCGTCGGAGATTGATTTAGAATATTTGATGGAAGATTTGCCTAAAATGCTGTTATCGATGAAATCTGGTACTGATCGCATCCGCAATATTAGCACGTCTTTGCGCACTTTTTCCCGCGCTGACACTGCGAATAAGGTGTCAACAAATATTCATGAGGGTATCGATAGCACTTTGCTGATTTTGCAGTATCGCCTGAAAGCTAATGATACTCGCCCCGCGATTAAAATTATCAAAGAATACGGAAATATTCCGCCAGTTAAATGTTATTTTGGGCAATTGAATCAGGTGTTTATGAATTTGTTGGCAAATGCGATCGACTGTTTTGAGGAATCCAATAAAGGCCGAAGTTTTGCGGAGATTGAACTTGCTCCTAATATTATTACTATCAAAACAGAAGTTGATGCTGAAAATCAAACTGTTTTCATTAAGATGAGAGATAATGGGGAGGGAATTTCGCAAGAAGTTGTATCGCGGATTTTTGACCATTTATTTACTACCAAAGGTGTTGGTAAAGGTACGGGTTTGGGTTTGTCTATCAGCCGGCAAATTGTGGAAGAAACTCACGGCGGCTGTTTGAGTTGCGATTCTGTGGTAGGAAAAGGGACGGAATTTGCGATCGCCCTGCCGTTGGATTAGTATCAATTCCGGTTACACCGGAGTGATATAGAGGAGACGGCAGTGCCATGTCCCTACGCCAGATTAATTGTAGGGACACGGCATTGCCGTCTCCTAATTTTGGCTAAGAGTGGTTAACATAAATTTTAAAATTTGTCAATGTCTAATTATCTCTGAAAAAGTCCGCTGTTCACAGTTTATATTCGGCAATATACAGTTACATTATTAGCTAAATGTAATAAATGTATTTGATAGGAGTTTTGCCAGTGAATGCTGCCGAACAAGCTAAAAATATTGAACTTACGAGCAAAATTGCTGCGGTTGTTAATTTATTCAAATCCCAATTCCCGGATGCGAAAGTTGATTTGAAACCTTGGATGAATGATCAGGATACTAGGGAACTTGTTGATCCAGAGTCGATCGACATTGGCTTCCATTTTCCCGGTAGAAGTCGCTTGTTGCAAAGCCGCAGCATCTTGATTCAAATCCGATTTTACCAAGATCCGGTCGAAGGATCTCGGCGGGCGATCGGGGTTGAGGCCGCTGGTTACGATCATACTGGTCAACAGTGGCAGTTTTCGACTGTGGAAAATTGGAATTTTCTTGGCAAAACTGAACCTGCGGCGGAGTCGGCGCAAAAGCTTAAACACTTTTGTCAGCAGATTTTTGATTTGTTTAATGGCTGATATTAATTCCCGGTTTGATCGTTCGGACTTTAGTCCTTCTTGAATTAAATTCTCCACAGATGGAGAGGACTGAAGTCCGAACGATCGAACCACAGATGGAGAGGACTGAAGTCCGAACGATCGAACCACAGATGGAGAGGACTGAAGTCCGAACGATCGAACCTGATTTTAAGTCTTGATTGTCGCAATTGTCGATCGCCCGACAGCCAACGGCATAAACTGATTTGTAAGTGGTAGAACGCTTGCCAAACAAAGTATAGCGGTTGTCGCGGACTTGTTCGTAAACGCGATCGCCCATCCACTTCATCCCCGGCATGGCACGGTAAGCAGCCACAAACACCTCGCCAACAGGTAATATCCGCCCGATTTCCTCCGCTGCATCGCTACCTTGCCAGCGTTTTTCGGGATTATTCTTATCTATCAAAATCATCCCCATTTCGCAGTCGTCAGAAGTTATCCCAAAGCGCTTTAATTGCTCTAAATCTTGCATGGAAATATACTCAAAATTCTTGCCTTGATCTAAGGTTTCGAGTAGCTGCACCAAGGTGACGCAGAGATTGCAATTGCCGTCGTAAATTACTTGATAATTCATTAGAAATGGGGAAGGGAATGGGGA
>PVWI01000384.1 GCA_003003725.1 filamentous cyanobacterium Phorm 6 | reverse complement strand
AATTATGAGTTAGCTGTAGGGGATTAAATTTAAAACCTCTAATTATAACATATATCTTTTTTGCAAGAGGTCTATTGTGCTTGCTAAATCTTGATTGCTCACTCTACGTTTTCCGCTTCTATTTCTAGATTGTCGAGAAGATTGGAAACTGTCAAACCTAAGCCGCTAGCTAGACTTGCAATTGCCGTGATAGAGGGATTTCTGACTCCGCGTTCGACTCCAGATATATAGGTGCGGTCTAAGTTAGCCCGCATTCCGAGTTCTTCCTGCGAAATTCCCAACGCTGTCCTGTGTTGCCTTACAAGATGACCTAAAGCACGCAAAATTTTCTGTTTCGATCGATTCATCTGCCAATTGTCAGTCTCTGCGGACGATCGGTCTACGGACTATGTGTCACATATTTGGAAAGTTCGATCGCCCCAAATTCCCCATCCCGACTCAAGACCGATACCACACAGATGTACAATGGTGAGATCGCATTCCCCAACGACCACCGTGATTGATCGCTACACTCTGCCCGAAATGGGCAACATCAGATAAAAATTTGACACATCCAGTAAAGAGCGTTATTATTGAAGAGACAACTTAAAAACGACTCACAGGTACTTATGACGTAGCCTACCTAGCACCCATGCTCTTTAACATCCAGCGTGAATTTTATGTTCAGCAGGATAGTTGTGTCAAAAAAGGAGCAAAAATGGGAACAGGTAAATCGAGGCTGCATAAGTTCACCGTAGAGGCGATTAAAGCTGGCCGCATCTGTATTTCAGGACACGCGAGAGACCGCATGGAAGAATGTGATATTCTGGTAGAAGGCGTTATCTATTCCGTGCTCCGTGGCACAGTGATTGAAGAGAATTTTTACTACAAACGTTATTATAATCCTACTTGCTCGATCAAGGGCATCACCAAGAGTGGTGTTAAAGTTAATAGTATTTGGGCCTATAATGAAGAGACAAAGTGGGCTATGCTCGTTACAGCTTACTGTGATCAAGGCTGGTTCAGCCGTGTAAGGAGATAAAGTTGCTGCCTTTTGAGAAATGCCCCGTCTGTGCGGGGCAAATAGTAGAAAAAGAAGTAAATGAGAAAATCAAAGGAGGCGGAAAAGCAGTAACGCTCAAAGTTCGCGCCTATGTTTGCAGTCAGTGTTCGGAACGACTGTACTCTCTTGATATTGTCAAGAAGTTTGAAAGGATCAAAGCACAACTCGAACGCCCTGTTTCTCCTACATAAAGCAACAGTGGCAGGTACTCTCAATGACAAACTAAAGGCAAAGACCGATACCACACAGATGTACAATTAGGACGATCGCATTCCCCTAGCTCAACCGTGATAGACCGCTACACTCTGCCCGAAATGGGCAACATCTGGACTGAAACCGCCAAGCTCAAAAGCTGGCTACAAGTAGAAATTGCTGTCTGCGAAGCTCAAGCCGAACTCGGCTACATCCCCGCCGCCGCAGTCGAAGAAATTAAAGCTAAGGCTAATTTTGACCCGAAGCGAGTCCTCGAAATTGAAGAGGAAGTTCGCCATGACATGATCGCTTTCTTGACAAACGTCAACGAATATGTAGGCGATGCCGGCCGCTACATTCACCTCGGTTTAACCAGTTCCGATGTGCTCGATACCGCTTTGGCGCTGCAATTAGTCGCCAGCGTCAATATCTTGTTAGAACGTGTCGAAGATTTGAGCCAAGCTATTCGCTATCAGGCCCAACAACACCGCCATACTGTGATGGTTGGCCGATCGCACGGAATACACGCCGAACCCATCACCTTTGGCTTTAAACTAGCAGGATGGCTGGCTGAAGTCCTTCGCAACCGCGCCAGATTGGTCAATTTGCGATCGTCCATTGCAGTCGGCAAAATCTCCGGCGCAGTCGGAACCTATGCTAATATTGACCCACGAATCGAAGCGATCGCCTGTCAAAACCTCGGACTCGAACCCGATACCGCATCGACTCAAGTCATTTCGCGCGATCGACACGCCGAATACGTCCAAACCTTAGCACTGTTAGCCGCCTCGATCGAGCGTTTCGCAGTAGAAATCCGCAACCTCCAACGCACCGACGTACTCGAAGTCGAAGAATTCTTTTCCAAAGGGCAAAAAGGCTCATCCGCCATGCCCCACAAACGCAACCCAATTCGCTCCGAAAGACTCACGGGGATGGCAAGAATTGTCCGCGCCAACGCCGTCGCAGCCCTAGAAAACGTAGCGCTTTGGCACGAAAGAGACATCTCTCACAGTTCCGTAGAACGGATGATTTTACCCGACAGTTCTACAGTAACTCACTTCATGTTAGTAGAAACTACAGACTTAGTAAAACACCTGCTAGTCTATCCCGAAAACATGAAGCGCAACATGAACCTTTACGGCGGAGTAATCTTCAGCCAGCGGGTGATGTTAGCCTTAGTAGAAAAAGGCATGAACCGCGAAGAAGCATACAAAGTTGTGCAATCTTGCGCTCACGAAGCTTGGAACAAAGCTGAAGGCAATTTCTACAATTTAATTGCCAAAGATGTCAGCGTTACTGGTCGGATGACGACAAAAGAAATTGATGATTGTTTCGATCCGCAGTATCAATTGAGGCATTTAGATTTAGTGTATCAACGCTTGGGAATCTAGAGTTTGACAGACACGGATTCGCTTCGATTTTTGTCTAAGTCCAGTAGGCGATCTTATATCAAATCCGGTAAGCTGTTCTACATTTAAATTGTGTGTGAAAAATCACTCAAACAATGAGTGGTACGTTGCTCCGACGCCGTACCGAATATGTAATTTAAATGCGCGACAGCTTATACCAATTTTTTATGAGGCTGCATAGAATCCGATCTCCCTGGCGCCCCCCTTAATAAGGGGGGGACAAGATTCCGATCAAAGTCCCCCTTGCTTTCGGGGGATGCGAGGGGGATCGAGATATGTGCAACTTCACATTAAATTGGTATTACCGGATTTGATATGATTTAAAAATGGATAAATTTTAGAGATCAACATAAAATAGCTTTTGAACTCTATGAATCTTATTAAGTTGAAATTTATCTGATTTAAACCTCCATGTTTCATGATACAAATCATCTGATGATAATTGTATTTCTTCTATATGGCATCCATCTTGATTCCAAAACGGCTCTCCTGATTTTGAGGTGATAAGCAAACCGCATATGCTTACTCCGAGGGCATCGCAGAATCGCGAACAGTTGTGCTTAATACCGTATACACCATAAACCCAGGAGAGCTATTTTAACATCGAGCCCAAACTACCCGCAAACCCAAGAAACGCGGTTTTTAGCCGTTTTTGCGCTGTAACGCGTCTTCTAAGCAAAAAGCCCGGTTTTGGACTGCCCGAAAACTCAAGAAACCGGGTTTTTTGCGGTTTTTGCACTGTCACGCGTCTTCTCAGCCATCAACCCGGTTTCGGACTACCTGTGCCCAAGTCAGACTAATAGAAAAAAGAAGGGCTTCAGTCTTCTAATTAAAGCCGCACAATGTATTCAGAAGGTTTAGCAGGTACTTTTCCTTCTTTGGCCATCACTTGGTACATCATGGCTGCTACTTCGGCGCGAGTTGCTGTGCGGTTTGGTTGCAAAAGTTGGCGCTTCGGATGATTGACAACAATCCCGGCTTCTGTCGCTGCTGTCACTTTGTTGACTGCCCATTTCGGGACTTTTTTTCTGTCTGTATAAACTTCTAAAGTTTTGGTTGCTTTCGTTGACGGTTTCAAATTCAAACCACTGGCTAAAGCTGCAATTACTTCTACACGGGGAACTTGTTTGTCTGGACGGAAGGTATTGTCAGGATATCCTTTCATATATCCTGTTTTGACGCTATAGTCAATGGCATCAGCGGCCGGATTGCTGGATTTTACGTCTTTAAAGTCAAGGGATTTTCGGCGCGGTTCTTTGTTGGACATTCCTTGAATTAATCTGGCTAATTCTGCTCTGCTTATCGGTTCGTCGGGACGAAATTTGCTGTCGGTGAAATCAGAAAAGATTTTGCGATCGACTAAAGCGACAATAAACGGACGCGCCCAATATTTATCGGGAACATCGGAGAGTTTGATGGGGCCAACTTTTGCGTTACTGGCTTTTGGTTTGATCGTTGCTGGGGCTGGTTTTTTTGGCGCAATTGACTGTTCTGGTGCAACACTAACCGGAGGCAAAATCAGAGGAATTGGAGTGACAACTTCCGGTATAGGTGCAACAGTTGCTGGAGCAGGAATTGGCAAGGTCGCAGGCGATCGCACTTCCGAATTCGGTGCGGCGGGTGCTAATATAGTTGGACTATTCGGTGTCACAACAGGTTGAGAAAAAACCGCTGGGAATTGCCAATTTTTTGTGGCGCTCAATCCCGAGGTACTTCTGCCTGTTACCCAGAAGAAAATTGCTCCGATCGTGCCGAAGGCAATGACGATCGCAATCAATTCATCGAATCCTAAAGGTTTTTTTTCTCTTGACGGGGGCTGTGAAGAAGACATACTCGTCACCTACATACTGATGTAGAAATTAAATCACATATTTTTGAGTCTGGTAGCGATCGTCAATTCCGGCTGCACCGGAATGATCAGCGAGGACACTCAAGATGCTGTTTCCCTACAATAAAATCACGGCGCAAGAAACGGCATCTTGAGTGTCCTGATTTCTTCGCAATCTCCAACTCAGCGCCTTCTGCCGCCCCCGGAAGAACGACTCGGTTGACGAGAACTCCTGCCGCTACCAAAACTCGGACTACGCTTTTGCGGGGAAGTTGAATTGGGCGATCGCCTTAAAGTGCTGCCGCCGTAACCCGAACCGGTCGATCGATTGGCCCCAGGGGCTGCTGGGCGTCTTGCTGGCACGTTCGAGGTGGGCGATCGCAAGCGGCCGGTCGTCCTTAAAACTTGACGGTTGCTCACAGCAGC
>PVWI01000008.1 GCA_003003725.1 filamentous cyanobacterium Phorm 6 | reverse complement strand
GAGGCTCGTTCTGCACCTGTCAGCAGCAAATTGCCCTCGGTGTCCCACCACCGCAGCCATAGCATTGTCTGGTTTTGATAGCTGCCCTGTCGCAGTCCTAACTCTACGCCGATTGGCCCGATCGCATGCAGGGCCACGCGAGTTCGGAACCCACTGCTGGTAAAACCTATTGTTCAGGTTGTAAACCTCCAGCCTGCCGCTGCCGAGCTCATAGATGCGACCATACCATCTAATGTTACTTTTGACTTAGGCTTCGACCAAGATATTAAGGCGCTCGATGAATGCGCGATCACACGAGTACCAATACCTGGTTAGCTTCTGAGAAGAGCTTAAAATAATTCTTTGTAGTGGTAATGGGACAGCCACCCCCACCAACTTTAGCTAAACAGACGGGAATCCCCACACTATACCGCTTCGGTTAGTGTGGGATGAAAGACGCGGTGAGGTGAGGATTCCACCCGAAGAGCAATCTCACAGGCGCAAGCATTGAGCAGTGAGCGGGTGGATGACGAGACAAACAAATTCTTCGACGTGTCAATACTTGGTGGTAAATACTAGCAATTAAGGCTAGAAACCTCTCTTATTTTATGGATAAAACATTCACTCATGCACTTGACATCAAGTAACGTATTCGGGTACATTAACACTAATTGATGCGTAGCGACTGCAATCAAACATTTACTACTCAATGAGAACTTCTTACCAGTATCGATTACGTCCAACAAAGTTGCAAGCCACTGAGATTGACAGATGGCTGTCTCTGCTGTGCGCTCAGTACAACTATTTGTTGGCAGATCGATTTAATTGGTACGAACAAAATCGTTCTCCCATCAATGCGTGTCCGCTAGTTTGCCACTTACCCGAACTGCGGGAAAATCCCGACTATTACAGCCAGAAAAAGACGTTACCTCAACTCAAGAAAACTCATCCTTGGTATGCCGGAGTTTACTCTCAAGTTCTTCAAGATGTAGTTAAGCGAGTTAAGGTAACTTTTGATCGTTTCCTGAAAGGTGATAGCAACGGGAAACGCAGCGGTAGACCTAGATTCAAGCCGCGTAGTCGTTACCGCACGTTCACTTACCCTCAAGTTAAAGACGGCTGCTTGCAAAATAACTTAATTAACTTGCCGATGTTCGGAAAAGTCAAAGTTATTTTGCACCGTTCAATACCTGATGGATTTAAAATCAAAACCGTCTCTGTCACCAAAAAAGCTGATGGTTACTATGCAACTCTCAGCTTGGAAGACTCGACAGTCCCGGAAATTAAACCAGATTTTAATCCTCAAAAAATTGCTGGTATTGATATGGGGTTGAAGGATTTTTTGACAACATCAGAAGGGGAGACGGTGGCGATTCCTCAGCATTACCGCAAAGCTCAAAAACGCCTGCGGACTATTCAGAAGCGAGTCTCGCGCCGTAAAAAAGGTAGCAGCCGGAGACACAAAGCAGTTAAGCAACTGGGGAAGTGTCACAAGAAAGTAGCCGACAAACGTAAAGACTTTCATTTCAAAACTGCTAACAATCTCTTGAAAAAATATGAGGTTGTTGCAGTTGAAGACTTGAATGTCAAGGGACTTGCTCGTACAAGATTGGCTAAATCTGTGTTGGATGCTGGGTGGTCAAGCTTTCTGTCGATTCTAATAAACAAAGCTGTAAATGCTGGTTTGTTGGTGATTCCAGTAAGTGCTTATAACTCTTCACAAGATTGCTCTAATTGCGGTGAAAAAGTACCTAAAAAGTTGCATGAAAGATGGCACGACTGCCCAAATTGTGGATGTAGTCTTGACCGTGATCACAATGCAGCTATCGTAATCAAAAATAGGGCGGTGGGTCATCCCGTCTTTAAAGCTCAGTTAATGTCCGAAGCAATAGCTGGAGTCGCTGAGAAGCCTACATTATAGCTGTACTCAGCTTAATGTAGGAGTATGTCACTTTCTCAGTTTCTTCAGTTGGACACACAAGCGTGCGATCGCTCTCGTCATCCAGTACAAGCAAGCTCTGGTGAAAAAGGAGCTGAAAGAGGCGACGGTCAATCGGAGGCAGGCTGCGATTAAGTCTGAGGCCTCAATATTAATTTATGGGACAGGGGTAAAGACAAGAGCAGCGCGTAGGTGTTGCCGACGATCGCTAACCCATCAGGGCGATCGCGATCGCAGGAGATATTGAGCCAACCCTTGCTCCAAATATAATCACTCCCAGTTAAACTCCATACCTAAATATTCCTCTAGTTCCTGATTATAAGGGTGGAAGAACTCCACTAATTGTTGACGTAATTTATCAGAGATGAGAGAATACGAACCTGGATTGTAATTACGATACTCAGTCAGTTGATAGTCTGGCAAGTTCAAAAAACGATGAACTTGCTTCATTGTGGCTGAGGGGTTGCTATAAAAATCTTCACTTTTGAGGATTAAAAGCTGTTCCTTTGGAAAAACATTCATCCATTTTTTTATAAAATAAATATACACGCTCGGTATTATATGCATTAATGAAATTTCTTCGAGCAAAGAGTCCGTGCTGAATTTCTTATTGTGAACGTTTAACAAATCGAAATCTGGTCTTTTTTTGAGAGTTTCAATACTAAAATTCAAAGTTTTTTCTAAAGAATTTTGTCCAATCCCTAAACGATGTAAAAGGTAAAAGGATGAAATTGCTCTATCAACGGGATTCCTGAATAAAAAAATCAACTTAATATTGGGGAGTAACTGAAAAAGTTGTTGAGGATTCGCCCAAAAGAAATATGAGGGGGTTGCTTCGCCAGTTAAGTAATTATTATGTTCAATCGCCGGAAAATGGGCATAATAATAATCCAGTCCTCGATGAAAAAAGTGAGAAAAAAAGTTAATTTCTTTTTCAACAGCAGTCAGAACTTGAGGATGAGAGGTTAAATAACCGTAAAGGGAAGTTGTTCCACACTTGGGTGAACCACAAACGATAAAGTCTGGCTTTCGTGATTTTTGAGGATTCCAATGCTGTTGAGCAAGTTCTGGATGAGATGCCAATATCTGTTGATAACTAAAGGCTTGGTAACAAGCAATTGCTTCTTTTACTTTTCCTTGTTGACTCAGTAAATTAGCCAGTAAATATTTAGCGAATAAATATTGTGGCTGATTTTTAATTGTTTGTTTGAGTAAATCACTTCCGAGTTGCAAATACTCTGGGTCGATTGATTGGTTAAATATATTTGAAAAAAATAGAACTATTTTTAAATCATGGTAACATGAATTACTATGGGGATTAGATTGAATGGCTTTTAAGTAATAATTAAACGCGGGATTAAACGCGGCTAAATACTGATATTGTTTGCCAATTTGGTAGAAAAGTGTAGGATTGTCCGGCTTAATCAGTAGAGCCTTTTGGTAGTGCACGATTAAATTTTTTGTTTGATTTTTTGGTAACATACGCAATCTTCCTTCTTAATCCTTGTCGATTCAAAAAATTCTCGGTTGAAGTTGCAAAGCACGACGGTAACAGGTACTTGCTTCGTGGATTTGACCCACTTCCGCTAAAGCATCCCCTAAGTGTTGGTGCGACCAAGAGTAATCTGGGTTTAGCTCGATCGCCCGTCGGTAAGCAGCGATCGCCTCATCCCATTTCTTTACTTTCTCTAAAGCCTTCCCTAACTCCAAGTGTATTTCAAAGTTATCTGGCTGAAATTGGAGTGCGGTTTGGTAAGAGGCGATCGCATCATCAAAGCGATTTTGCCGAACTAACGGATTACCTAACTGCAAATAGATTTGAGCGTCATCTGGCTTAATTGTCAATGCCTGATGGTAAAGTTGGATATCGTCGGGGTTGGATGCGATGCGAAAACGATAATAGTTTATTATCCCCTCTACTCCCTGAGTTTGTTGGAGATAAGACTTGAGTTGTGCTAATTCAGTTTGCGAAGTGTGTAATTCAGACTGGGATTGTGTCAGTTCTTGCTTAGTCTGTTGCAGTTGAGCTTGAAATTGTTCTGACTTCTCCTGAGTTTGTTGTAAGTCAGATTTGACTTGTGCTAGTTCTGTTTGATAGGCAGATAGTTGAGACTGGGATTGTGTCAATTCTTGCTCGGTCTGTTGCAGTTGAGTTTGCAATTGCTGCAGCTCTGCTTGACTTTGTTGTATGTTTCCTGCCCTATCTAATAAGCGATATCTAGCTAAAGCTTCTACGCAAAGTGCAGTGGTTAATTCTGCCGAGCCAAATGTTGCTTTATCGAGTTGACCGCCATACATAGGAACTCTTTGCCACGAACCATCTGGCTGCTGAGTTTTGAGCAAGAAATTAATTGCTCTATCTAAGCTTGGGGTTTGGTGATTAAAATTGAGCAGTGTGCATACGGCGAAAGGTGTCAATAACTCGTCGCCAAAAGAGCCATCAGCTCTCTGTAAACTCAAAATTTTATTGATCACAGGAATTTTTACAACCCTAAGTGAGTTTACACCATTAAAATATGCCCTTGATAGCATATAGTAAAAACTCAGCTTGTGATTGTAGAATGACGTGCTAGGGTCTTCTGTTCCTTTAAGAACAATATCAATCAAATACTGTATTACTTTTCGGGTTTGTTGAGTTTCTCCTAGGTAGAGCAAAACATTAGCGTTGACTATAGAACAAACGTCATCTTTATTCGTCAGCTTCCAAAGCTCGTTTGAGTAAGAAAAAGCTTTTCCTCTAGTGAGCAACCATAAGCTCAATTTTTTAAGAGAGTTGGGAAACAGCCAAGTATAAAACAATCCCTGCTGATTTTTATTTGAGAGAATAATTCCAATATTTTTCGGCAAGGCTACGTTATTCATTCTCAAAACATAAGATATGCAGCAGATATCATCCAAATCGGGAGGAATCATGCTGTGTTTTTCATTTTTTGAAGACCAGTACCTCCACAAACCACCTAATTCCATTTCTTGCAGTAGGAAACTTACTCCCCTTTTGATAATTAGCTGCACCTTATTTTCATGGCTCAAGAAGCTGAGAGAGTATAAAACCAGTGAGGTAACAAAAGGAGAGCTATCAAAAACTAATTTTTCTATAATTTGATGGTTAGGGGTTTCGTGCCTTTGGTCAAATTGTGTTTGAAACTCTCCATCATCGAGTTGGTTTTGTTCCAGAAAATCTATAGCTTTTGCTATAGTATGTTCTAATTCAGTAGAGGGTGACTCAATAAATGTTGTATGGAGGTTTTCAGAATGAGATTTCGGCAAATTACCTATTTCCTTATCAGAATCATTGTGTGCTAACTTTACTAGACTTGTAATTCTTTTCAATCCAGAAAGCAGAAGTGGATTAAATTCAGCTCCTCTTTGGGCGATCGCTGGGTAAAACAGTCCTATGTGAATGACTAGCAGGCTGAAAAACACTGGTTCCCGGATAGCAAGTAGAATGAGCAAAGCTAAAGGCAACCAGACTTCGTAGAAATCGTGTGGCAGTATATAGGTTTTCCCAGCAGGAGCGGGATCTAAAGCAGTAAGGGCAGAATGAGTGTTGATAATTCTTAGCAGAATGTAAAGGGCGCAGAAAATGAGTAGCGAGGGTGCAAACTGGGAGATAACGAGTATCAGTAGAGTGAGTAGTAAAAGCTCAAGAGGAAAGCTAACATAGGTTATCCAAAACCTTGCTGACTCTACGCCAATTCGGGTTATTAAAGTGGTTACACCTGCGCTTAAATCGCTGTCTCGATCCCAAATTTGATGGAGTAAGATGCCTCTAATTCCTGCGAGAAATGCCCAAGCAGTAGCGGCAGTCGCTAAAACGACGCTCTCTGGCTGGAGAGTATCAGCTAAGTGAGAAAATACTGTAGCGACGAGCAATGTCGGCACGGCATGAACTTGTGCGGCATCTGTGATTACGCCCCAAATGTCCCTTTCTTTCAGTCGCAAGGGAGGAGCCGAGTAGATAGTCAGTAGGATGTAGATGGCGGCGAGTAAGATTGCCGATTGAGTACCCAAGCCGATGAATAGCCAGGGGACTAAGCCCAAACCTGCCAGGGTTACGCAGAGTAAGAGGCGCTGTGGGTTTAAAAGGGAAGCTATTCTGTTATGTTTGCCTGCTTGCAAGTCTACTTCGACATCAAAAATGTCATTGATGACGTGACCATAGGCGGCGACGAAGAACATGGAAGTTAAGAGTGTCAGTAGCGTAGCAATTGATTGCTGGGGTGGCGTAGCTTGTAACAGGATTTCGGCATAGGCTATGGCCAGTAGAGGTGGAATCTTGTAGAACCACCAGTCGCTACCTCTAAGTAAGTTGAAAAATGATAATAACTTTTCTCTGATTCCAGTACCTTTATCTACCTTTGGCTGCGGTTGGCTCATAAATTTCACCAGTTGTTCTGGTGTTAGCGGGTTCACTTCATAATCAAAAGTACCTAAACTTTTAACCCCTTCAGGTTTCTGTCCTGCGATGTATCTATCATAGAACTCGTCCTCATCTTCAAACAGTTCTATATTGACTGAGACGAGGGAGCGAGAGCCTCCTTTTCCAACGTGAGATATTTTTTTCATCTTCTCAATAAACTCTTCTTCTGTGAGAAGTCTATTTCTATTTTCAATAAATCCTAAACTTTTCAAATTAGATGGTCTTTTAAAAAAATTTTGAAAAACGAAAAAATCTGGTTCTGTCTGAAATATTTCAAATCCTTTTCCTGGTTCATTTACATCAAAATAGTAAAAAACAGGCTCTATTTCGTTAGGGACTAATATAGCTTGCATTACATATCTTGGCTGAGTTGAGTGATTGTCATCTGAGAAATGCAGTAGGCTCTGGTCAAAAACTAGGCATTCTCCTGCGTTTAAATAGATAGGCGTTCCATATTTCTCAACAATTGCATTCTCAAATTTTTTACAGTAAAAGTCAACTGTGCTAGTTGCAATATCAGGAACAATTTTATGACTGCCTTCCACGATTTGTAGCGTTCCATTTTCTTCGTTGGTATCTACCAAAGGACACCAAAAAGTCAATGAAGTATAATTTTTGGTGTCAACAACCAATGTCCAATCTTGATGAACAATAAATTTTCCTTTACCTGGGGGCTTGATAATAAAATTAGTGGTAATTATTTTGTAATTATCAAATATATTTTTAAGGTGAGGTTCTAGAATACGCGATATTAATTGTTTAGCCTTAATTTTATATTTTATGTTATCATCTAAATCTGTTAAATGGTAACTAGGTTGTTTCGAGGAGCTTTCAGGATTAAAGTTATCACCTGGTTTCATTAACTGTAATTCTGATAAAACCAAGTTAACTTCCTGGCTAGACAACATTGGCATTGTTGAATAGCCCTTGTTTTCAAAGTCTCGTTGGTTCTCGGCTTTAAGAAATACATTACGCATAGCGATACTGGTTTTAAATTAAATGGTGGGTAAGTTTTAAAGGGACACGCGGACGCAGGCATTTTAGCTTAAACCCAATGTATTATAGCTTACTGACCTAATAGATGCTTTAAAGAGCCTCGTTCTGACCTTCGCTGCACGAAGCTCTCAGCTTTTATCCACCGGTCGCTAGTACAGATTTATTTGTTTAGAGTGAATTAATGATTTGAATTGTCACCATCAGAATATCCTTGCTGCTCTCACCCCCTATCTTCAGTGAAAACACGGGAGGGTGATGAAAGGCTATCGCTCTCTATCATCTCTACACACTTCCGTTTCTATGCCAATTAGTTTGTGCCGCTTTCCCCATCGAACATTGATGCGCTCGCTTTAACATCCCCAACTCCGCCACGATATCCGGTATCGGTGTCAAAGCCCAAGCAGTTAGGTTGCGTGAAGCGGAGCTATCCCGTAGGGAATCGCCCCTCTATTTTTATTTGAATTGACACAACTTGGAAGAAATGGAGAGTGCGATGCCGCAAGGCGGTGGCGAAGCTAACGCACTCCACCTATCACGAAATCGCCAACAGCGATCGCTTAACCCCCTGCCGTAGGCGATCGCTTATTTTCGCTCAGGAAGTAGGACACCATCAACTTCCTCCAAACAAGCATTCAATTTCTCAGCTAATACTCGGACGTGGGCTTCAAAGTGCAGAGTAAGGTGACTACCTGGAACCTCGATAATTTCAATTCCACCTGCTACCAAACTATTCCAACCATTGGGTTGCATTGGATCGAACTGATGTCCGAACTCCTGCTTCCGATTCTCTGTAGCCGCTAAATAAACAACTCGCCCCGAATACATCTGCGGTACATGGTTAATGATAATTTGGTAATTAGCCTCCCAAACTTTTAAGATATTTTCAACTTGATTGATATTTAAACCAGAGTTTATTAGTTTTTCTCTTCGATTTTGTTTTCCAGATGATATCCAATGATTCCATGTTTGCATTTTTCGTTCTTGTGTAATTAATGGATTGAGACTATCTACCATAACCACCAGCAAAACTTGCTGACCCCGCTTTTTTAATTGTTGAGCCATTTCAAAGGCAATATTGCCCCCTATACAGCCACCTACTAAGAGATAGGGGTCTTCAGGCTGAACGGTTTGGATGTCTTGGATGTAGTGTTCCACCATATCCTCTATGCGAGTATAGGGAGCTTTTTCTCCGTCCAATCCTACTGCTTGGAAGCCATAAAAAGGGCGCTCTGGATCTAAATAACGTACCAATGTGGAAACTGAATCCAGACCACCTATACTATGTACATAAAACAAAGGTCGCTTGTTGCCATTGAGATTGATTGGAACGAGCGCTCTGAATTCCTTTCTCCTGTTTTCTTGAATGATAAAGTTGGCTAGTTGCTCAATAGTGGGTGCTTCTACTAAACTTGCTAAAGGGAGATTTCGATCAAATATCTTTTCGACTTCAGCTACCACAACCGCAGCTTTGAGCGAGTCTCCCCCTAACTCAAAGAAGTTGTCTTTGGTGCTAATGGGTGAGATGCCTAAAACCCTTTGCCAAATTTGAACCAACTGGAACTCTAAGTCATTGTGAGCAGTAGTTTCCTGCTGAACGGATGCACTTGCTAAAGTCCAAATAGCGATACTATCCAAACTGCCATCAACAAAAGCTTTCCGACACGCTTGGCGCTGAATCTTTCCACTAGAAGTCTTAGGAATGCTCCCCCGCTTCAGCAGCACCACCCCATAAACAGGTAACTCATAGTGTTCGGCTACAGCATTGCGGATAGCACCCACCACTTCATCCACATTAAGATTTTTACTCTTCTGGCGCTCGACCTCGATCGCGATAACTAACTGTTCGACTCCATCAACTTCAATAGCAAATGCTGCCCCATAATTCGGACGCAAAGCCGGATGACTCTTTTCCACCACCCATTCAATATCCTGGGGATAATAGTTTTCTCCCCGAATAATAATCAAATCCTTCAGCCGACCCGTAACAAACAATTCCCCA
Source organism: filamentous cyanobacterium Phorm 6 (assembly GCA_003003725.1). GTDB lineage: Bacteria > Cyanobacteriota > Cyanobacteriia > Cyanobacteriales > Microcoleaceae > Microcoleus. Next base: position 34,304 of record PVWI01000008.1, on the reverse strand, counting down.
TCTTTAATAAATCCTAAATCCCCCGTCCGCAGAAACGGCCCTTCCCCCGTATCCGCTAAGTAAGCTCGAAACGTCTCCTGAGTCGCATCGGGACGCTGCCAGTAACCCCGCGCCACCCCCGCACTCGACACCCAAATTTCCCCAACTTCATCGGCGGCACAGCGAGTCAACGTTTCTGGATTCACAATTGCCACAACATTATTCCCCAACAGCCGCCCCGAACCCGCCAACCTTTGACCTGTCGATGCCAGGGCAATGCGATTTTGTGCCAACGCCTCAGCAGAAACCGTACAGAAAACCGGATCGTCCGTTCTCTGACTCGTTGTAACTATCAACGTCGCTTCCGCCAGTCCATAGGCTGGGGCAAAGGCAGATTGACGAAACCCACACGGCTCAAACTGTTGGCAAAATTGTTCCATCACTTGCGGGTTAATGGATTCCGCACCATTTCCCGCCGCTTGCCAACAGCTAAGATCGAGCGTAGCGCGTTCTTCTGACGTTATCCGACGCAAACAATAAGCATAGGCAAAATTAGGGGCTTGGCTGTGGGTGGCGCGATAGTGGGAAATCGCTTTCAGCCAGCGTAGCGGCTGTTTGATAAACGCCATCGGCGACATCAAGTAACAAGGAGTGCCGTTATAGAGCGGTTCCAGAATTCCCTCTACCAGTCCGTAATCGTGAAAATAGGGCATCCAAGTAACGGTGACGCTGTGGGAGTCGTACCCGCAAGCTTCTTGCAGTTCCGCTAAATGGCACATCAGGTTTTTGTGGTCGAGCATCACTCCCTTGGGCGTGGAAGTGGAACCGGAGGTATATTGCAGGTAAGCTAAAGTATCGCCATTAATTTCCGGCTGTCGCCATTGGGCGGCTAGCTGGGCGGGAATTTTCTCGGTAGCTGTCCAAGGAATAGTGGCGAGTTGGGGTGTTTTTTGGGCGATTTCTCCCTCTGCCAAGTAGTAGTTGAGTAGGAGTGAAGCCCTGCCGTTGAGCCGGCTGACAAAGCTTCTTGCCTTAAATGTCAAAGGGTTGCCGTCACGGTTGGCTAGCAGACTGGCAGTGGTTAAGATTAATGAAGCTCCAGCATCGGCGGCGATCGCTTCCAATCTCGGTAAAATACGTTTTAGCCGTGCCGCTTCCGGTGCGGGTGCGGGAATGGCAACGACTCCAGCGTAAAGGCAACCGAAAAAAGCGACTATGGACTCTAACCCTTGGGGATATACTAGCAGGACGCGATCGCCAACAGAGAGTTGAGATTGTAAGTAAGTGGCGATCGCCCTAGCTTTCTCGTCCAAGGAGCGATAGGTTAAACTGGCACTCGGTTTCTCCCCATCTTCGAGGAAAGTATAGGCGATGCGATTCCCCTGCGGGGACGCTGCGCGAACGGGATGTTGGGAAGCGAGATTTTGCAAGAGATTAACGAGAGTGAACAGCGCCATACCTTTGTTTTTTGCCAGATAGCCTATTTTAACTAAACTTACAATTAAGTTACATCCCGTTAAAACACGACCTATGACCTACACCCCAGCCAAACTACTTAGCTTTGAGGAGTTTATCTCCCAATATGGGGATAATACACGCTATGAACTAATTGACGGAGAACTTAGAGACATGGAACCTACTGGCCCTCACGAAGCGGTTGCTGGGAGTATTGCAGGTAGAATATATGTCGAAATTTTTCGCGATAATTTCAACTGGTTAGTTCCCAAAAATTGTCTCATAAAACCATTATATGCTGAAGCCACAGCGCTGCGTCCTGACGTAGTTGTTTTAGATAAAGCAGAACTAACTCAAGAACCCCTTTGGCAAAAAGAACCAGTCATTTGTAACGGGAGCACCATTAAGCTCGTTGCTGAAGTGGTCAGCACTAATTGGCAAGATGATTATGCCAGAAAAGTCGAAGAATACGCTTTTTTGAATATCCCTGAATATTGGATTGTGGACTTTCGAGGCTTGGGTGGTTTCCAATTTATCGGCAATCCAAAGCAACCGACTTTCACAGTCTGCCAGTTAGTTAATGGTATGTACCAGCAGCAACAATATCGCTTGGGAGATCCTATTTCTTCTGACCTGTTTCCCAATTTACAACTGATCCTCGACGACATTATGCCGACTTGAAATGGTATCTCTCTTTTGTTACTAGGGCGGTGTTTTCCATCTAGCACTCAACGGTTTGGGAGGGGGGTCAGGGCGATCGCATCTAAGCCTTGGGGATACACTAGCAAAACTATTTCGTCAATGGAAAATTGAAATTGTAAATAAGCGACGATCGCCCTAGCTTTTTCATCCAACTGGCGATAGGTTAGACTGGTGTTAGGTTTTTCCCCATCTTCTAGGAAAGGGTACGCTATTTACTTGGGTTGTTGGGACGCGGGAGCAGCGATTTTTTGCAGTAGCGCTTCGCTATTGCACCAGCAACTGACATTAGAAGCGGCCATTGGTGTAAATTTGGACTGTCATGGGGTGGCGATCGCTATTTTAACACAGAGCGATCGCTCCACCATCCTACCTCTAGTACGATCGAACAAGCCACAAAGCCCATAGGTGGAAGTTGAGAGAAATCGCGCGCGTGGGAAAAACAACAGCAAATCTTTCTAGACAATTATGCTCTAAATAAGTATTTAGGTAAAGGAAATTGTCAAATGAATCCAGTAGATATAGAAAAATTATGTTCCGAACACACAAAGTTTCATCTTGAGATAGAAAATACTCTGCGTCAAACTTATTACAAAGGGATAGATGAACAACTTTTTGAAACTGAAGAGATAAAAAATGATATCAAAGACCACGTATTTCGGCGATATGAAAGAACTTTGATTTATTATATTCCTTGGATAACGAAAGTATTAAATTTCAGCGACCGAGAAGTCATTGAGATTGGGTGCGGAACGGGTTCCAGTACAGCGGCTTTCTCTCATTTTACCAAACATATCTATGCCTATGAGGTTTCTGAATCATCCGTTTTAGCAGCCAGAGCCAGAATGCAGATTATGGGAATTAACAACGTTTCCATTATTCAATCTGCTCCTGATGATTTACTGGAAACACTGAAATCTCATCACAGTTCAGGAGTGTCAGTCATCTTATTATTTGCTGTACTGGAACACATGACTATCCAGGAACGGCTGAAAACTTTAAAAGAGGCGTGGGATCTGCTTCTACCGGGTGGAACTCTAATCGTAGCGGAGACTCCTAATCGGCTAACCTATTTTGATTATCACACCTCACAGCTTCCTTTTTTTCATTTCTTGCCCTTGGAATTAGCTGTGAAATACTATGAAAACTCTTCAAGAAATCAGTTTAAGTTAGCAATAAGAAAACAGTTGGATAGCGGCACAGTTGCAGATGCAAAAAATGCTTTAATCCGTTGGGGAAATGCGGTTAGTTACCATGAGTTTGAGATTGTGTTGGGTTCAAACTTGAAAGATTTACTTGTTGCAGATGGTGATTCTGAGGAGATGAGGAATCTCTATCCTCTGTCCACCGAGGAGAAACTTTTACAGCAATATTTTATTGAAGCAAAGATAAATCAGCCTCTAGCCTTTACTAATCAAATACTCAACCTGATCTTTCAAAAAAAACCTCAATGTAATGATTGAAATTGCTCAAATGACCCCTAATCAGCGAATCCATCAGGAAATTGACGAGAATGGATACATAATAATTAATCTCATCAAGGAAAATGAAGTACAAAGTTTGCTCAGTTTTGACAAAAACTCTTCTCTTCCAAATGATTTAGTAAATTCCCCTATGTGTTTTAGCATCAACACAGCAGAGATATCGTACCGCCAGCTAGTTACTCAGGAAATAAAAAGGCTTTTTGCTCCCAACTTAGCAAATTTTTTTCCTAAATATAGGATAGCACTTAGCAACTTTGTTCGGAAAAAACCTAATCTATCGTCTAGTATCATGCCCCTACATCAAGACCCATCTTTAGTAGATGAAAGCTCTTTAAATTGTTTTGGAGTATGGTGTCCTCTTATTGATGTCAACGAGCAAAACGGCTGTCTTCAAATTGTCAAAAAAAGTCATTTACTGAATTCAAAGCTCAGACCATTTTGGATGTTTGAAGGCTTTCCATACAACCAAGATATTTTATCAATCATACAGCAACAGTATCTTACTAGCATTCCCATGAAAGCAGGACAGGCATTGATCTATGACAAACGCCTTTTTCACGACGGTTCGCCACCCAATACAACTGCTACTGAAAGAGTTGCTGCTATATGCAGCTTAGTTCCTCAAGAAATTCTCACCCATTTTTGTTACAGAGAGTCACCAACATCTGATAAGATTGAATTATTTGAAGTAGAAGATGAGTTCTACGATCGCTACATCATCGGTCAAAAACCAGAAGGCGTTAAAACTTTAGGCATCTTTGATTACGAAGTCGAACCCCTCACCCCAGAAAAACTTATGGAAAAACTCGAAGAAAATAGTCAGTTGTCCTCAACAAATAACCAGGTTCTATCTCCCCAATCTCAAGGTTGGATGCTAACCGCACAGCAACTTCAAGACGAACTCACTCAGACTCAAGCTGAGTTAAAAAAGTCTAACGAGCAACTCCACCAAACTCAAGACCAATTAGAGGAACTAAAAATCCAACAATCCCAAACGCAAGCAGAACTCGAACAGTCTCAAACTCAACTGCAAACTCAGTTAACAGAATTTAATGAGCAACTGCACCAAAAAACGAGAGAATTGTCAGCACTAAAAGAGGAACACTCCCAGGCGCTATCGCAACTTGAACGGGAACGGGAACAATTGCAGACCACTCAGACCGAACTCGAACAGTATCGACAACAACTCCAAAAGAATCAAGCTGAGTTGGTAGATTCTCATGAAAAACTGCATCAAAAAACGAGAGAATTGGAAACACTAAAAGAGGAACACTCCCAGGCGCGATCGCAATTTGAACGGGAACGGGAACAATTGGAGACAACTCAGGCAGAGTTAGAGGCTTATTACCAACAACTCAACCAGGCGCGATCGCAAGTAGAGCAACTAGAGTCTCAGCAGCAGCAAGATCGGGCAGAACTAGAGCAGTCTCGACAACAGCTACGGCAAACCCAAGCTCAATTACAACAGTCCGATCTGCAACTGCACGCCACTCAGGCAGAGTTAGAACAGTCTCAAGCTCAACTGCACCAAAAAACAGTAGAATTGCAAAAAGTGAAGTCTCAGCAACACCAAACTCGACTGGCTGAGATAATTCAGGGGCGATCGCGTAGTGTCTCGGAACGAGAATCGCAACTTTAATAAACCCGCTCGATTTCTCAATCAAAGAAAATAATAAAGGTTAATTACACAGCCGATGAATCAACTAGCCTTGCTCAACGAAATTTCTGCAAATCATTTTGCAGTGCGCTTCCAGCAACCCTTTATTGAAAAATTCTTTGCCTCCACAGAACCGGTAGCCATCCTCGTCACTCCTGAATATGAAGGCATTTTCCGAAACGGTGGAATTGGCACTTACTATGCCACATTGAGCCAAAAATTAGCAGCCCAAGGTGCATATATTATTTTAATTCTCTGTCAAACTCAAAGAAACTTTCACGGAGAATCGACTGTCCCCCATATCCGGCATATCTTTTCCGCTTACGAAGCCCAGCAAGTTTTGGAACTACAGCCAGTTCATCTAGCAATTTTATCTCAGTTTAAGGAATGGGACTGGGTAGAATCAGAGAGTTATAAAATCCTCTTTTTGATCCAAGCAATCGCCGCTCATTTTACCCAGTCTCCAATTTATGTAGAATTCCCCGATTTGTGCGGACTGGGATATCGCACAATTCAAGCCAAACGTTCAGGTTTATTGAGAAAAAATTGCGTCACAGCCGTAACAATGCACAGCGGCCAAGAGTGGTTAAATGAAGCCCATGAGAAATACATTGTAGAGGGCGGAAATTGGTTTAGAAATGTTTATAGTTACGAGCAATATTCTTTTGAGAATGCAGACTTAGCATTTTTCCTGTCTTATTTCATGGAAGCCAAAGTCAAAAGTTATGGCTGGAAAACCTCCCATGCAGTTCATTTGCCCTACTGTTTCCCAATTGTCCCCCCCCTAGATAAAAACCGACCCATGTTAGCGAAAGCCTCGCTGAACCTCAAACGCGAACAGATACCGATTGTCTTTTTTGGCAGATTAGAAGAAAGAAAAGGGCTCCTGACTTTCATTGATGCCATTCAGCAATTAGGAGAGAAAATCAGCCAGCAAATTCACCTCATATTTTTAGGCAAAAACGTTCCGCTTCATTCTGTAAAACTTCAGCCCCAGGATAGTCAGCAATACATCCAGCAAGAACTGGGAGGGAAATTTGATTATACCATATTATCCGACTTGTTTAGCCAAGAAGCCATTGCCCTAGTCCACGAATTAGCACCGGCCATTGTTTGCCTGACAAGTCCTCAAGAAAACTTTCCCAATAGTTCTTTAGAAATGGGACAATTACCAGTGAGTTTAGTCGTTTCAAATACGGGGGGATTTCGGGAGACATTAAACTGGATCGATCGTTCAAATAGTGTACGATGGTTTGAACCAGGAAACTCCCAGTCTCTAGCAGCCGAAATTGCCAGCGCTATTGACGCTTATCCTGAAACCCCCACCCTTCCCCTACGCGCATTTTTAGAGCAAGTTAATCAATGGTTGTTCAACCAGCGAATAGAGTACATGAACCCAGCATTTTTTCAAACATCTCCTAGTAATCGATCCTCTTTTAATGAAGATTTATCATCATCTTTATTATTAGGGATGACCTCTGCCCCAGAGCAAGATTTCCTCCAAGATTATGCCCAAAATGAGTATTCTGGTAAAGGCGAAATCATCGATTTAGGCTGCTGGCTTGGTTCTGCAACAATTTCTGTAGCCAAGGGGTTGGAAAAAAATATTAAAGTAACCGTCAAAAACAAACGCATTCATGCTTACGATATATTCATTTGGAAACCATCCTATATGGATCGGTGTGTCAGAGGAACTTCTGTGGAAGGCAAATATAAAGAAGGAGATAGTTTTTTGGACGAGTTTGTTCGCAGAATTAGTCCCTGGAGTCACTCGATCGCAGTTTACCCAGGAGATGTGTTAAATTTTGGCTGGAATCAACGGCCTATAGAATATTTATTTGTCGATGCCATGAAAAGCTGGGAACTGACAAAAAGCATTTTCCTAAATTTTTATCCCCATCTAATCCCTATGAACTCTCTGGTACACTATAATGATTTTGCCCACTTTTACACCGCTTGGATTCATCTATTAATTTACAAATTGAGGCCATACTTTAAACACCATTGTAATCTCTACCAAGCCGCAGTCTTTCAATATGTCAATCCCCTACCAATCGATAGCTTACTACTAGACCAGGATACTCCCTTTAGTATCTTTTCTTACGAAGATATCGATCGAGCTTTTGAATACTCGCTTGAAATCGTCACAGAGGAATTGCGTCCAAATATTGCCGCTGGAAAAGTCATGGCTTTTATTCATTGGGGTGATTTAAAACAAGCTAAACGCGAACTCATTCAAGCCCGAGAGAAATTTGGAAATATTCTTGAGATTCCCGAAGTAGCCAAACTATTATCTACGATAGGGGGAGAAGTAGACAAGTGAACATCCTGTAGGGTGGTTTAGGCGCGGCGATCGACTTATTATGGCAAACAGATAAATCTTAAACCGCGCCGTAACCCACCATCCCCTAGAGCATAATATAAGTAGGTTGGGTAGGTTAATGTGGGGGGAAAGCGAAAACAGAAACCTACAAGAGTTTGAGAAGTTGGGTTTCGTACCTCAACCCAACCTACATCTGTTTAATTAGTATCTTTATGGAAATGCAACCGGAAAATTTAGTATCTCATATCCTCTCTCCTGAAAATTCAGAATTGCAGTTTCAGCCCCAATTCTTCGAGGCTTTTAACACCTCAGTTCAAAAAGTTGCAATTCTAGCAAGTAACGAATTTGAAGGATTTTCTAAAAATGGCGGTATCGGCACTTATTATACCACACTGAGCCAAAAATTAGCAGCAGAAGGTTGGTATGTCATCCTCTTGCTTTGCCACAGCCATGAGAACTTCCAAGGGAGAGCGCAACTACCAAATCTCCACCACATCTTCTCTACCGGCGAAGTTGAAAAAGTCCTAAATGTTCAACCTATCCACCAAGCAATTTTATCGAAATGCCAAGAAGACTCTATCAGTCAATGCTTTGATGGCGAAAGTTTCTGCTGTTTGTTCTTTACTCAAGCAATTGTTGCTACTTTCCCCGAAGCAGTTGTTTATGTTGAATTTCCCGCAATTTGGGGATTGGGTTATCGCACGATTCAAGCCAAAAAATCAGGTGTGCTAGGTAATAGTTGCCTCGTTGGTGTTACAGATCACGGTGGTTTTGAGTGGTTGCGGGAAGTCAATAGCAGATACACGCTAGATTATCCGAAATGGTTTTGGCAGGCTTGTCACTACGAACAATATTCTTATGACAATGCCGATTTAACTTGCTTTCCCTCCTACTTTTTAAAGTCAAAAGTAGAAAGTTATGGCTGGAAAACTGCTCATGCTGTTCATTTGCCTTATTTTATTCCTATCCTCAATTTATCAGGGGATGTAGGAGCGAAGCATTCGGGAGGTTCGGCGAGCGCGGTTCCTGAGTTTGTCGAAGGGCAGTCGCTCAGCAATAATTTACCGAAAACAAATGTTTTTTGTCCAAATGCTTTGCCCTCCCAGAGTTGTAAAATACGCTTTATGCTGACAACTCAAGTCGAGCCGAAACAGATTCCTCTGGTGTTTTTTGGCAGGTTAGAGGAGAGAAAAGGACTGTGTACGTTTGTAGAGGCGCTTCAGTTACTTAACCCCCAGATAGCTGATAAAATTTACATTCTTTTTCTTGGTAAAATCATCAAATTAGAGTCAACTATGCTTCGAGGGTTGGATAGTCAGCAGTATATTGATGGCGCTTTAAATGGTAAATTTTCTTACCATATTTTGCCTGATTTATCCAGCCGAGAAGCAATTGATTTGGTCAGCGAGTTACCGACACCAATTGTCTGCCTTTGTAGCTTGCAAGAAAACTTTCCTAATACCGCTTTAGAGATGGGACAGTTAGCCGTTAGTTTAGTAGTTTCAGATACGGGAGGATTTCAAGAAACCTTAAATTTAATTTCCAGAACAGATGGCCTGCGCTGGTTTGATCCAGGAGATGCACGATCCCTTGCCAATACTATCAGTGAAGCTATCTCAGCTTGTCCTGAAACGCCGATCGCCCCAGATCGCGCCTTCTTGTCACAAGTGAATCAAAAATTACTCAACCAAAAACTTGAATATATGAGCGAAGCATTTATCAAATCGGCACCCAAAGAACCTCAAAATCCCCGCGTAACTATAGGCGTAACTTGTTTTTTTGATACAATAAAAGTTGGGGATTGCCTGGAAAGTTTGGCGGGACAAACTTATCAAAATTTAGAAGTTATCGTTTTGTACGAAACACCCGTCGGCGAATCTATACCAGAGGCGATCGCTCTGGCTAAGGAGCAGTTTCCCACCTATAAGTTTGTCGAGTCCGATGTTAATAAAAGTTTGGGAGCGGCTTATAATCGGTTGGTAGAACTGGCGACGGGAGAATATTTCTTGCAGTTTACCTCAGATCGCATCGCACTGCCTCTAATGGTGGAAAAATTTGTCACGGCGGCTTGTGAATCTGATGCTGTAGCTGTCGTATGTCCAGACATGAAGCTGGACAAAGATTTGGAAGTTATCAACTCGAATGACGGCTCTTTACTCAAGCTACTGGAATTTAACCAACATCGGGATTTGTGCGCTCTATTTGCGGTGGAGTTGCTGCGAGAGTTTCGGTATTCCGAGGTCAGGGATTTGCTAGCCTTAAATTGGCATATTTTAGCGGCTGCGATCGCCACTGGTAAAGAGATTGCCTACTATCCTTATCCCCTCTACCTCTCTGACTCCAACTCTGCGCTCGTTATTGCTCCAGCAAAATTCCCAAAAGAACGGTATTATTTGCGTCAATACTTGTCTCAAATAGAGGCTTCTCGATGGACTCAACGCCAACTCAATCTACTTTTAACCTGCGTTGAGCAACTTTGGCAATCGGAGACACAAAAGCAAAGCCAAATGTGGCAACTTGAGGAAGAGAAAAATCGTTACCAAGCTTTAGCATCTCAATCCCAAGCTTGGATGCAGACAGCGCTAGAAACCCAAGATGAACTCGACGCGCTGCAAGCGGCCGGAGGTAGAGAGTAGGAGGCAGGAGGCGGGGGGCTAGGTTTTCGATGATTACTCGTCCCAGTTAAATTTTATGCCGAGATATTCCTCTAACTTCTGGTTATGAGGTCGGAAAAACTCGGCTAAAGTCTGCCGCAAATCATCGCTTATGGGATTATAAGACCCCGGATTATAATTGGGATATTCTGCAAGGGGATAATCCGGCACCCCCAAAAACTCGAAAATTTGAGTTAGAGTAGCCGCCGGATTAGCATAAAAATCTTCACTCCTTAAAATCAAAAACTGTTCCCTCGGAAATACAGCCATCCACTTCTCGATAAAGTAGAAATATAAGCTAAATAATAAACAACCTTTTTCCGTCTGCCAATAATCCGAGTCAACTTCATCAGGAGATGAAAAATTTCTGATAGCTTTAATTTCTGAGCTAATTACCTCTGCAAACGATCTCTGCTCTTCTCCCACTCTTAATTGCATTTGGTAGTGAGAAAAAGATCTAAATATAGGATTTCTTAAAAGGATAATCAACTTAACATCCGGAAAAACATGAGCTATTTTCTTTGCAGATTCAAAACTCACAAAATACCAAGGAGTTGCTTCTCCAGTCAAAAAATTAGATTCTTTAGGAATGGGTGGAAAATGAGATAAATACCAGTCTAATCCCCGCTCGATATTTTCACTAAAAAAATGTATTTCTTTTCTAATAGCTGGCAGGATTTGAGGATGCTTTCCCAGGTAATAATACAGCGAACTTGTTCCTCCTTTTCCAATGCCAACGATTAAAAAATTGGGTTCGCGTCGGTTCTGTGGATTCAAATAGTTTTTTGCAAAATCGGGGTGAGAACTTAAAAGGTGTTTGTAACTACCAGTTTGGTAACAGGAGATTGCCTCTTCTAAGTTTCCTTGTTGAGTCAACATATCTCCCAAATCAAGGTAAGGCAGGTAAAAATCAGGTTTCTCCCGAATTATTTGGCGGTAGATATTAATCACTTCTGGGAGCGGACAATTATTTTTTATATCTATTAATTTGTAATAGGAGTCAACAAATATCTGCTCTACATGAAGACCTTCTTGGTAACAAGAAATCACTTGAAGGTAACAATAAATAGCCTCCGGCCATCGCTGTAGTTCTTGCAATATTTCTCCTAATCGATAATAAGTTTGATAAGCGTCTGGTTTTACCTCAATGGCACAGCGGTAGACAGCGATAGCCTCATCTAATTGACCCCGCTTGTAATATAATTCTGCCAGATTGCTGTAAACTTCGGTGTTATCTGGCTTAATTAGCAAAGCTTTTTGATAGTGTGCAATTAGTCGCTCAATTTGGTCAGACATAAGACTTTTTGTCTCAAAAATTAGAAGATTCTAGGTTTAAGTTTAATAGCGCGGCGATAACAGACAGTTGCTTCATCAGTTTTCCCCTGTGCTGCTAGAATATCGCCTAAGTTTCTGTGCGACCAAGAATAATCTGGGTTAATCTCAATTGCCTTGCGGTAGGAGACTACCGCTTGCTCCCATTCACCTTTACTCGACTGAACTTTCGCCAAGTTATGATAATGCCAAAATGAAGGAGAAGGATTAGTTTCAATCGCTCGATAGTAGCTGGATATTGCTTCATCTCGCTTACCTTGTGCTGCTAAAACTTCGGCGAGTTCGTGATGAGACCAACAATAATTTGGGTCAATCTCAATAGCGCGGCGGTAGGCAGTCAGCGCTCCCTCCCAGTCATTTCTCTGAGCAAAAACCTTACCTAAATCCAAGTATAATTCTGAATTTTCAGGGAATGTATGGAGTATTGTTTGATATAAATTAATCGCTTCATCCAGCCGATTGTGGTTCACCAAAGTATTGCCCAATTGTAAGCCAATTTCCGGCGATTTTTGCTTAATTTCTAGGAACTCGTGATAAGTCTCTACTTCATTGGCATTGACTTTAATAGCCTTGTGATACCAGTTAAAAGCTGCATCTAAATCTAATATAGCTCGTTCTCGGAAAGCACCCGCTAATTTGCTTTCAATCCCCGGTAGTTCGGGGTTGAGCTCGACAGCGCGAGAGTAGGCCACAATCGCCTCCTCCCAATGTTGGCATTGCGCTAGCGCTTCCCCTAAATTGTAGAAAGTCCCAGCCCAGTTTGGGTTAAGCTGTGTAGCATAACGGTAGGGAGCGATCGCATCCTCCCACCGTTTCAATTTAATCAGTGTATCTCCTAAATTATTGTACGACCAAGAATTATCCGGGTTTAACTCAATTGCCCGACGATACACACTGATGGCTTCCTCCCACTTTTGTAGCTTTGTTAGTGCATCTCCTAATTGATGATAAACTTCCGCCGAATTAGGATTAAACTGGATAACTTTTCGGTAACTAACAACGGCTTCTTCCCAAAATTCTTGTGCAGACAAAGCCTTTGCCAAACCATAATGCGACCCCGCATTATCCGGTTTAACTTGAATGGAATGACGGTAAGCATTAACTGCGCCTTCCCACTCCTGTTTTCGGCTCAAAATTTCCCCAATATTATGATAAGCTGGTGATAACTTAGGATTCAACTGAATAGCCAGACGATAACACGCCACTGCCTCATCTACTTTCTCCTGTCCCAACAGCGTATTCCCCAGAATTAAGCATTGCTCTGCGGTGGCTCCTCGCGGTTCTAAATTCACTGCCTTATACGAACAAATTGCTGCTTGCTCTGTGGCACCAATTCGCTCAAAAATGTTCGCCAATTTTCGATAAAATTCTGCGATTTGAGGCTGTAAACTAACTGCTTTTTGGTAAGAATTAATTGCATCTTGCCATCGTTGCTGCTGTGCGAAAACATTACCAAGACTTGCCCAAACCTCAGCAAAATTCGGTTGAATTTCTAATACTTTAAAATAACAATTTTTTGCCTCTTCTAGTTTCCCACTCACTTGCAGCGCTTCCCCCAATATATGGTAAGCACCAACAGCCTGGGGTTGAAGTGAAATCGCTCGTTGACACTGCGCGATCGCCTCAGACAATTTCCCCTTATTATAATAATGTCCTGCCAAAACAATCAACGCCTCCGCATCCTCGGAAGTAATGGGTTCGGACGATTTATGGCTATCATGTACCCCATTTTTAGGGCTAGATAAATCCAACACATTCGCCGATTCATGGCTGTCATTTACCCCGTTTTTCGGGTTAGACAAATCCAACACATTCGCCGATTTATGGCTATCAACAACCCCGTTTTTCGGGTTAGACAAATCCAACACATTCGCCGATTCATGGCTATCATGTACCCCATTTTTAGGGCTAGATAAATCCCACCCATCCGCCGCGTTGTTAGTTAGTTCTATTACTTTTTGATAATAAACTAGCGCCGATTCTAACTTTCCTTGTCGCTTCATAGCTTCCCCCAAATTTTGATAAACTCCTACCAAATTGGGGTTTAATTCCAAAGCGCGTTGGTAACAATAAATTCCTCGCGTAATATCATCCAACCGCACCAAAGTGTTTCCCAGGTTAACGCATTCTTGTGCTGAAAACTTTTCCGGTTCCAGACTCAATGCAGCATACCAACAGTCTGCCGCTTCGGTAGGCTTGTTTAACTGCGTCCAAACCTTTGCTAAATTGCGGTAAGCTGCCGTTAAATTAGGGTCAATGTGTATTGCTTGTTGATAATACTTTATGGCAGAATCCCACTGTTGCTGCTGTGCGTATAAACTGCCTAAATTTACATAAGCTGCGGCAAAATCAGGCTGAATTTCAATCGCTGTTATATAGCACTTTCGGGACTCTTCTATCTTGCCTTTTGCGTGCAGAATATTCCCCAGCAATTTTATAATTGGTGCTGACTTCGGTTGATTATTCAAAGCTTGCAAACAAGTTGCTTCTGCTTCTTCTAATTTCCTTTGTGTTAAATAAACTTCGGCTTGTTCATGTAATTGCACTACGGTAGTTTCAGAATTGATAGCGGTTTGCATAGAAGTAGGTTGTGCGACGGAGGGATACTGCACTACGGTAGTTTCAGAATTGATAGCGGTTTGCATAGAAGTAGGTTGTGCGACGGAGGGATACTGCACTGCGGTAGTTTCAGAATTGATAGTCGTTTGCTTATGAGTCGGCTTCGCAACCGACGAATTGGGATTTATTATATTGGCAATCTTCATCATTTCTTCCAATTGGCTAAAGCTAACTTTAATATCTTCTGTCATAGGATTTTGATACATCAACTCTCGGATGGGATAACAGGCAAATACCTCCCCTATTAAATAGTAATGTTCCAGCCCTAAAAGTTGACTGATGATACAATAATAAGGTCTAAGATAGTGGGGAGAAAGAAGTTCAATGATTTTAGTCCCATTACGGCAAAAAATAATATTAGTTAACCCACTACCATGCGGGGCTACAATTATTTTAGCATGATAAAATAGCGCAATTTGTTCGACTACCGACAAAGATTCTGTTACAAAACTTTGAAAACCGAATTTAGCCAGGTAATCCATCACTTCTTCTTCATTGATTACCCGCCGATATCGAGACTTGGCTCGACTGATATAAATACGTTCTGGATAAGGGGAACTTGGCGAGGGAATTTGTTTCAGAAATTCCTGTCGCAGAAATTTCAAAGCTCGCGGTTGCAGCCAACCGATAGAACCCGAAAAAGATGGTACAATGAGTTTTTTAGCTTGGATGTGAGGGTGGCGATCGCTCTCGATAATCTTGGATGGTGAAATCCCCAACATTAAGAGCGTTTCTCGCTGAAAAGGTTGCGCGATGCTATTAACTAAAAACCCATCTATTTTCTCCCAATCTACCTTACTTTGACGTAAAATGTCGAGCCGGGGCAGAATATCCACCATCCAATGAAAGTAAACATTTCCAGAAAGTCCAGATAATACTGCAACTGTCCCATCAATTTGTTCTAAGATTGGTAATTCTTCTAAATTAAAAACCCGATGTTTGTTTGTATCATGTTGCATACACCCAGGCAAAGAACCCGGATACTCGCGAGAAATATCAGTTAAGAGATAATTATCGGGAGTAATAATAGCAATAGCATTACAAATCATCCAAGAGTTTTTTTGCGGAACAATCCAAGCGCGTCCCTCTGGGATCACCGCTACAAAATTACTGGGTGAATCAAGAGAAATATTCGCTAGATTATTGTTAAAAACATGAATGCCTAACCCCTGATAAATGGGAGCAAACTGCTGGTAAATTCGCTTCAAGCAGGGCGTGCAGTTTAATCCCTCACATCCCGGTTGGGAGGAATCAAAGTCAGGTAATTTGTTAGAGACTGGATTAGACTCAAGTTCCGATGAATCAACACCAATAGACATCTCTAATAAACCTTGTAGGGCCGGCATACTGACTGCATTTGACTGGCTTTGTAGGGCTAGCATACTGACTGCATTTGACTGGCTTTCCGGGAGAGTGCTAATATATCTAGCCCCGTTTAATTGTACCGTAAAAACCCAATTTTTGGCACACAAAGTGCCTTTTGGAAGTGAGTTATACCTTTTATTAAAAGTTTTGCTACAAGTAGGGACACGGCACTGCCGTGTCCCTACAGATTTAATGTAGGGCGAGGGTGCATCTGGTTGAATAATTCTTGCAATATGGCATACTATCACCGCCGCCTTGAGCCGTTTCTGTTTTACCAAACAATGACTCACCCGCCCTAAAATATCTACGTCATTGGGTTTAATCTGTAAAGCTTTATGATAATAAATTTCTGCTTGTTTGAATTCACCATACTCGAATAAAACATTTCCTAAATGAACGTAAGTTTGCCAGAGATTGGCATAAACTTCGGGAGCGTTTGATTGCCGCTGTAGTGCTTGAATAAATCTGGCACAGGCAATTTTAGCTTGTCCCAGTTCGTCAATTTCTTTACCTTCTACAGAGCTTTCCTGTATGGTTTGGAGAACCATATCGCAGTAAGCTTCAACAAATGTCGGCTGTAGGGAAATTGCTTTCTGAAAGCACGCCATTGCTGCATCCAACTTGCCTTCTGCCATGAGAGAATAGCCCCACTCACTATAAGCTGAAGCGTTATCGGGAGCGAGTTCTATCACCTTCTCAAAACACCGACCCGCCGACCCGTGCTGACCTTGGCTCTGCCAAACTTGGCCGGCGTTATAATGAGCTAAAACCAGATCGGGCTGCAATCGAATCGCCTCGATGTAAGCAGATAGAGCATCACCGACTTTTCCTTGTGCCTGAAGTGCTTGACCGAGGTTATTGTGTAAGGTAGCCCAGTTGGGAGAAAGAGCGATCGCTTGTCGGAAAACCTCGATCGCCTCGAATAACTTATCCAGCTTGACAAGAACGCAACCCAGATTGCTGTAAGCTTTGACATAATCAGGTTTAAGGACGATCGCTTGTCGGTAGTTGGTTTCTGCTTCTTCTAGCAGATACCGCTCGTCAAGGACGACTCCAAGATTATAGTAAGCCATTGGATTATTGGGTTCGCGGGCGATCGCTTGTCGGTAGCTAGTTTCCGCATCCGTCAATTCTCCTTGTGGGTAAAGAACATTACCGCGACTATAGATATCTGCCTTGTTTTCCACGATATATCAAGTCCAATTAATTAGACATAAATCCTGTAGGGGCGGGTTCGCCGAGATATAATTGTATCTAGTCCAGATATCTATAAACCCGCCCCCACACACGATTATATTCAAAATTGTCCAAAGCTGAGGCGCATCTAAATTGTATTTTTGGGACGGGCGGGAAGCCCACCCACACAATAATTTCACCAATTAAAACTGTTAAATTTAGAGTAGCATTCTTCGTGTATGGCAGGGGCGGGTTTATCAAGCATCAGGCTTTGAAATTAATATCCTGGCGAACCCGCCCCTACTAATTATGTCCTAACAATTTACACAATGTCAAAGTCGTTAGAACTGATATTCAAATTTGGTTGGAGTTGCATTAATGGTACTTCATCTCCCAGCGTACCCAAAGGATTATAGTACACCAAACCGCTTGTTTTGTCGTAAATTACCCGAGCCGGACTCGCACCCTGATTATTGACGTTAAAGTTATCGGTAACGCTAAAAAGGTTTGCTGGCAAAGTACCGGGTTGCAACACGGGCAAGACTCTGCGATCCAATTGAATCTTATCTTGTGCGGGTGTGAAATCAGTCAACGTATCTAACCCAAAAGGATTTCCGTTTTGGCCGCCACCAACTGATACCGCTGATTCGCCCGGTTCGACATACTGGAACCGGAACGTATCTGCCCCCTCGCCCCCCGTCATTAAGTCATTGCCGGCACCACTAAACAACATATCATTGCCTTCACCACCACAGAAGGTGTTATTTCCTGTACCGCCATAAATAGTATCCTTGCCTTCACCACCGCAAATTGTATTGTTACCCTCATCGCCGAACAGCAAATCATCTCCACTGCCGCCGTCAACGATATCATTACCTTTACCCCCGTATAATGTATCATTACCTTCACCGCCAGAAAGCGAATCCTCACCTTCATTGCCAAAGATCAAGTCATTTCCAGACCCTCCAAATAGCAAGTCGCGCCCTTGAGAATCTAGATTGTTTGCCTCTCCTGTACCACCGTATAAAGTATCATTGCCCTCACCGCCTACGAGGGTATCATTGCCAAGTTGACCCCAGAGCAAGTCATTATCTTTGCCACCATAAACGAGATCGTTACCCTTTCCGGCATTAATGGTATCGTCGCCAATGCCACCCGCGATAGCGTCGTCTCCACCATCGCCAAAGAGTAAATCTCCCTCATCATTTGTATCCGTAGTATTTAGATCGCCGTAATCACCGATAATCGTATCTTGACCTTGACCGCCATAAAGAGTATCACGCCCTTTTTCGCCATAGATCAAGTCATCTCCTTTACCCCCATAGGCGCGATCGTTGCCCTTACCGCCAATGATGGTATCGTTTTGTTCCATCCCAAACAGTAGATCGTTGCCACTACCACCAAAGAGCAATGCAGGTTGATTCTGTATTTCGGCAGACAAAGATTGATTCTGATTGCGCTTCAATAAATCTACGACACCACCATAGATTGTGTCATCGCCACTGCCACCAATTAAGGTATTAGCACCGAGATCGCCCCTGATTAAGTCATTGCCTTTGCCACCGTACACCAGATCGTCGCCGTTGTCGGCGTGAATGATATCATTGCCCTTGCTGCCGAAAATGAGATTGTTACCTCCTCCATCAAAGAGCAAAATGTCATCCTTAACTGCACTGTTGGGAAGACTGCTGCCATTATCGCCAATAATCGCAATGCGCCCGTCGCTGGTAACTTTTGGCGGTTGCACTGGTGACTGAAATATAACCGTTGGCGGTTCTGGGAGTTCTGGACACTCACAGTCTGAATTGGGTAAGCTGACTTGGGTGGGAATGAGAGTTGGGCTTGAACTTGGGGATGATGGCCCGATTGGAGAAGCAGGCGCTGTTGAGTTGTTGGGAGTTGTTACTGGTGGTATTGACTCAGTAGAAGAACCATTACTTGGGGATGGTGGCAGGATTGGAGAAGCAGGCCCTGTTGAGTTGTTGGGAGTTGTTACTGGGGATGATGGCGTTGTCGAAGCACCATTACCGATTAATGATGGTGTTGTCGAAGCACCATTACCGATTAATGATGGCGTTGTCGAAGTACCATTATTACCGATCGATAATGGCTGTGTTTCAACACCTTGGATATCCATACCACCCGCAGCAACGGGTGGGGATGGCAGGATTGGGGAAGAAGGCGCAGTCGAATTGTTGGGAGTTGTTACTTGTGACATCAGTTTTTTTGCAATTAAAAATTATTCATGCTGGGTGATAACCGCACTTGAAACTAATAGCTTTTACGCGCCGAAACCAATTTTTTTGGATTTGAGTCCTTCTCTGCGACGTGTGAGGAGCCTGAAAGCCTCCTGAAAGCCTTTTCTTTTTTGTATTAGTGCGTGATGCCTAACCTAGATAGAATCTAGGGTTAACCGTTGTGTTAAAAAAAGATAAGTCTCCTATTGCCAGCCCGCTGGCTGAGTGCAATCAACGGATTTGCATCATCAATCGCGTTGGGCGATCGTCGTCTCTTCAAAGAAGAACATTTAACGATCGCCTTCGCGAAGCGGTAATTTTCAACGTTTGAGGGGCTTCTATCACCACTTTGATGCGGGCTGGTATCAATTAGCAAATCATTACCCTGAATCACGTCCGCCAGTCAATTTCTATTTTATATGCTTGAGTTCTCTTTGAAAAGGGAGCAGACTGCTGAGTCGATCGGGCGATCGCGCTTTTGCCACTGGGCGACGTGCTGTTTTTTGACGCGAGCGGGTTGTTTGCCGATCGACTTGTTACAGTTCCTCCACCGTACTCACGGTTTTTAACCCTTGTTGAATCGCTCTTATTTGTTACATTGCGAAGCTGAGAAATTTCAGATAGCAACTGCCAAGGCGATTAGGACGCAGAACTTACCAAAACGGTAAAACTCTGCACCTTCCCCCTGTCTGCTGTTGCTGAAAAAAGCGCGATTAGCCCTCCACTTGACAGAGTGTACGGGCAACAAAAGTGCCATACACCGAGTTATAACTTACTGTCAACTGAGTCACCTGATACTTTTAACCGAGACATCTTCCGACATTATGGATATCCTGAATGTCTAGTACAACATCACCAATTGAGTTGGTAAAGGTAGTATCCCACATTGCCTTGAGAAAAATTCCCAAAGCTCCATTAAAATATCGTGGTATTTCATAACCACATTCAGGGCATTTAAAGTTCTTAGAACCACCAAGTTTTCTATAAACATGACCGCATATTGTGCAGGTATTGGAAGTATATTATTCAGTTATTATGACCAATAGACATCTCCCAAAATTAGGTTTTTGTCCAGATAGGGGAAGGCTTCCAGAATCTTTTTAGGAGATGTCTATTATACACATACCTCTTTTGGAAAACGCTGCGGCACAAGTTTATATTGTTTTTCTAGCCATAACTTCGCCTCTTCATAAGTGAAACTTAAAAATATTAGTTGATAATTTTGAGATGGATCGTAAACACAGCTAATTCCCTGCTTATCTCTAACCAATAGCATAACTTTTAGAGGAAAATTAGTTGTATTTATCCACAACTCTGTAAATTCCCAGTCATCTGATGGATGTTCCATGAGATAAAATGATGTACTTTCAATTTCCCAATCAACCCATTCTAACGGATCTTCAAAAGCACCTTCTAGTCCAAATAAACTTACTGTTTTACCAACATCGGGAAAATCATCATCTATGACTGTTCTAGAGTTTTCTTCTAGAGGTGTGAAATGATGAGAACCGGGAGGTTCTTCTATATATCCGGTTAACTGACGTACCGATGTTTTCACTCCCTCGAAAATCAGGTAAGATTTTGACAGGAAAATTATTTCATTTTGGGGATTAAGTGGATGACTTGGTAGTAAGCCTAGTTGACGGGTGGGAATGACGATTTTTGAATCGCGAATTAAAGGTGGATCGAAGTTACAATTGGTAAAATAGAGTAGGTCAAAATGATTGCTAATTATAGTCATTTGATTTTCTCCAAAATAGTAGTTTTTAAGCTAGATAACGGAATTTCTAAAGTGCCATCATTTCTGGGAGTTTCTCTGGAAAATTTTTGGTTGGTAAATCTGGTGTCTAGTGGCGCGTTTTCTTGCACAACTATTAATCCCAGTTGCTCTCTAGTTTCGGCATTTGGGAGTTTGCCAAAAGGATTTCTTTTCGTGGCATTGATATAAATACGACCTCCTAGTTTTAGTACGGGTGCTGCATATTCAAGGAAATATGCCTGGGGGTTACTGGCGATAATTTGGTCTATACTCTGTCTAGGTAGTTTTGGTAACAGTTCAGCAATTGATGTTTGAATTCCTGACTCAGCTATCAAGTCAACGTTGATAGCTTCGGGAATCTGAGAAGTTTTACCGCCAAATAAATCGAGGGTTATATTTTGTCCTAAGATAAGTCGATTGGTAATGAACTCGACTCCTTCTGTTATATTTAACCTTAACTCAGAAGAGAAAGCAAACGGATCGTTTTTCGGAGCGGGTTCTGTGGGTTCATTAGGCGATGTTGGCCGCTCGTCTTCAGTTGGCATTGTGCATATCTTTTGGGGATACTTAAGTTGGGAAAGGGTAAATAATCAAAGCGCGAACTCTTTTAGATTTACTCTAGAACATAACATAGATTGCATGGAAAGGCGATCGATCGCACTTTTTTTTTGCAAGGGCGATCGATCTTTTATATGGGCGATTGTAATTGGCAAATAAATCATCGGGTTATACCTCTTTTAGGGGCGATAAGTTGAAGGGATTAGGTGCGATCGTACCTAATCATATAAAGTCCAGCCCCATATATTGTCTAATTTGTGCAAGTAATCTTGACGCAAGTCTGTTACACGCTTATGAAAACAAGCTAGTTGATGCTTCGCTGACTCTCTAGACTTCGATCCTTTAACTTTCCTTACGACTAACCAGCCGTGGCCACAAGAAAGAACACACGAGTCCGTTCCCAGACGGTGAGGGCGAACGAGAGAGGAGCCAAATTGATCGATATTTTGCGCCGTTAAAGGCGTAAAATTTAGTATTTATAATATCACTTTGAAAGAGTAAATGCTCGATCTACTCCCAGAGCAAGAGCCGGAAACCTTGAATTTGCGCTGTCCAGTCCCCCTGACTCAGCATCCAGCAGCAGTGTACATCGACAGTTTGGGTAGCGAGCGGTCAAAGGCAACCATGAGAGAAGGACTCAATATCATGGCCCGAATGCTGACAGGTGGGGAGTGCGACGCAATGACTTTGAATTGGGCGGCATTGCGCTACAGACATACGGCGGCTCTGCGCTCGGCCCTTGAGAAAAAGTACGCCCCCGCGACGGTGAACCAAATGCTGTGCGCCCTACGGCGGGTGTTAAAGGAAGCTCTGCGCTTGGATTTAATCGACCCAATAGATTACAGTAAAGCGGTGGATGTCAGGAGTATCAAGCAATCGGGAAAAGTTAGGGGGCGGGCGCTAACGCTCTGTGAGATTGCTGCATTGATGCAAAGCTGCTCTGGTAAGACCCCTATTGATGTTAGGGACTCGGCGCTGATTGCTATCTTGCGAGGGGGTGGCATCCGTCGCTCTGAAGCGGTCAATCTCTTGAAGCGAGATTTCAACCTATCTACGGGAGCGCTGTTCGTCCGAGAGGGCAAGGGCAAGAAAGACAGGACGGTTTATCTCCCGGAGTCTGCTTGCCTTTTAGTGTCCCAGTGGCTGGAGTTGAGGGGAGAGGCTCCGGGACCTCTGTTGTACCCGATTCGGAAGGGGGGAGAAATTCAGCGGCGGCGGATGACGGAGGATGGTGTGTTGAAGATTGTGCAGCGGCGGGCGTTTCTCGCTGGGGGGGAGTCCTTTAGTCCCCACGATTTCCGGCGCACGTTTTGCTCGGACCTCCTTGATGCTGGGGTGGATATTGTGACGGTGCAAAAGTTGGCGGGTCATGCTTCTCCGGTAACTACGGCAAAATATGACAGGCGTGGGGAGGAAACTAAGCGGCGGGCCGTGCAGCATTTGGAATTTTAGCGCTTGAGAGAACTACATAAGATTGATACAAAGTGGATAAGACAGACATCTAGGGCTCTGATGAAACTTACACCAAAATTTATTGTGAAGCTGCATAGAACATAGACAAGCTGAAAACTCCGCGCCAGGTGAGGATTTTGTTCCATGCTATTACTTCCTGCTTCTTCCTAGGGAGTCGGCTCAAGAGAGCGTCGTCGGGCGTGAATTCAGGATTAGCCATCCGAACTCTCGATAATGGGACAAGAGCCAAATTAATCGCTGCGTTCTTGTCCCGATGAGCGCAAAAAACTGCAACACTCACCATCAAAAATTCGTTCTTTTAATGGCAGTAGCATCTCCCTATCAACGCCCGGATAGCATTGTGATCAGCCGCCTCAGCTTTCCAGCAAGTTTTCTTGAATCGTAGCGGCACTTAGCTTCTACCAAGATTTTTTCCATCAGCTCGGATGAAGCTACTGCTTGCAGCCATGCAGCTTCTAAAAATACTTCTACAGTCACTCCTTTTTCTTTGCAAAATCTCGTCAAATTAGCATCTATTTCGGCATCTAAAACAACAGCAGAATGGCGGCGAGTTGGCGGAATTTTCGCGAGTTCGGCTTTTAATTCCTCTAAGGTTGAATAGTCACCCGTGGTTTCTTTTGAAGGTTCGTTCGCCGGAGTTGACTGTTGGGTAATTTGTTCGCTCTCCTGTTTGGGGGCGATTAAAGTATCTTCTCGGCTTGGAACAACTGTTCGCTTGCGGTTAGAGCGAATTTGGTCGAGGATGCTGTCACTCATTGTACTTTTTGTTGTAAAAGAGACTCGATTTTGGCGAGCAGAATTTCAAAGGGGTATTCTAAGTCGGGATGTCCTAATTCACTGAGAGTTTGGCGTTTGTTAATGGCTTTTTTGTACTGTTCGGATTCTCGGATTGAAGGGAGAATTAATTCGTTTTCAACTTCGTCTTTCATTCCTTCTACGGCAAGGCGACTTTCTAGGGTTTGAGTGTTGCCAATCCAGCGGTCGCGGAAGGGCAGCACTCCTAGTACGGTAGCGTTGGTTGCTTTGACATCTCTCATGGAGTTGAGCAAGTCGAGTGTCCGCACTAGGGAACCGTAGCCTTTGACGGAAGCTTCGGCGGGTACGATTACGGTGTCGGCGGCACCGATTGCGGTTAGGCAAATCTGCGAGCGCTGCGGGGGTGCGTCAATGATACAAAATTTAAAGGCTTCGGCAACTGGTTCGAGGCGACGCAGCAATAGGGTGGCACCGACACCGCTGCTGGATAGGTAGTCGGCGGCCGCGTCTAGGCCGTCGTCGGAGGGAATTAGAAACAAGTTGTCGCTACCTTCGACTGGATAGATGCCGTCTTCGATGGGCACGGATTTTTTGAGAACTTCCAGCAAGGTGGGCTGGTTGGGTTGCAGTTCTAGCCCCAGGTAGGTGGTCAGGTTGTGTTGGGGGTCGGCGTCGATAGCCAGTGTGGGATAGCCCCGGCTCGCTAGGAGGCGGCTCAGGAATAGAGATGCGGTTGTCTTGCCCTGCCCCCCGGACAGGGACGCGATGGCGACTGCGATCATGGCTTTAGGGACATGGGATGGGGTTTTCTATATATATCGTCCTCTAAAAAACGAAAATAGTCAATATCTAAATTACTAAAAAGCTAATTTTAGTAATTTATTAATAATTTTAAATAAAAGGCTAAAAGGCTAATTTTAGTAAATTATTAATAATGTAAATTCTTAAAATGAGCAAGTGAGCGGAGATGAGCTCGCGCCGAGACCACCCAATTTTCCTCCACAGACTCTATAGATGCGTGTTTAAAAGGCGCGGCGCGTGTTTCTTTTATGCTCCGTGCGTGTTTAAAAGGCGCGGTGCGTGTTTCTTTATAGTTAACGGCGGCCTGCATTCACGCACTCTTGTGTCAAGAGTGAATGCAGGTCAATCAATGCAGATAACGGCATTGGGGCAGTGCTGTTCGATAAGGGGGCGGACAACGCTCCATTCGCCCCGTCCCCCAGACCATCCAAGCTTGTAGGGAAGGAAAGGAGTTAGTTCCAATTCCAGGGATTTGTGGTGGAGTTTAGATAAACAGAGCGCCAAGGCATCGTAATCGGTATTGTGAAACTCCAATAAGATTTTAAGCATCTATAAACAATAGTAGTATCATATAGTCATGGAAGTCAAATAAAGAACAATTAATGAATCAAAAAATGGGGACTCTGAATGCAACTAGCAGAGAGGCATATTATTAAAACGACAGAACTCCGTTTCGCCCAGATTGATGAATTAGCCTTTAAATCGAAGAATCTCTACAATGCCGCCAACTACGTCATTCGTCAGAGTTTTGTCTATGGGTGGGGTTACATTAACTACAACGAGATGAACCGTTTGATGAAGTCTCATCAAGCATACAAGGCTTTACCAGCTAAGGTAAGCCAACAAATCTTGATGGTATTGGACAAGAATTGGAAATCGTTTTTTGAAGCAGTCAAAACTTACAAAATTGATTCCTCTAAATTCACGGGTCGCCCGAAGCTACCGAAGTACAAAGATAAAGTCAAAGGTCGAAACATTCTTGTCTATACGATTCAGGCGATTAGCAGCAAGCAATTGAAGAAAGGAATTATCAAACTTTCGGGTACGGAAATCCTGATCAAGACCAAAGTAAATCCCGATCGTATTTGTCAAGTTAGACTGGTTCCCAAATGCGATTCTTATATAGTCGAGGTAATTTATCATGAACCGGAGTCCACCGTCAGCGACGATAAATCTATAGCTAGTATTGATTTAGGACTGAATAATTTGGTGGCGCTAACTTCAAATCAGCCGGGTTTTATCCCTCTCCTGATTAACGGGCGACCATTGAAATCGATTAATCAGTTCTATAACAAACGTAAAGCCGAGTTACAATCTCAGTTAAAAGGAAGCCGCAAGAGTTCACCTCGCATTCAGCGTTTAACTCGCTGTCGCAACCAAAAAGTCGATAATTACTTGCATCACGCCAGTCGATTGATAGTCGAGCTTTTAGTCGCAAAACAAATTGGGACGCTAGTAGTTGGCAAGAATGCACAATGGAAAACCGAGATTGGCTTGGGAAAGCAAACCAATCAAAACTTTGTCAGCATTCCTCACGCTCAACTGATTGAAATGTTGGGATACAAGGCTCGATTGGTTGGAATTAAGGTGATCGTGCAAGAGGAATCTTACACCTCTATCTCAAGTTTCCTGAATCTAGATCCGATTCCTGTGTATGGGCATACTGGCGCTGATGATGTCGTATTTAGTGGTAAGCGAATCAAAAGAGGTTTGTACAAGACATCAGTTGGTCAATTAATTAATTCCGATATTAATGCTTCTTACAACATCCTGAGAAAAGCAATCCCAAATGCGTTCAGCAATGGGATAGGGAGCTGCGTAGTTCAGCCGAGGCGGGTTAATCCGCTCAAAGTAAAAGTGAAGGGGGAGGGACTTGAAGCCTCCCATGTCTATAAATGACTATACTTTTGCCAGCTATAGCGTTTCTTGCTGCCGTGAAGGTTTTGACCCGCCATACTGCACACCCATAACTCAGGAGTGGAGCTAACCCGAACCATTTGGACTTTACCGAGAACAAAACGCTTTCGACCTGCATCGGGGCCGCAGAAGCGCCGATACTCCAACTCAACCACCGGCCACTTCGCTGCAATTGAAGAGCCCAAACCAGTGTGAAGTACCCCAACGCAGCAGACCTGATGAGCAATGATGCCCGTTTCGACATCGCGGATGAGTTTGAGCTTCTTTTCTAGTACCATGTGCTATATGATACTAGCTCTCGTGGCTGGTGCGATCGACGGATTTGCGTCCATACAGGGTGTTGGCCATCGGCAATAAACCAGGCTTAATCAATAATGGCTGTTTATTTTGACACTCCCCGGCCTTGAAGGCGCGGGGATTCTTGGATCAATCAGTCGATTTGCTCGTTGATGCTGCCATCAAAGAGTAGAGATCGGTCTGTCCCCAAGCGTTTATTTCGGTGTGCCCCACCGTATTTAAATTCAAATTAATTCCAGCAGCAAAGCCGTCCTTAAATGTCAAACATCTTTTGTCGGCAGAAAGTAGCCATCCTGATGTTTTGTATTCGACAGAGCGAGTATTTTTCTTAAACTTTGGGTAGCCTTTTTTGCCTGGTGTTTTTGCTTTGGAATTAGCGAAAAAACGTTGGATAGCAAAAATGGCACGTTCGGCAGAAGCCTGACGTGCCATTGAGTTAAGCTTGCCTGCCCATTCAAACTCTTTTGCCATAATGGCGCATTGTTTGTACAGATCAATTAGCTTAACTCCTTGATTGTCTATCCAATATCTAAGAGTTTTGTTTCGGACAAATTGAGCTGTTCTGATCATCTCGTCGATGACCCGATATTGCTCGGCTTTGCCTTTCAACTTAAACTCTAGAACTATCATGATAAAATCTTATCACTTTTGCGAAAGCTTTTAGTTACAAAATACGTATATTTAACAATTATTTGCAATAAGCGGAAATTAAAGCCGTCCTAGAAGGACGGGGCTTTAGACCCAATTTTTTGGTAAAGCAATTTGTGCAACAGGTTGTTGCACAAATTGCTCGTTCGGGTAAGATTCCGCAAAACTTCTCATATACAAGAGACATATGAGATGAGAAACCCTTCATCTCTTGTAAAGCTTTTGGCAAGTCAGCCACTAAATTGTCTATAACTTTCGCCACCGCGCATCCACTCCCCGTCCCACACATTTAATCCTTCCCTCATCCCGTTCTTGACGCAAAATGCGACGAATTAAATCTACAGAAACCACCGGACAACGCTGCTGTAACTCTCGCATCGAAAAATCCCAAGGCAAACTCTCAATTGCCTGTAAAACCATTGCCGTTTTCGTTCCTTTTGCTCCTCCAATCACCCCAACCCGCTGCTCAAATTCTCGATAAGATCCTAGTAACATTACGCCTAAAAAATACTCAGACCAAGGTAACAAGCTATGCTTACCCTCATGCCAATTTTGAGAAGATTGGTATAAAGCATCATAATAACTTTCTTTCGTGTGCTCCACAATTTGTTCTAAACTAATAAACTGCCCTACATCATAACCCGCTTGATACAACAATAACAGCGTCAGCAATCTTGCCATTCGTCCGTTACCATCCAGAAATGGATGAATGCACAAAAAATCGAGAACATAGCTAGCAATTAGCAACAATGGTTCAATCTCACCTTCACTGGAAAATAGATTAAATTTCTCATGCAACTCTTCCATAGCCTGAGATGTGGCATAGGCGGCAACAGGAGTAAATCGCACTATTTGTCTACCATCAGTTGTGGTTGCCGTAATTAGATTTTCTGTTGTTTTCCAACAGCCACCTAAACCGACGCTAAATTGATATAAATCGCGATGAAACTGCAAAACAATATTCGGAGTAAATGGAATATAACCATAGCTAGCGTGAATTGTATTCAGTACATTCCGATAGCCCGCGATTTCCTGTTCCGAACGATCCCTTGGTGCTGTGCGTTCCGTTACTAATTTGCGAATTCGCGCCAGAGGAACGGTAATTCCTTCAATGCGGTTAGAAGATTCGGTACTTTGAATAATCGCAGTTTGCCGCAAAGTTTCTAGCACTTGTGGCGCTTGTTGCTTGTATAACTCCTGCTTGCCTTTGTACTCCCCAATTAAGCGAATTGTCTGAAGCAGTTTTTGGGTAATCGGTTGCTGGGTTAAAAACGTCTGTTCAAAAGATTTCATTGATTAAAAGCACCACTGTAAAGGCTCTTGAGCCACTGATCTCTATTATATAAGTATTTTTAATATAGGTACTACCCTGGTCACAGTACCTATATTAAAGGTATTGTACCCGATCGCATTTGTACTGTTTTGTGCGTCAAAGGTCGCCAACTTCCCACCGGGACTATAGTACCAATACCCTGGAATAAGGGGCTAAATGTCCAAATTAACGAACGCTATTTTCCTCCACAGACTCTATAGATGCGTGTTCAAAAGGCGCGGTGCGTGTTTAAAAGGCGCGGTGCGTGTTTAAAAGGCGCGGCGCGTGTTTAAAAGGCGCGGCGCGTGTTTAAAAGGCGCATCGCGTGTTTAAAAGCGAGAAAACAACATAATATGACGCGCGGCCTTGACCCTCTAATTTCAACTGGTTGGCATCAGTCAACTTCCGCAGCAGGCGACTAGCTTGGTCTTCGCTGATACTCCACGAGTTCCACAGCTTCTTTTCTGGTAATTCTGCCGTGAGTCCTTACATATTGAAGCACCATTTGCTCTTGCTGAATGGGTTCAAAGCCAGCTTGCCGAACGTAATCAGCGGATTGTCCCAGTTCTCGGTAAACTAAGGGGCTAAGGGTGTAGGTGCGTCCTTTTTTGACGCCACGCGCTTCTACCAAACCAGCTTCAACTAAGACAGCAGGAGTCCCGCTCTCTACCGATCAAGGTGAGCGTCGGGAGGAATGCGCGTGAGTGAAGAGATCCACCCCTGACTAAAACCGACAATCTTTTAGATGTTGGAATGGAAGGGGTGGTCGAAGAACGAACAGATTCCTGATCCTACCGTTAGATCGTGTCTACCCATAACTACCCAGAATTAGACATTTTGGGTAGGTGGGGCTAACGTGCAGACTCAGCCGTAAAAAAGAGTTACCTGTAATAAGGTTGGCTACGCTTTCTCGGTCACGACACCCATGAATAACCGCTAGTTTATGGCAACTGTCGCAACGGTTAAACAAAGGTAAAAGACACCCTGAAAACCCTCTGATCGTTGCATAACAAGCCTTGAAAGCATTGTCGAAGCAAACATTACATAGGGCTGGTCAAACCGACCAAATCAAACCATGAGTAACCACGTTTTGCTGATTGATGCCAACAAAACACCGATGAATCCTATTCATCCGGCTCATGCTCAAAAGCTGATGGATACTGGTAAAGCTGCTGTGTTTCGCTTCTATCCGTTCACTTTGATCGTGAATCGGGTGGTAGAAAATATTATCACTTACCCGATCGCGCTCAAGATTGATCCAGGTTCTAAAACGACCGGGATCTCGCTTGTAAACAACAGAAACGAAGTGATCTGGGGAATGGAACTTGAACACCGGGGAAGCGTGATTAAAGACGCTTTGCAGTCACGTAGAGCCGTTCGATTAAATCGCAGACAACGCAAAACCAGATACCGTAAAGCTCGGTTTCTTAATCGGAAAAGACCGAAAGGTTGGTTAGCACCAAGCTTGATGCATCGTGTTCAAACGATTGAAACATGGGTAAAGCGGCTTTGCAAGTTTGCTCTAATTGCTGAAATCAGACAAGAACTTGTCAAGTTTGATATGCAGCAATTGGAGAATCCTGAAATCTCTGAAACCGATTACCAGCAAGGGACTTTAGAAGGTTATTCGGTTCGTGAATATCTGCTGGAAAAATACGATAGAACCTGCTGCTATTGCGGTAAGACTGATGTTCCACTGCAAATCGAGCATATTCAGGCACGTTCCAAAGGTGGAAGTAATCGCGTTTCTAACCTTTGCATTGCCTGTGAAAAATGCAATCAAAAGAAAGGTGATCGTGACATCAAGGATTTCTTGAAAGGTAAACCGGATATCATTTCCAAGATTTTAAAGCAAGCAAAAGCACCGTTGAAAGACGCTGCTGCTGTCAATGCTACTCGATGGAAACTGCTTGAAACGTTGAAAATGCTCGAATTACCTGTAACGACAGGAACCGGAGCAGAAACCAAGTTCAATCGGATAAGACTGCATTTGGCCAAAGAACATTGGATTGATGCAGCTTGCGTTGGTGTAACAAACATTCTGAAAGTCTTGACCAGTAAAATTTTGCGAGTCAAATCAACTGGTCAAGGTGGAAGGAAAAAGTGTCAAACCGACACAATCGGTTATCCGCAAAAGTACCGTCCGTTGAAACCGATTCACGGATTTTGCACTGGGGATATCGTTAAAACCGTTATCCCAAAAGGTGTTAACCGTGGAACCTATATCGCTAGGTTGTGCCCTTACTCTGATGGAAACGGTGAAATCTACCCCAAATCAGGAAAGAAACGGATTGGAATCAAACTTGAGTACATCAAGAAAGCAGTTCACAGAAAAGATGGTTACAGCTATGCCTAAAACATACCCAAAGAGGCAGGAATGACCAGATATGTCTACATTTGAACGAACAGCTACTACCCCCGGAGCGGATGAGGAGTCCGGTTTAGTTGCGATCGCAGTTCAAAACCAACAAGTCAGAGGAAATAGCAACATGAGCCAAGCCCAAACAATCCCCCAAACAATCCCACAAACAATCACGTTTGATGAGTTCGCAGCCTGGTATCCAGAGAACTCTATTCGCCGCTACGAACTGCACAATGGAGTAATTGTTGAAATGCCTTTAGGAACTGGCCGCCATTCCGGTGTTACAGGTTTTATCAGCTTAAAAGTAGGAGTTGAAATTGACCGACGCGAATTACCCTACTCCATCCCCGGTGACTGCCTGCTTAAACCCACTCGCGATGAGGCTGGTTATCAGCCCGATGTAATTGTCCTAGATCAAGCATCTCTGGCAAACGAACCGCGCTGGGAAAGGGAGTCCATCATCACGATGGGTTCTTCGGTGCGGCTGGCTGTAGAGGTAGTCAGTACGAATTGGCGGGATGATTATCATTTCAAATTTGCCGACTACGAAGAAATGGGCATCCCTGAATACTGGATCGTGGACTATCTCGGTTTGGGCGGCCGCAAGTTCATCGGCAGCCCCAAACAACCCACCCTCTCGGTTTGCCAATTGGTAGATGGGGAGTACCAGGTCAAACAGTTTCGGGGGGATGACACAGTTGAGTCGCTGGCTTTCCCGGAATTGAACTTGACTGCCGAGCTGATTTTTCGGGCCGGCTTGCCTAAGAGCGAGCCGAGCTAGAAGGACTGAGGGCGATCTGGCGCTGCTGTTGTCCCAATTTTTCACCGCTCGCCCGCCGCACACGCGCCACAGCACAGAACGCAGTAGAATCGTTTTAGTCAAAAAAAAAGCTACACCTTTAGAGAGGGGCAGCAACACAAAAAAATATTTCTTAATTTCAATAATAACCTAGTTTGGCAACCGTAGTTGCCACTAGGAACCGACAGAAAGCTGTTGTCAAAGCCTCTCTTCTATATATGGTGTAGCGGGTCAACCTACCAGGGAGAATCCCGCTATGGATACCATTTTACGCAATTCAGACCAAAATAGTCAAGTATCGGCTGCTCAACAGATCGATCGCGAACAAGTCCAGCAACAGTTGAAAACACTGGGGTACAAAGGTGGCGACACAGTTTACCTGCGGGCCTTCTACCCCAGCTCAGATCCTCGCAAACCTGGAGATGCTGGCAGGAAAGCAGAAGCAACCAAACTCGACCAATTAATCGAACACGCCACCAGATTTCAAGCCGAGGGGCGGGGCGTGTACTTGGTGGTCAACGGTGGCGGACACACAGACAAAGATGTCACCGAAACCCGAGCCATATTCTACGAACACGACAACTTAGACAAAGCTGCTCAAATTGACTTGTGGAAGGGCTTAGGACTGCCAGAACCCACACTGCAAATCGACACCGGCGGGAAGTCCATACATTCCTACTGGGTATTTGACGAGTTCGTTGCAGTCGAAAAATGGCGATCGCTCCAAACCGAGTTGCTTGAGGAGGCCGACGCCGATCGCTCCTTAAAGAACCCCAGCCGAGTGATGCGTTTGGCTGGGGCATGGCACTCAAGCGGCAATCAATCCCTGATTGTCAGCAACTCCGGATCGCGCTACACATACGACGAATTGCGGGCGATCGTCCCGACGAAGGAGTTGCCGGAGCCATCACTTTTTCAAGCCTCGTCCACAGTTAAGCCGCTTGCTGCGGATGACATCCCCGATACTTATGAAGACATTGCTGTACCCGTGCCAGCCAGCGTCCCATTGGAGGAATGCTTGGCAAAAAGCTCTCGCGAGTTGCTTGGTGGCATCAGTGAGGGGGGAAGGAACGAAGCAGGAGCCAAACTAGCTCGCGATTTAATCGGCACCGCGAACTACCTGCGGGCGATCGGGCAAGCATTCGACGGCGACCCCCAGCAAATGTTGGAAGATTTCGCGACTCGCTGCAATCCACCGTTGCCGAAGCACGAAGCCGAGACAATTTGGAAGTCAGCAGAAAAAAGTAATGCAACACCAGCCTGCAAACCGGAGGGGGTGGGAAATTGCATCAAAGGCTGGTACTGGAACAACCACATTAAAACGAGTCGGCGGTTTGTTGATCGACAAACCAACACACAAAAACACAAAAACAAGCTTGGAATGAGGGAAGCGGCCGCCTTGGCAAGAGAAATCTTGAAGGGCGAGCCAAACGAAGTTTCAGCCAACATCAAGCTTGAGGAAGTCCGGCAGAAGACGAGTTTTAGCGAGTATGCTTGGGAACACAAGATTATCAAGCCACTGAAACGAGACATGGATGCGGAACGATTCAAACTCGAACTGCTAGGCTTGCTTCA
The DNA here is from genome assembly GCA_003003725.1 of filamentous cyanobacterium Phorm 6. Taxonomy (GTDB): domain Bacteria; phylum Cyanobacteriota; class Cyanobacteriia; order Cyanobacteriales; family Microcoleaceae; genus Microcoleus. The sequence continues at coordinate 1,067 of PVWI01000008.1, read as the reverse complement.
AATGGAAGACCCAGTAGAGCGCATCCGACAAATCGCCCTACTAGCGCCCAAGTACAGCATGAGCGCGGGGTCACTCAAAGAAGCGATGGCCGCAATGAAGCAGCGGACAAGCGCGTCCGAGTCACGGCTTTGGAGCTTAAATGAGGTTTTTAGCCTTCAGTCTGAGGGTTTGCGATGGGTGGTTCCCGAACTTCTGCCACGCGGTGAGACGGTGATTCTGAGCGCAAGTCCAAAATGCGGTAAATCCTTAATAGCAGTAGACCTCGCTTTTTGCACGGCTACTGGCGAAGAGAAATTCTTGGGGCAAAACATCGAGGTGGGCAAAGTCCTGTTGGTGTCAGTCGATGAGTCTTTAAATAGCACGCGGTCAAAGCTGCTAAAGCGGGGATTCCGGTTGACGGAAAGCGACAACTTAAAAGTATTACCCCAATGGGATATCACGCAAACAGCAAAACTTGAGGCTTTCTTGGAAGATTACCGCCCGGATGTAGTCATCATTGACAGTCTCAAGCGTATTTGCAAAGGTAGCGCCGTGTCGGAAAACTCAGCAGAATTTTCCGACAATATCTACGCCCTCAAAGAACTGTTAACCCGTTACGGTGCCGCTGGCGTTCTAATCCATCACAGCAACAAAAATCACGAGGCTCTAGGCGTTGAAAGATTGCGAGGTTCTAGTGCGATTGCTGGCAGCGTTTGGGGTGTTTGGCAAGTTGACCACATCCCAAAACAAGACCCCCACAACAAGAAAAAAATGATAGTAGACCCCAAGTGTCCGAAGCGAATTTTCTCGTGCTTTCCGAGGGATGCAGAAGGTCAAACACTGGACATTGAGCTAAATCTCGAAAACAATTCTTGGCTCTGTCACGGACTAGCAGGGGAGGACGCCGAAGCAACACAGCAAAGAGGGACGATCCGAGAACGAATCTTGCGAACTCTCCAAAAACATAACAGACCGTTACCCGGCCCAGAAATCATCGAGTTAGCGGAGCTAACCGAACAGCGCGGCTCAGCTTACTCCGAACTAAACCGGATGGTTGGCAAGAAGGTTATTAGTGCGGCACCAGCAC
>PVWI01000088.1 GCA_003003725.1 filamentous cyanobacterium Phorm 6 | reverse complement strand
AGATGTGTATAAGAGACAGTATCGAGCGCGGCTGTAAATTGTTTGATCGCGTAATTGTTACAGTAGTCAAAAATCCCAGCAAAACCGCTCTATTCACCGTAGAGGAACGGATCGAGCAAATCCTGCGCTCTACCAAACACTTGCCAAACGTAGAAGTAGACAGTTTTGAGGGTTTGACAGTAAACTATGCTAAGATTCGACAAGCCAAAGTGCTGCTGCGGGGACTCCGGGTATTAACAGATTTTGAAATGGAACTCCAGATGGCCCACACCAATAAAACCCTTCTGGGCGAAATTGAAACAGTTTTTTTGGCAACTTCTAACGAGTACAGCTTTTTAAGTAGTAGTGTAGTTAAAGAAATCGCCAAGTTTGGTGGCTCCGTAGATCATCTTGTTCCGAAACACGTCGCCCTAGATATTTACAAATGTTACGCCAGCAGGAACCAAATCGCATCGAACCTGACAGTACCGAACGCAGCACTGAGAACGAATCATCTCAGAACACAGCAGCCTTCGGAGACTCCACCCGCACCGCAGGAGTAGACATCCAGCGGGAATTGAACCGGCTTGAGGAAATTGTTCTCGACAGCCCGCGAATTCCCATGACCAGACGCACTCTGGTGGATGAAGAACAGTTGCTCGATCAGTTAGACTTGGTGAGGCTAAATTTGCCGATCGCCTTTGGGGAAGCCGAGACGATCATCCGACACAAGGACGACTTGCTTCAAGAGGCGGAACTTTACGCTCAGGAAGTGATAGAAGCAGCAGAACAGAGAGCAGCAGAAATTTTAAACGATATGGGGCTGCTTCAGCAGGCGAAGATAGAGGCAGATCAGTTGCGACAGCAAGTTTTGCTCGACTGCGAAGCAATTCAGCAGGCGACGCTGGCCGAAGTCGAACAAATTCGCTACCAGGCTCAAGAGGAATTGGAAGAGATGAGAGTCAGGGCACTGGCTGAATGCGAGGAAATTCAAAACGGAGCCGACGATTATGCTGACCAAGTGCTCGATAATATCGAACACAAGCTGAGCGATATGCTGCGCGTGATCCGCAACGGGCGCGATCAGTTGGATAATGTTTCTGCGTCGCACATCCACAACAACAACGGTTAAGTTGTTCTGCACTTAAATTGGATGTTAAAAAACAATCAAACAATAAGTGCGGTGGGCGGGAGAGCCCGCACAAAAAATACAATTTAGAGGCCCAACAGCTTAGCTAATCGTTAACTAATTGCTAGAACATTTCTAAAAATCTACCTACTCAGGTAGATTCTTTTTTCCAAACAGTGTTGCTTTCTCAACTAGAACTCATATCAATTCCGGTTTTACCGGAATTATTAGTAGCCGAAATTAGGAGACGGCGAGTGCCTTTGTCCCTACCCAAAATAACATTGTAGAGACTAAGGCACTCGCCGTCTCCTCTATCATGTCTGAGTGCTTATTTTCGCCGAGATAACTTTTATGAAGAAAGGAGAAAATATAATATTTTCTGCTATTGTGAAAACTCATCAGACAAAAAATTCCTAATTTAACTCAAATTTTGGCTATCTAATTTTTACAATGGAAAAAGCATCTAACAGGTTCGCTGAATTTGATTTGATCAGAGCTTTGGCGATCGTCAGTGTCGTGATTACTCACGCTGGATTCTCAGCACTTCGCGATCGTACAATTCTATTTGTCTCCATCGATACATTGCAACTATTTTGCGTACCTGCATTTTTAATCCTCAGCGGGTTTTTTCTCACAAACAAACTGGAAAATCAAAATAATCCCACACTTATCTTAAAAAAAAGACTGTCAAAAATTATACCTCCCTATCTATTTTGGTCAGTAGCTTTATACATCTTAAATAATTTGGGCGATCTCAAAAAATTTGATTTAATTGCATTAATTCGAGATATCCTGACTGGCTCGGTGATGCCTCCCTATTACTTTATAGTTGTGATTATTCAATGCTACGGTTGGTGGTGGCTTCTAGTTAAATTAAAATTTTTAGAACCCCGAAAATTTTTGGGCTTGGGTTTAATAATTCAAACAATTTTTACAATATTATTTTACTTAACCGCTCTCAAATACATATCACTCCCTCTACCTTTGATGGAGCGCTGGATTTTCAGTTGGATATTGCCATTTTCAATAGGCTTATTTTTAGGCAGTTCGTATAACAGAATTCAACCCGTTATCGAACGCCGAAAAGTGCCAATTTTAGGAGCCACTATCCTGTTTTTTATAGCGAGCGTTTGGGAATACTACCTGATAAGTGAAGTTAATTCAGAGGGATGGTTTCTGCGATCGTTTTTTAAACTATCTTCTCAAGGATACGCAATTTTTTTCGTACTGTCGATCCTGGCATTTTCTAAGAATATCGCACTTCCCAGTAGACTATCTGGGTTGGTCAAAATATTGGCTGCTTATTCATTCCCGATATATTTCCTGGATTCGACAGTAGTGAAATATGTGGCGTTAGTGTATTATAAGTTTATCGACCCAGTAGATCCGCTGCTGAAGCTCGGCTTTTTAGTTACCGGGACTTTGTTGGTTTGTGTGGCGATTACTTACCTGTTGCAGAAATTTTTGCCCAAGAAATACAGTCCGTATATTCTGGGAATTTAATCGGGTTTTAGGTTTCAGCGGATGTCTTCATAAAACTGTTTGAGATATCTAGCTGAAACCCCAAAACCCCACAAAAAACCGATCGCAAGATAGATCGCAGTTGCTTTAAGTTCGCCCCAATTCGCCACTCGCCGATCGCTACTTTCGACAATCCTATTTACCAACTTAATCTTACCTCGTTTTACCAACTTCAAACACAAATCCGCTTCCTCCATAATTGGCAATTTTGCATCAAAGCCATCGCATTCTAAAAAGTCTGTACGGCGGCAAAAAATTACTTGATCTCCAAACAGCAACCGCAATCCTTTAAAAAACAAATGAGGCCGAAATAACAGCGGCGCGTAATAAGTTTTTAGATAATTGTGCAGCGAAAAACCCCATCTTGTTTGGTGGGAACCAGGCATCAGCGAGATAAATCCGCCACCGACAATTTTGCGATCGCACAGTGTTGTTTGAATAACTGATACAATATCATCTGGGACTAAAGTATCGGCGTGGAGAAAGCACAGAATGTCGCCCGTAGCGGTTTGTGCACCTAAGTTCATTTGTACGGAACGTTGGGCTGTAGTGCTATAAATAACTGGGGTTTTCGAGGAAAGGGCGATCGCCACTGTCTCGTCTTGGCTACCCCCATCTACCACCAAAACCTCCCAAGCAAGAGGATTGAGAATACTGAGTTGACGGAGAGTACGTTCCAGACAAGTCGCTTCGTTCAGGGTGGGAATAATAATAGAAACGCGATCCATCTGGTTAAAATTTATGCCAAAGGTATTATAATCAAAAATTGTGGCGATTCACAACCTTAGCTCAAATCAATCAAAAGTGCGTGAATCAAACCTATATTGCTCTAACTAGGATGGAAAAACCTGTGGTAAAAACTGAAGTCAAAAATGATTTAGAATTCTACGACGAAAATGCAGATAATTGGTGGGACGAAAAATCTAAAATCTATGCTCTTTACCATCTAAACAAACCTCGATTTGAGTTTTTTGACAGACACGCGACAAAGTGGCAGGGATTGAAAACCTTAGATGTCGGTTGTGGTGGCGGCTTTTCCTGCGAGTTTATGGCCGAGAGAGGCGCAATTGTTTCGGGAATAGACCAATCACAGAAGTGCGTTCAAGCGGCCAAAAATCATGCCCTTCTTAGCGGTTTTGAAATTGATTACAGGCAAGGTTTGGCAGAAAATATGCCCTATGATGATAATACTTTTGATGTGGTAATTTGTGTTGATGTTCTAGAACACGTTGCTGATTATAAACAAGTTGTGTCCGAGGTTCACAGAATTCTGAAGCCTGGGGGATTGTTCTTTTTTGACACGATTAATCGAACTTTTTCGTCGCAAGTTGTGATGATTGGGCTGATGGAAAATATCTTGCAGGAAATTAGGCGGGGCGTTCACGATTGGGACAAGTTTATTACCCCGGAGGAACTGTCTGTGGTGATGGGCGATAGTGGTTTTGGTAATATCGAAATTAAAGGTTTTGATATGTTTGGACAAATGGGCGCCATTTTATCCGAGATGCACGGTTTTTGGGGAAATTTTACAAGTGGAAAGCAGCTATTTCCTTCGGGGGCAGTTTTCAAACAAGCAGCTCAACTGTTAACAGTTAATTTCGGTAATTATGTTGATTACAAAAAGTCTGGGTTGTTTAAAATCCAAATTAATGAGGATACTTCGATTATGTATGTTGGGGTGGGGGTGAAGAATAATTAGTCATTAGTCATTAGTCATTAGTCATTAGTTATTAGTTATTAGTTATTAGTTATTAGTTATTAGTTATTAGTTATTTGTTAGCAGCTACCAATAACCAATAACTAATAACTGATAACATTTTTCAGAAATAACTGAAATTTATTAGCAAGTATTTTACGGTGGGTGCGATCGCCCATCGTAATTTTTTTTACCCAAAATTACCGCCCCATATTGAGTCTGAGCTGCAATCGCTGCTTATAAACCCAGATACATAGCTTATTGTAACAAAACTTAATGTTATAATTTTGACAATTTTTTGAAATTCTATGGTAGCTTATTGATTATAAATTGCAATAGATATCGGAAGTTAACAGTACCTGGAGGTCAATCACCGTGACAGCAACAGCAGCAATGGTGTCCTTGTTTGCCGATCGCACCTACGACACACAACCCCCTTCGAGCCAAAAACTGATGAATTTGCGTACAAATTCAGAAATACCAGACCTCGATCATTCTCAAGATGTGACTATAGCCGTCTTAGAAGGGCTGGGAAATCTCGCTGTGGGCGATCGGACAGTGACTTTACAACCGGGAGTATTTGTGTTTATACCCGCTGGCATTCCACGCACCCTAAAAGTAGAAACAATACTGAATCTTTTAGTGATTAACTACGAAGCAGACCCCGATCTTGGCGAGTCAGTTTGGTTAATGACTTTTCAACTTTAACAAGATGAAAAAACAGTGTCCTTGCTGCCTTGACTCTCTGATTTCTCAAGTTCGCCACAATCGCGTCTATTGTTTTTGCATGAATTGCAGGCAGGAAATGCCAAGTCTTGATTCAAAAAAAATAAATCTCAAACCCTGTAAACTTTTACTTTCGGAGTAACAATGTCGAAATCTATTGGACTATTCTACGGAACTACAACTGGCAAAACTGAGTCTGTCGCCGACATGATTCGGGATGAATTTGGCGGTAGCATCGTGACTTTGCATGACATCGGCAATACTGACAATGATGATTTTGCTGAATACGAATGTTTGATTATCGCTTGTCCTACTTGGAATATCGGTGAACTACAAAGCGACTGGGAAGGATTTTTGCCAGAAATCGAAAATATTGATTTTAGTGGCAAGAAAGTGGCTTATTTGGGAACAGGCGATCAAGAAGGCTACCCGGATAATTTTATGGATGCAATGGGGATTTTGGCAGAGAAAATCACGGAACAGGGCGGTGAAACAGTCGGATATTGGCCGGTAGATGGCTATGATTTTAATGAGTCTAAGGCCGTGGTTGATGGCAAATTTTTGGGTTTGGCGATCGATGAAGATAACCAATCTGACATGACGGAAGCGCGAATCAAATCTTGGGTGTCTCAACTCAAGAAAGAATTTGGGATCTAGGATTACTTGTTCCCAGGCTCTTCCTAGGAACTAGTTATATCAATTCCGGTTGCACTTGTTATGATACAGAGGAGACGACAGTGCCGTTTCCCTACTTAAAATAATATTGTAGGGACACGGCACTGCCGTCTCCTAATTTCTTTCTTCCTTCTTCCTTCTTCCTTCTTCCTTCTTCCTTCTTCCATAGTTCAATTTCCAACTAAAAATTGATGAAATTCACTTCAGATGATGTGCTGTGGCTAAGTGCCAGTCCGAGTTTACAATTATTCGATCGCTCTTTGCTTCACTATTTAAATCAGTCCGTACCAATCCAAATATGGGAATACGAGCAAACGGAAGACGAAGGTTGTTCCTTAGATGTCGCTGTTGAGCTACTGCATCACTATTTAAAATTTCGCGATCGCCCAATCCATCTCATCGGGCACAGTACCAGCGGACTAATTGGTTTAATGTATGCGCGCCGCTATCCTGAAAAAGTAAGTTCTTTGGGACTCTTAGCTGTCGGCTTGCCATCTAATATTAATTGGCAAGCTCATTACTATACACATCTTTCGGCTTTTTCCTGGAGTCGCGAACAAGTTCTAACCCAAATGGTTAGCGATATGCTGGGACTCCAAAATCAAAGTCTTACTCAAAAATTTGTACCATATTTTGATGATGATTTAGCGTGTTCTCCTTGTCCTCACTCCTTATTCATGATGAATAATTTCCGCGATGAGGGTGTAGAAGTACCTTTGTTGTTATGTAGTAGCAAGACAGACTTTGTAGTATCTCCCATTTTGATGCGTCGCTGGTCGAAATTTCTTAAAAAAGGCGATCGGCTTTGGGAATGTAAAGACGGTAGGCATTTTTTCCATCACTTCTATCCAGAACAAGTTGGCGAAGAAATACTGAATTTTTGGCTATCTATACACAGTCGCCAACCGATTTTAGATTTGAAGTTCTAGATTTGCGATCGCCACTATCAAGATAAATATCTAACAAGTTTTGGTACTCAAAGCAGTCACAGAATTAATTACACAAAAATTAATCTAAAATTACTAATTCACCAGCTTTACAAAAAAATATAGTGTAATTAGTTTTGTCTAACTACTTAATTGTAGGGACTAAGGCCAAGCCTTTGAGAGTGTCAACTTAACGTCAAACCCAGTCACACACTGCTGTTTGACTATTAAGGCCCGATCGCCCTGGCGTCCCCTTAAGAAGGCTACGGTGTACACACAAGTCGAGTTGGAAATCAAATGACGGAAAAAAACGGAAATTTATTTTTAAAATCCTTGATTTTCCGTTAACCATTATCAATAATTTAAAACTATTGATAAAAACTTCGCTCATCTAAAAACCTTGCCTACTAAGGGTTGTGTCAGACATAGCCAGGTTTGTAGGAGTTGTGTGTACAGGGTAGCTACAACCAGGGGGAGACAGGAGTCTTTTCTTTCGTCCCCCTACAACCTTTCTTGATGCGAGGGGGATCTAGACTTAGGTAAAAACGAGATTTATCAAAGCTTTCAGGCGATTGTTGACACTCCGAAAGGCACGTGCAGTCTCCTGATTTCTTAATGGCAAGTTGGAGAAACAGGCTCTTTTTCTGACACCAATTCACCAGGATTTACCCATACATAAATCTCGGTGGCATCGTCGGCGCAACTGCTGCATCCACCGCACTTTTTTGCTTCTGCCATTTTACTGATTCGCCCTTTCCGAATTAGGCGATTTAACATTCCGCGCAAAGCATCACCATCCATACGGAAGTGAAGTTTTAGATCCGCAATAGAGGCTCTTTTGTTGTCAGCAATAAATTTCTGGATGTCGCTTAAAATCATGGCTTTTCTCCTTTGTTTAATTCTTAACAGTCAACAGTTAACCGTCAACAGTCAACAGTCAACTAACTGCTGATTGCCTCCCGCCGTTTTGCTCGTTTTCCACCAGCTAGCTTTAAGGCCGCAAGAGTCAGACCCATAGCTATGATTAGTCTGACAATGCAAATCAGAGATGAGTCTGGATGCTCTGAGAATGTAGCTATTTGATAGTATCCAACTGCCGTAAAATAGGCGACACCAGTAGTCCATAGACCCGCGAATACAGTCCATCCCAAATTAGTTTCACGGTAAAGCGCGGCCGTGGCTGAGACGCAGGGAAAGTACAGTAATACAAACAACAAATAGGCAAAGGCTGCGGTATTAGAACCGAAGCGTTCGGACATTTGTCCGTAGGTGCTACCAGAGATGCCTTGCGCTTCTGCTGCTGTTTTTTGATCTGTAATATTGGCAGAACTTAAGCCGAGGGGATCGAAAAGTTGACCGGGAAGTTTTGTGAGATTCTCTGGTATGCTGAAAAATGCTTTCCCGATATTTCCCCAGAAGCTAAATTCTTCTTCTTTCTCCGGTTCTCCGCTTGCTGCTTTTTGTTCATCTGCTAGTTGAGTGTACAAGGAATCTAAGGTTCCAACCATGACTTCTTTTGCAAATACTCCTGTTAGTAAACCGACGGTAGCAGGCCAGTTTTCTTGGGTGATTCCCATTGGTGTAAATACAGGTGTTGCGGCGCGGCCGACGGCGCTAAGAATTGAGTCTTTGCTGTTGTCTTTGCCGAAGGAACCGTCGGTGCCGACTGAACTCATAAATCCTAATATAATCACCATGATGACGATCGCAATTCCGGCCTTTGTGATAAACGCTTTCAGTCTGTCCCAAGTCCGCAGCAGCACTCCTTTGAGCTTAGGAATGTGGTATGGTGGCAATTCCATGACAAAGGGCGCGGCTTCTCCTTGAAGGATGGTATTCTTGAGGATTAGTCCGGTTAAGACTGCGGCGATAATTCCTAACAGATAAAGCCCTAATACCATGTTTTGACCGCCGACTTGGAAGAATGCACCGCAAAATAGGGCGTAAACTGCTAATCTGGCGCTACAAGACATGAATGGATTCATCATAATCGTCATTGTGCGATCGCGCTTATTTTCCAATGTCCGCGTCGCCATAATTCCGGGAATATTACAGCCGAAACCTACCATCATCGGCACAAAGGATTTACCGGGAAGTCCGACAAATCGCATTAATCTGTCCATCACGAAGGCGGCCCTAGCCATGTAGCCGGAGTCTTCTAAAACTGACAAACATAAGAACATCATCCCAATTTGCGGAATAAATGTAGATGTGGTTTGAATGCCACCACCAGCACCTTTTGCTAACAGTCCAATCAACCATCCTGGTGCGCTGATACTTTCTAAAAATTTAGCAAAACCATCGACAAAAATTGTGCCCAATGTGATATCAAAAAAGTCTATAAATACGGCCCCAACGTTAATCGAAATGGTGAACATTAAGTACATTACCGCTAAGAATACGGGAATGCCTAAGAAGCGGTTGAGAACAATTTGGTCGATTTTATCAGAAGTGCTGGTTTTGATTTCCCTAGAACATTCGGCCACGCCTTGGGTTAAGTTACGAATGAAGGTGTAACGACTGTCAGCGATAATAATATCGAGGTCATCATCGAGGGTTTCGTGGACTCGGCGGCGGTGGGGAACGACTATTTGTTCTAATTCTGTATTTGCGAGTTCGGGGGCGACTTCATCCTGATATTCTAGGAGTTTCAGGGCAGTCCAGCGGGCATCTACGGTGCGATTTGGACTGTGTTTTTCGATGTGTGGGATTAGTTGGGCGATCGCATCTTCGATCGCAGCCGGATAAGCGACATAGGCAGATGGTACGATCGGCTTAGCCAACGCGCGATTAATCGCATCCTGCAATAGAGGCAATCCGTCATTAGAAGCAGCACTCATCGGCACTACCGTACAGCCGAGGCGTTCTGCAAGTTTGCTAATATTAATTTTGAAATCCCGTTCTTTGGCAACATCCATCATGTTCAGCGCCAAAATTGTCGGTACGCGCATCTCCAAAATTTGGGTAGTGAGATACAAATTGCGCTCTAAGTTGGAAGCATCAACAATATTAATAATTACGTCAGCTTCGCCAGATAACAGATAATCTCGCGCCACCAATTCATCGAGTCCGGTGTCTCCATCTTCCGCATCAAGGGAATAAACTCCCGGTAAGTCAACAATCGTAATTGCTAAACCATCGTGAGTGTATTTTCCCTCTTTGCGTTCGACAGTTACTCCAGGCCAATTACCTACTCGTTGATTAGCACCTGTCAAAGAATTAAATAAGGTAGTTTTACCACAGTTAGGATTACCCACCAATCCAATAATTTGCTTAGTCATTATTTCACTTCTTCTACAAATAGAGTTTTAGCTTCATCTTTACGTAAACTGAGTTTGAAACCCCGTACTAGAATTTCTATGGGATCTCCCAAAGGTGCATAACGAGTAACAGTAAACTCAGTTCCCGGTGTCAGCCCCATTGCCAGCAATTTGCCTTTATAGGCGCGGGCTGTTTTCTCATAGCCAATGACTTTACCTGTACTGCCAACAGCTAAATCTCCGAGTTGCTTCTTTTCGCTCATTTGTCGTTTTGATTGAGTCTAAGTTAGTACAAATTCAATGAATTTTATGAATCTAGCAACCCTTTCAGAATGTGTGAACATCTCTTTTTTCTCTTCCTCTGCGCCCTCTGCGGCCTCTGCGGTAAAAAAAAGAAAATCTTTTTCACAAATCAAATAGGATTACTGTAGATGCAATTTTTTGATAATTTCCCTAGATGAGATTCGTACACAAAATCTTTTGTGCCATACCCGCCCCCAAACCGATGCGGTTGTCCCCAATTGCCACAATTACAGAACCGCCAGAATTGCTGATGATTTGAATTTCGATGCTGGGGACTAATCCCATACCAATCAGACGGCGCACAGTGCCTTCTGAACCTTTGAGTTTGACAATCCGCAGTTTCTCGCCGACGCTGGCCATTGCAACGGGGAATGATTTACCAGACCCAGCAGGCTGAGTTTCTGTGCTGCTGTTTTCGGTTTCAGAGACTTCTGGTGTCTCGCCGTAAAAGGTGAAACCCTTGAACTGTCTCGGGTTTGATTGTTGGTTCTGTTCGTTGTATGCTTGGTTTTGTTTCATATTTTTTCTCAAAGTCGATCGGTTTTAGCAGCAAGTTGTTTGATGTTACTTAGGGATCAAATTGAGATAGATTCTCAATACGATCGGCACGCAAGCACAGACATTACTAAAGTTGGAGCTTCATTTTACTTGTTTGCTGGGAATATTTCGGATACGGCTGTTCCTCGCAGTCAGAAATTCGATGTTTTTTTGCGCTCAAGAGTCGAAATCTCTCTTGGGTTAGATGCTAATTTGCCCTTGAATTGCGCGAGCGTCAGACTTACTGCTCTTTAGCATCTTATCTGAAAAACTGTTTATTAGCAACAATTCTCAAATATTTTTAGATAAAGTGAACAAACTCAGCCTTGGCAGGTGGCGATACTAAATTGCGATCGCATTTTAATGCTGCGATCGCCAATCGCCTTAAAATAGCGATCGAGCATACATACTTAACCCGCTCCCGCCCGTACCGTTTAACAATTGATTAAGAATTATGCCAGCCAGTTTTCTGCCAAAATCGATCGCACAACTAACAGAATCCACATCAATAGCCTTAGCCCAAAGCATTCAACAGGAGGCAATTACAACGAGTCTCAGCCAGCGGCCAATTAGCACAACCTACGTGCGTCAAGGCAGCGGAAACACGCCTATTTTGCTAGTTCACGGCTTCGACAGTTCCCTGTTTGAATACCGCCGTCTGTTGCCGCTGCTGGCCCAAACAAATGAAACTTGGGCAGTCGATTTACTGGGTTTTGGCTTTACAGAAAGAGCGGCGGGTTTACCTTTTAGCGCGAAGGCGATTGGAAGTCATCTTTACTACTTCTGGAAAACCCTAATTTCGCAGCCTGTAATCTTAATTGGTGCATCAATGGGAGGTGCAGCAGCAATTGATTTCACTCTCAATCATCCCGAAGTGGTCAAAAAATTGATCTTAATAGATAGCGCTGGTTTTGCCATCACAGCTAATAACGGAAAATTTTTAATTCCGCCTTTAGGATATTTGGCAACTTCATTTTTGCGAAACCCTAAAATCCGTCAAAAAATTAGCGTTAATGCTTATTTCGATAAAACTTTGGCTTCTGTGGATGCTCAAACTTGCGCTGCGTTGCATTTGGAAGCACCCAATTGGAATCAAGCTTTAATTGCTTTTACCAAAAGCGGTGGTTACTGTGGTTTTGGGGAGCAACTGTCGCAGATTCAGCAGCAAACACTGATTTTGTGGGGGAAACAAGACCGAATTTTGGGGACGGCAGATGCGGAAAAGTTCAAAAGTGCGATCGCAAATTCTCAATTAATTTGGATACCCGATTGCGGACACGTTCCCCACTTGGAAAAACCGCAGATTACCGCTCAACATATCTTAGATTTCACAGCTAAATTAGCAGGTTCGTAGTGAGGACTTCAGTCCTCTTAAAACAGGTTCGTAGTGAGGACTTCAGTCCTCTTAAAACAGGTTCGTAGTGAGGACTTCAGTCCTCTTAAAACAGGTTCGTAGTGAGGACTTCAGTCCTCTTAAAACAGGTTCGTAGTGAGGACTTCAGTCCTCTTAAAACAGGTTCGTAGTGAGGACTTCAGTCCTCTTAAAACAGGTTCGTAGTGAGGACTTCAGTCCTCTTACAACTTTGAGGACTGAAGTCCTCACTACAAACGTTAAACTTTAGGCAAATACTTTTGTACAATCGTCCATCCTGTGAGCAACACAGTCACAAATCCGACAAACAAAGCAAAATTACTGCTGATGTGAAGGGGACGTGCCCAAGGATGTTTAGGGCCAATTTGGAGACCACTCCCAACAGAAACTAACATCAAAGTAACCACCGCTAACCCCACCGGTAAATGAATCGAGTGACCTAACTTGCCATACTCTCCCAGAGTACCAACTACGCCAATTCCCAGCAGTAAAATTACCATTGTCGCCATCCCCGTACCAGTCGCCAGATGAAATGGACGCAGCCATTTTGGGCGCGGTTGTTTGGTGTTTCGGGCGGCAAACATCCAGGTTCCAGTAACCGCCAGCAACAGGTAAGCCAAAAGTGATGCACCCATTGACCAAGCCGCTATTTTCCACAACCACAAGAAAGAAGGCAGATTCATGATTTAAATCCCTAATTAGGGATTCCCCAAAAAAGATTTCATTCCAATTTTAGCGGGAATTGAAAGCAAGAATGAATATTTTGGGGAAAAAGTGCGATCGGGCTATCCAGAGCTTGCATTCGTCTTATCTTGAAGTCAAGCCCCAGATATCATAATCAGCTTGATTTACATTATAAATTTGTCGCTCCAGTTTTCAGGAACCCCCTTCCCACTCTAGCTTCGTATTCTTGCTGTCAAGAAAAGGCATTTTATAAAACCCCAATTTTTGTTCTAAGATTAACCGGAAAAAAGGCAAACCTTCGATCAAATATCTTTTCCACAACCTTCTCGGTTCGCTTAACAGTCGGTATACCCATTCTATACCAACTTCGCTCATCCATTTGGGAGATCTTGCCTTACAACCAGCTTCAAAATCAATGGTTGCACCTACGGCTAAGAAAATTTTGACGTGTATTAATTTGCTCCTATATTTAACCAGCCACTTCTCTTGCTTGGGCGCTCCCACTCCTATAGCCAGAACTGTGGCTCCTGATTTATTGATCGCCTCAATTATTGTTTCACACTCTTCCTCATTTTTTTCAAACCCAAAAGAAGGAGAAAGTGCTTCAACCACTATTTCTCTACCAATCTTTTGGTTGATCTTTTCCTGGGCTTGCTTAGCAATGCCGACCGCAGCTCCTAGCAAAAATATTTTCATGTTCTCGTTATTTCGGTGATACATATAAAATGCAGGAAACAAGTCCGAACCAGAAATTTTTTCTCTGAGAGGAGTCCCTAAAAAGTTTGAGGCATACATCAATATTTGACTGTCGCAAACTCTATAACTAGATTTATTGTAAGCTTCATAGAAGTCGCGGTCATACTGCAACTTAATCAAGTGGTCTACATTGGGCGTAAATACCACACCGCCTTCGCAGTCCAGTTTTTCAAACAACTCTGTTATTGACAAGTTATCTATGGACACATTCAATAAATTAACTGTTTTCATTTGTTGTTCCCTTCCACCCTTTTTGTTAAACTACAACTCAAACTATAACCCACACTAGAACCTGGTGTTTTCACTATATGGGTGCGGGGCATAAATATACTTTCTTAAGTATATCCCCGTACAACCTACCTGTCTAGTCATGATTTTTAAAGATTGTGTAAAGAATCAGGTTTTTTCAATAACAAAATGTATGAACCTAATTTAGGTTTACAAATTGCAACACAATTTTCATCAAAACACAATCTCATACTAATAGTTAAAGCATTGTATAGCCTTTCGAGCTCTCCTATGAGGTACTATCCTGCATAGGACATAGGGCATAGGGCATAGGGCATAGGGCATAGGGCATAGGGCATAGGGCATAGGGCATAGGGCATACCTCACCACGCTTGAGAACCGCTATACATTAATATGAACAAGAATTTTTGAAATTAATTTTGAAAAAATGAGAAAGATAGCGCAACTTCCGAACTTGATATGATAAGCTGTCTCGCATTTAAATTATATGTTCAGGGCCGGCGAGACACCCCACTCATTGTTTGATTGTTTTTTGATCTACAATTTAAATCCAAAATAGCTGATCAATTCCGGTTACATCGGAATTATTAGTAGCCCAAATTAGGAGACGGCACGTGCAGTTTCCTCTATCATTCTGGTACAACCAGAATTGATATGATATCGATTTCGGTTGTACTCGTACATCACATTTGACTGTTGACTATCAGTCTAAGAACTTAGGAATGAGAATTAAATAACTTCCACAAGTTTGTGGGAGTCCCGCCCGTCCCACAATAATAATTAAAATTGTAAGTTATTTAATTCGCGATCCTTACTGATTGCGCTTATGCTTTAGCAACCACTCGATTCAACTTTCCTCGGACGATGAAGCGAATTTTATATGATGCAAAAATGCTGAATTTTTGAGTTGTTCTATTTACCAAATGCAAGATATTTTCAAGCTTTGAGCGCTCTTGACGATCGCCTTCCTGAAAATTATCCTGATTTTTGATGAACCAGTAACTGTTTTCTTGGTGGCGAACTGCTTTTCTTGGTCTTAAGACTTTCTGGAGCTTTTAAAACCAGACCCGATATTCCCCCAGCAATGACTGCAAAAATCGGGTTAGTCATAGCGTTCAAAACACAGTCAAACACGTACATAGTTAAGGCTACTCCTAGTGCCGCAGCGGGTGCTACTTTGGGATTAGACCAGGTTCTGGCGGGATATTTCATGCAAAAGGCGACAACAGGAAGTAACAATGAAGAAAATAAACTAACTAAACCGACTGCACCGTAGAGGCCAAATGCAATAATCCACAAGCTGTCGGTAACTGAGATATCTTTACCGTACTGGTTATAAACGCGGTTTCCGCCCGCATCCCCCCAGCCAAACAGAAATCTTTGCCGCGCTTTTTCCCCCAATATCTCTTCCATGTCAAATCTAAACTTCAGAGAGTCCGATCGTTCTTCGCCAAATATTTGAGTGATGAAGTCAATCACGTCTTTGCTCGCAAATTGACCCGATGCAGCTACATACAGATAAAATGCTACATATCCAATTATTAATAACAGAGGCAAAGAGGTTCGAAACCACTTAGCACAGAATAATATGAGCAACCCGATTCCAAATAAACTGTATGCGCCAGTAGAACGGCACAGGAAAAAAGAGATTGTTAATACAATTACTAGAGTTTTGATGTTGCGGCCTTGAAACTTTTTGAGCGCCCCAGTTTGCCACAGCCAAATTCCGATTAAGGCTGCTGTCATCATCCACACGCCCACCATCAAACCGTGCTGCATAAATACTACTGGTCTCCACCCCCCCATACGCCTTGCTTGACCCCAGTCTTCAACGGCACTGACGCCGTAAACCATTTGGTGAAGAATTGGGCCTTTAACCCCTTCAATTAAAGTAAAAGGAATGTAGGCCAACCCACCTGCAAAAATGCCGATCGCCATTTGTCGCAGTCCGTCTAAACTACCCAGATACAAGCGTCCTAAAAAATAAGGAGCACCCCAACTGACGATTTGGAGAAAAGTCGGAGAAATCGGGCTGCCGCCATTACTAACTTGTGAAACAATTGGACACAAACACCAAATCACCATTGGGATGTCCAGCCAACCGGGCTTAAAAGTGGTAATACGTTCAGTATCGTAGATAATAGTAGCCAGCAAAATGCCGTAACAAGCTGTCGATATTTTTGTTAACGGCGGCAAGATGGGGATGGGATAAGAAACTTGTGGCAAAAATAGCCACGCTACAACAAAACTTATAATTACCGCCCGCTGAGCCGGAAATCTAATAAACAGGTAAAAAACGACTGGAATCGAGCCGAACATCACAACCGGGATTAATGCAACCATAAGTTTTTTTTTGCGGTAAAATTGTAGAAAGATCACTCAATTTGCCCGATCGAACTTCTCGCTTAAATCATCGCCCAACCCCGATCTTTAAGCCAACCTGAATTTTACGCATTCTTCGTTAATTGCTGCTGACCTTCCAGAGCAGTGTATAGTGCAGCCTCGAAGAGAGCGGTCGCATCCTCCCAGGTATAATGTATCACCGTCTCCAAAGCAGTCTCGGACATGGCCCGCCATTCGGCATCAGACAACTGACAAATTTGCTCGATCGCTCTTGCCATATCTTCTGGGTCGTCCATGTTGACAAGTATTCCACCCCCGCCAGCCAGCATTTCTGGAGCCGCACCCGCAGGAGTGCCGATGACTGGAGTACCGCAAGCCATCGCTTCGATAATTGGCAAGCCAAAACCTTCGGAGCGGCTAGAAAACAACCAAGCGTCGCATCTGCTGTAGGATTCTCTGAGTTGGTCTTGAGTCGGTGCCATTATATACTCAGTACCCTCCGGTAGCGGCAAATAGGTAGGAGGAGTTTCGCCGGAACCAAAGGCAACTAAACGAAGGTTGGGAATTTTTTTAGCAGCTATAGAGAAAGCTTTCAGAGCAATATCGCAGCCTTTCCAAGGAGTTGTAGAGTAGTACATTCCGACTGTGGGAACTGACTGCTTACCTTGTGGCTGCTTCGATCGCAACTGTGGATCGTAAAACTGTTTAGTATCCACCGTGGGAGGGACGAGAGATACAGACAAATCACCGTATACATTCCGGGCTATGTCTGCGAGCCACTGAGCCACAGCAATTTTGTGCATTGGCAGCTTCCAAGTTGCCTCTACTCGACCTTTTGGTATGTAGTCAAAAGCCTCGTAGTGTTGGAGAAAATAAACTTTCGCTCCTTTTCTCGGGGATAGTTTTTCCACCCACTCGGCAGTTTCCCACCAAGTAGCCATAATAATATCAGCATCAGGTACGTCAACGTCGGTAATTGGACGGTCGGTGTCGAGAAGTAGGTGTTCTACATCCACCTTGTCAAAGTGAGACGGTTCTTTCTGCGGAGCGGGCTGCCAACCCCTACCCCTCACCAGCGATCTCAATTGTTGGAGCAAAGTCGGTGGTCGCTCTGGTGGTGCAGAGACGATGAGTATTTTGTGTCCTCGCTTTTGGAGAAGTTCTGTGTAGATAGATAACACCCTCATGCCACCTGTAAGACCAAGAGTAGGAAGGACAAAAGTAATTTTCATAACTATATTATGTGGAAGATACACGCTGGTGGCTCAAACTTCTCCATTACAGGAAGTTGGCACCGACTCGCCTCTTTTTGACCTTGGTCTAGAGTGCCGACTTCTGTTTGAGGCGATCGTAACTAGATAGTCCAACGACCTTACTTTGTCATCAGGGACTTTTCTCAATTACAAATCGGGAGATGTTTGAGGATTAGACAAGTCTAACCTTATAACGGCGCGATCGTTCAAACCTCCCTCGCACTCGCTTAAGAGTTTTGCCTGCGGTAACTTTCAACAACTATTTCTCTGGATGCGGTCAGAATTCGTGTCGGGAATGCTCGGTAGAAAACAGGACACTGGCGATTTTAGTTTTGGCAGAAGCACCCCACAAAACGATCTGGAATTCCTGCGATCGAATCGGGCGTCAACAATGCCCGTCGCCATTTCAAATTGCAGCAGTTAGCATTTAACCGGAACTGGTTTTGGGTTGGGCGTTATCTGCTTCAAGTAGGGAGAAAAGGAAGCTATTTGAAAGTCCCGCTGTTGAGATTTGTCTACAGCAACTTTCAATCCCGCTTCAAAATGATCCGTTGCATCTTCCCAAGTATAATTTACTACCTTGGCATAGGCTGCTTCGGACAGGGCTCGCCACTCGGCATTGGGCAACTGACAGATACCCTCTATGGCTTTTGCCATTGCTTCGGGATCTTCGGGTCTGACAAGTATGCCGCTACCGCCGCTCAAAATTTCCGGAGCAGCGCCTGCTGGGGTACTGATGACAGGAGTGCGACACGCCATCGCTTCGATAATTGGCAAGCCGAAGCCTTCAGAACGGCTCGCCAGCAGCCACGCATCGCATTTGCTGTAATAGTCTTTGATTTTGTCTTGGTCGGGTTGAATTACAAACTCGGCATTGGCTGGCAGGGGCAATTCCGGGGATGGGGCGTCTGAACCGAACGCAACCAGACGGAGGTTGGGAATTGTTTCAGCAGCTAGGGAAAAAGCTTTGAGGGCGATGTCGGTTCCTTTCCAGTGGATTGTAGAGTACATCATGCCAATTGTCGGAACCGATTGTTTGTGGCGAGGACAGGCATAAAATTGCTTGGTGTCTACGCTCGGAGGAGCTAAGGAAACTTGACTATCACCGTATTTAGTCTGAGCTAGATCAACTAACCACTGGGAGATCGTAATTTTGTGCATGGGCAGCATCCAGGTTGCTTCCACTCTGCCTTGAGGTAAATAGTCAAAAATTTCGTGGTGCTGGATAAAATAAGCTTTTGCTCCTTTGCTGGGAGAGAGTTTTGCTACCCACTCGGCGGTTTCCCACCAAGTGGCAACTACTACGTCAGCGTCAGGTACATCTTTGTCTTCTACCGGGCGCCAGCGATCGGTAATTTTGTTTTCTACATCTAAGTTATCGAAAAATGAGGGCTCGTTTTCAGGTGTGGAAATCCAACCCCGTCCGCGAAGCAGCGACTTGACTTGCTGGCGCAGACTCGCTTGGGCGTGGGGTACAGAGATGACGAACACTTCGTGTCCTCGTTTTCTCAAACGTTCTGCAAAAATAGATATTACTCGTATTCCACCAGTAAGGCACAGAGTAGGAAGGACAAACGTGATTTTCATTTTTGAGTCCCGCTGAAGACTCCGACTCCATGAAGGCGCTGCGACGAGCGCTGGTTTTAGAGCCAGACAGGAAAGAGGGGCGGGTGAATATTGATTACCGCTTTCCTGGTGTGTACATAGAACCAAACAAGAGTGACTGTTGGCAACACCCCAGTGTCGATCTTTGAGAATTTTCCTGTCATTGAATTGATCGTAACAGTTGATTCGATCGCCTAACAGCTCCTATAGAAGGAATCTTTCATCTGGCCAAAATTCCCCCTCAAGATAGATCCCTAGTCAAACAGCAGATTTTCCGAACAAACGCCAAGCTAAAGAACAATTCCTGTCTAACATAACAGCACTTATCTATCGAAAAAACAGAAATGTACGGGAAACCGAAAAGCACCCAACCTTCGATCGGAGGGCTAAAAGTAGCGTAAGTAACAATATTTTGTCGATGGACGATCGCCCTTGGGACAATTTTTAACCATAATCTTCAAAAAGGAAATTATTACTTTGAGAATGTTGATTTCCCGATCGAACAGATGTCAACACTGAGATCGGCTGCTGTAATTTTTGGTTAACTGTACTGTCAGTATTGGTTGACAAAATCTCGTATTTTGTCAGGATTCAGAGATGTTAACAGTTGACAGTTGACAGTTGACAGTTGACAGTTGACTGCTTGAGTGCGAAGTTTTTAGGCTGGGGCTTAAATCCCCAGCCTAAAAAAAATCCACCTAAAGGTGGGGGCTTAAATCCCCTGTGCTTTGGTGATTTTTCTCAAATACCAGCACGGGAGAGGGCGAATGAAATTTCTGGAAGCACGAATAATATATGTAGCGCGCGGAAGTGATACCTAAGTAATTACCGCTAAAAAAGTGCAGAAAATTATCAATACTTTGGACTATTTTTGATTACCAACCATAAAATCAAGGTTTTAAGGCGATGGGATCGTAGAGCTACCAACGGAAAATCTAGTGTTTCAGGCTACGAATTAAAAGCAGTCCAGACTATTGATATCAGAACAATTCGATCATCTGTTTGCGTTTGTGGCTCCAAATACCATAATATGCTCTCATCCCTAGTAGCTGTGTATTTTAACGCTCATGGCGATCGCAATTGATTTTGGAACTAGCAACACCGTCATCGCTCGCTGGAATCCAGCAGCTTCGCAGCCCGAAACTTTGAAATTGCCGGGATTGTCGGCAATCTCGGCTCAAAATCCGCCCCTAATTCCCAGTTTGCTCTACGTTGAAGATGCTGCTCAAAGTAAAGTCATAGTGGGCCAGCAAGTTCGCGACAAAGGTCTTGATTTGAGTGGAGATTCTCGGTTTTTCCGCAATTTCAAGCGGGGAATCGGCACTTCTGTTCAGGGTTTTGTGCCGGAAATTGACGGGCAAATTGTTAATTTTGAACGAGTAGGTGAGTGGTATTTGAGCCAAATTGTGAGTTCAATTCGCGAACTGTCTTTGCCGGTAGATTCTTTGATTTTTACTGTGCCGGTAGATAGTTTTGAAGCTTACCGCCATTGGTTGGGAAAAGTGTCTCAATCTCTGCAAGTAGAACAGGTGCGGATGTTGGACGAACCGACGGCGGCTGCTTTGGGTTACGGTTTAGCCGATCGCGAAAATCTGTTAGTCATTGATTTTGGTGGCGGCACTCTCGACCTTTCTTTAGTGCGCCTGGACATTAACAGCAACAAAAAGCCGCTGGGTTTTCTGCTGAAATGGGGCGAAAAGTTATTAGCTGAATCTTCGGCACAAAAGGCAAAAGTTGCTCGAATTTTGGCTAAAGTCGGACAAAATTTGGGCGGTTCTGATATTGATAATTGGCTGGTAGATTATTTTGTCAAAACTAAAGGATTGGTTAAATCTCCGATTATAGCGCGATTAGCAGAGCGATTAAAGATTCAGTTGTCTTTGTTAGAAAGAGCGACTGAGGTTTATTTTGATGATGAAAATTTTGAGACTTACGAATTAGAATTGGAGCGTGCTGAATTTGAATCCATCCTCTCCGAACATGGTTTTTTTGAGAACCTGGACGAGTGCATGAATCAAGTATTGCAGCAAGCGCGGCGCCAAGGCTTAGAAATTGGCGATATCGATGCAGTTTTGCTAGTTGGCGGTACTGTTCAAATTCCGGCAGTGCAGCGATGGATTGAGCAATATTTCGACAGGGACAAGATTAAGTGCGATCGACCTTTTGAGGCGATCGCCCAAGGTGCTCTACAATTGAGTCAAGGCATAGAAATCAAAGATTTTCTCTATCACAGTTATGGCATTCGTTACTGGAACCGCCGCGAAAATTGCCACAGTTGGCACAGTTTAATTAAATCCGGCCAGTCTTATCCGATGAGCGAACCGGTAGAATTAGTCTTGGGTGCTTCTGTGGAAAATCAGCCGAGTATTGAATTAATTATCGGTGAATTGGGAGCGGAAACTGGGGGCACGGAGATTTATTTTGACGGCGATAGATTGATTGCGAAACAACTCACGGGAACCACATCGGTACAGCCGCTAAATGACAAAGACGGAGCGCGCAGTATCGCGCAATTGACACCGCTGGGGTATCCGGGGGGCGATCGCATCAAAATCTTCTTCCGCGTGGACGAACAGCGATTTTTGCGGATTACTGTAGAAGATTTGCTGACAAATGCAACGTTGTTAGAGGATAAACCCGTGGTGCAGTTAAGCTAAAGGGTTTGTAGTGAGGACTTTAGTCCTCTGAGTTGATGAGGACTAAAGTCCTCACTACGAACCTATTCAGTTAAATCTCAGATTTGTGCACAACTACGGGTGTTCCCACCGAGGCCCAATTGAACAGCCATAGGGTTTGTAGTGAGGACTTTAGTCCTCTGAGTTGATGAGGACTAAAGTCCTCACTACGAACCTATTCAGTTAAATCTCAGATTTGTGCACAACTACGGGTGTTCCCACCGAGGCCCAATTGA
>PVWI01000383.1 GCA_003003725.1 filamentous cyanobacterium Phorm 6 | reverse complement strand
CTTCTTAGATGTCAAATGGGTTCTATAGTTGCGGGCATCTCTGGCCGGCAATTCTAGGATTCGCGCTTCCCCAGCCGTTGCTTCCATCACGCCACCGAGAATATTAAAAACAGTAGTTTTGCCAGCACCATCTGGGCCAATTAGCCCAAATAATTCTCCCCGATTTACTTCTAGGTCAATGCCCTTAAGTGCGATGGTTTTGCCATAGTGTTTGTACAGTTTTTTGATATGGATTGTGACAGCATTCAGGGCAGAAGTAGATGGGATATTATTTTTGCGATCGACTGGATTTTGCAAAGATTGAGTCATAAATTTATCCAAAATGTAAATCGATCACCGTTTAACAATCAAAAATTAAAAAGGTTTACCGCTGCGTTTATTAGGCTCAATCGTGATATAATTTCGGTGGTTCATAGTTAAAATTATGGGTCAAAATAATTCTAAAAGCAAGCAACAAAGATTTCTTTCAAAACTTTATATCTCCCGATTAAACGCCGATTGCGGTTGTTTTAAACACCTCATAATACATTACGTGGATGAGACTGATAGATGCCCAGTCATTCCTTGACTCGATAATTCCTCATCATGCCAGCATCTTCGTGCTCCAAGGTATGGCAGTGGTATGCAAATAAGCCACTGTATTTCTCAAATTTCATGAGCAACTTCACTCGCTCACCCGGCATTACCATTACAGTATCCTTCAAGCCCTCGTCTACATAGCCATCCTTGACAGTTTGCCATCCTGCGGCAAGTTCTGGCAGCACTTCCCGACTAATAACTTGAAAATGTACACCGTGTAGATGGATGGGGTGCGCCATCCCCTTCGCATCCATCATGGCTCCGGGATTGAGTTTATTGACAATCTCCCACTGTTCGATCGAATTTAGCTTTACGGTTTCTTGTGGTAATGCAGTGTTCATTTCAAAGGGCTGCCCATTAATCACCCATTTCATACCTTTGAGAGAAAGCTCAATAGGTCGTGGCTGGGTGGCATTAACGGCATCTTCTGGACGCAATAGTGGTAGGGCTGCTAGTTGACTGGGGAGTCGCAGAGTTTCTTTTTCTTCCCGTTCAATTTTGACGTTGAATAGCATCATGGCTGAACCAAGTTCCGGGGCATTGCCAGAACTCATCATGCCGCCCATATTGCTACCCCCTACATTCTCTGCTCCTGAAAAAGCCAAACTATTCAGAGAAACTTCTGTCCCAACTTTCAACTTGCTGAAATCTGCCCAAATATCAATCCGCTCACCTGGAGCTAACATGACATACTTTCGCTTGGTGGGATGAGTCAACAAGCTACCATCGGTGCCAATGACGGTAAGCGGTTCGCCACTGCTCCACGCCAGCTTATAGATACGTGAATTAGAACCATTTAAGATGCGGAGGCGGTAGATTCGTGTCGCCGCAGAAAGTGTGAAGTTAGGCTTGCCATTCACGAAGATATTTTGACCTAAAAAGCCCATCATGCTGCTCATGTCACCCATCATGCCGTTGCTGAATTGACCGGAATTACCCTGTTGCATCCCGCCCATATTGCTGTTACGGGGATTACCTATTTTGCTACCGAGATATAGGAGTTGATTATCGACATCTAAGGTGCGATCTTGCAGTACGATCGGCACATCATAAGCCTTGGTGGGTAGATTAAGGGCTTCTTCTTCTGCATCTGTGACTATAAATAGCCCCGCCAAGCCAGCATAGGCTTGCTGCCCTGTAAGCCCGTCTGGATGAGGATGAAACCAGTTTAGCCCTGCCCGATTAATCACCTCAAATTCATAGACATAGGTTTGTCCAGGCCCAATCGCAAAGCGAGGATGTCCATCCATCTCCTCTGGTAAAATCAATCCATGCCAATGCACAATGCTGGCTTGCCCTTGAGGAAGGTTATTTTGGAAGTTGACCCGCACGCGCTGACCTTTGCGAACGCGAATAATGGGGCCTAAATAACTATCGGGAATGGTTTGTAAGCTGTTTGGGTCGCCCTTGACCAGTTGTGCTGCGTAAGACCAAACTTGGGTCGTTTGTCCCGGCAAGATTGGAACCGTTGTCGGTGCAGCCTTTAGGTTGATTTCAATATCGGGAATGAATTTCGCATTCGGGCCACGGGCTACGGTGTTCCCCTGAGCTATTTCTGTGGTGGAAGATTGAGGCGAACAACTCGATAGCAGGCTGTGAATTCCGCTTCCGATGACAAGTCCGCCTGCAAGTCCAGTCCCTCGAATAAAGTTTCGGCGGGTTAGGGGATGTTGGTGAGTGGCTTTAATGGGCATATGGCTATCATTCATGAATGCGTAGTGAGGTTGTTTTGTCCGTTCAGAACTTTGCTAAGCCACTTGGTAGCCAGCGGCCGTAATTACATCCTTGATGGCAGATTCTGACGCTTGAGTTTCCACTAATACAATCTTGGTTTTTGGATCACCCTGAACAGTAGCTTTAGCATCGACTGTTCTAATCGCTTTAGTAATGGTGTTTAGACAACCACCACAGGTCATATTGGGAACTTTTAATTGGAGTTTCATAGGGTCAAATCCTTATTTTTGTGTAATTGAGTTAGAAAAAACATTTTGGACAATCAGCAATACTTTTCTCTATTCTTCAACCCGTTTCGCCTCAATGTTCGGGCAGTAATCTCTACAATCAACTGCTTGCTCAGTCAGTGCGGTTGCTGGATGGAGAGCACACTTGAGATAGGGATTCTGGCTAAAATATCGACAGCGATAACACAGAGTTTTGGGAGGTGGCTTGAAGATGAATGAATGCTGCCATCGCTTGGGAAGGCAAGCATAAACTAAAGCAGCGAGCGCCGAGATTAGAACCAGGCTAACGATCGTCAGGAAAGCTGCATCCAGTGCAGGGAGAGTTTCAATCCCTCGCTGGCTTGGAGGAAGTGAATTAGATGGCTGAGTTGCGATCGCTTTTGCTGACCTTTGCGTTCCTTCCATGATTTCATTTGTGCTTCCAATGCTTTTCTAAGCAGGGTTGGCGAGAATTTTGTTGAACATAGAATCTCCTTTCAGAATGAAGCGACAAGTTCTTGAGTCTGCTTAACCTTGACTTTGCCTTGTCTATTTCTGACCACGATCGCGGCATCTTCTAGATCGATCAGATATTCCCGCTCTAATTTTCTGAGATCGAGCAATACTTCATCTGCCTTAAATTCATCGGGAAAGCCAATCACAATTAGATCGCTCATATTTTTCTACCTGTTAAAAAGAACACTCAGCTTTGAAAAGGAAAAACTTGCCCGAAGATAATCACAGTTCCTAGTCCCCAAAAAAAGGTAGGAACACCGTTGTTTTCTATCTCACCGGAAGCTTATTGTAGAGACGAGCAACGAAAGCAGCGTACAGACCTATACCTACAGACCAAAAGAGAAGACCTACGATAAAGCTTCCCCAGGTAACGTTTGGGGTGATGCCAGATAGATTGAGGTGAAGAACATAGCTAAATAATGTCATTGTTGCTTGAGGTGCCACTGTCATGAACAGAATGCAAATCAAATAAGCAATGCCTGTAATAATCGCTGTGGCAAGAAATAGCGATCGCACACTTAGCTTCAGCGCTGAATGACTACGTATACGGGTTTCTTCGTTCTGGTGAATACTATGGATCATGATGAGACTCCTGTGAATGAGATAGTTTTCTTTGAGTGTCGCGACGACCCCACGGGACAAATGCAGGCGTCAGTACGGCATAACGGGCATACTCCTCACCAAATTCTGCTAAGGCCTCCCGTTCTTCTTGGTGTGCTAATCGGATATACATCGTGACCAAAATGGGGAACATCAGCAATGTCAAAAGAGTGGGCCATTGCAGTAGAAAGCCCAACATGATGACAATGAAGGCGACATACTGCGGATGGCGAATTGTTGCATAGGGCCCTGAAACCGCCAATGTATGACTTCGTTGAGCTTTGTAGAGAACTTCCCAAGCATTTCCTAAATAAATCAGTCCTCCAAAAACCAACACGCTACTCAAAAGATGAATCGGATTCCAATGAGGATCGCCTTTCCACCCCAGCAATGTCCACCAAAGATGCCCAGAATCATGGGAAAAAATGTTTAGTTCTGGATAGCGGGTTTGCAGCCAGCCTGAGAGTAAGTAAAGCGTTAAGGGGAACCCATACATTTCTGCGAACAATGCCACAATGAATGCTGAAAATGCCCCGAACGATCGCCAATCTCTAGGGTTACGCGGCTTGGTGAAACTAAAGGCAAAGATGATAAATATCAGGGAATTAATAATCACTAATCCCCACAGTCCGTAAGCAGAAACGTTACTCATGTCTCTCATGGTTCGATCTCCTGGACATAAATTGATTTACAGAGTCCGAATAATTGCCTTCAGCGAGATGGGCTATTGCCGCTGTTACCATCTCCATGTCCCCCATGTCCTCCGTGCATAAATAGATGCATGAACATACAGATGAACAATATAGATAACAACGGGAAGAAGCCCACTAAATGCGCCAAATGCTCTGTGATCAGGAAGAATGCAATAATCCCGATCGACACATACAGCACAAGCTTAATCGGCAAGCTGAGACGAGTTGGCTGACGATTCTCTTGCAGAGAGGCTTTGCCAACGGGCTGGGACTGATTTGATGAACCATGTTGGTGCATAAAGACCTCATTGTGAATAGAACGACTCGCGATTCCAGGCTTGTTACCATCCTTGCATCTGTGCGATTTCAGCACTCTGAGATGTGATCATTGACTGAGCCAAAGTACGGATTTCTGGATGAGAAGCACACTCAGATGCCATCTGAGCCATCATCACCCCCATTTGATGATGGGGAATCATTTGACGCACAAATTCCTTGTCAAAGTCCGGGGCTTTCTTGAGCGCGTCGAGGTCGGTTTTCATGCTCATCATGCCCTGGCCCTGACCCATCATGCCCTGACCCTGACCCATCATGCCCTGACCCATCATGC
>PVWI01000382.1 GCA_003003725.1 filamentous cyanobacterium Phorm 6 | reverse complement strand
TATTGCGGTCGCGCGCAATTTGTCCCAATGCTTCAATTGGTTGTAGCGTACCAACTTCGCTTTGTCCGTAAATAATCGAAATTAACACTGTATTCGATCGCACTGACTGCTGCAAATCCCAAGGGTGAACTCGCCCAAACTTATCCACTGGTAAGCGCGTCACTTCCCATCCCGATTGTTCAAGTTGTCGCGCGGTTTCTGATACTGCGGAATGCTCTACGCTAGAGATAATTATATGCTGTGGTGTCGGATAAAGACGCGCAATTCCCATAATTGCCAAGTTGTCAGATTCAGTACCACCGGAAGTAAAAACAATCGATTCTGGTAGCGCGTTAATCAGTCCAGCCACCTGCATTCTGGCTAATTCTAAAGCTGTGGCCGCCCTTTGTCCCCACTCGTGTAAACTCGAAGGATTTCCCCACTGTTGAGTCAGGGCTTTTTGCATCGCATCAATTGCTTCTGGGCGTGTCGGAGTCGTGGCGCTATGGTCGAGATAAATTTGCATGGGTTTAAAAAACTAATTAATGAATGACTATTGAAGGAGTAAAGCACTTATTGTAAATGCAGTAATAACTATCAACTGTCAACTGTCAACTGTCAACTGTCAACTGTCAACTGTCAACTAACTTCCTGGTTTACAAACATTATAGTCTTCGTGCGACAAAACTTTTTGAGGAATCAAGAAAGTGCCGCAATCTTCGCACAGCATTCTGTAGTTTCGCCCTATAGGAATACTTATGATAAAACGGTTGTGACGCAGACGTTTACCGCCGAATTCTCTGTAATTCTTATTTTCGCCCAAAGCTGCTATAATAGCGCGAGCTTTAGTGACTACGTGGTCGGGTAGACCTCTGAGATTGATGATATCTCTGGCAAATGACGCTTCCTTCTCCTGTTTTTTGGTTTGTTTCTGCGTCAATACTTGAACATAATGCTGCTTCGCCACAAACTCTTGCGTGCAGCGATGGCACGCTTTACCATATCCTTTGTGACCGCACGGAAAAATTGTTTTTCTTTTTGCCATAAAGCAGCAGTATCGGGTTCGATCCACGCCCCTGAATGCTGCTACCCTACCAGTGATGCTTCCGGCATCGAGGCAGTCTTACAAGACGTAAAATCTATTCCCTTGCATAAATTTAATAGGTTCTAACTTGACATTATCGAATATATTTGAACGGTGAGCTGATAAATAACCTCAATAAATTTTAAACTTTTGTGGCTAAACTTTATTATGCTTTATGCCGTTTGTGCTGGCTGTTGCTGCTGACAATCGGTTTGGCGTGTTGCGGACAACAAGAGGAAAAGCAGCCTCAATTGTCTCCCAGTCTGATTCCGTTGCCTCAAGACCCGTTGTTGCAAGTATACTTCAATCAGTCACTCACTTCGAGTTATACAGAGCCTTATCGTCAGCAAACTAGGGCTGGAGATGATTTGGAAAAATTGGTCATGGAGGCGATAGCCAGTGCTCAATCGACCGTAGATGTAGCTGTGCAGGAGTTTCGCTTGCCCGGTGTTGCGAGAGTTTTGAGCGATCGCGCGCGATCGGGCATCAAAGTGAGATTGATCGTAGAACATATGTATAGTCGCCCTTGGAGCGATTTTTCGGTGCAAGAGTTGGCGAAGTTGCCGGAAAGAGAGCGCGATCGCTACCAGGAATTTGTCGAACTTGCTGATACAAATAAAGATGGGAAATTGAGTACAGATGAAATCAATAAAAATGATGCTTTATTAATTATCAAAAATGCGGGCATTCCGATAATAGATGATACTGCTGATGGTTCAAAAGGCAGCGGTTTAATGCACCACAAATTTGTAGTAATTGATCGAAAGAAAGTAATTGTAACTTCGGCTAATTTTACCACCAGCGATGTGCATGGTGATTTCAAAACACCAGCCAGTCGTGGCAATGCCAACAATTTACTAAGAATTGAAAATGCTCAATTAGCACAACTATTTACTCAAGAATTTAACATCCTCTGGGGTGACGGGCCTGGAGGTAAACCAGATAGTAAGTTTGGGGTTAAAAAACCATTTCGTCCCATGCAAAAAGTCAAAGTAGGTGATACAACTGTGACGGTACAATTTTCCCCGACTTCCAAGACTTTACCTTGGGAAAAAAGCGTTAACAGTTTGATTAATCAAAATTTGGGTATCGCCAAAAAGTCTGTTAATTTGGCACTGTTTGTTTTTTCGGCTCAGCGGTTAGCAAATACCCTAGAAATTGAGGCTCAGCGAGGAGTTGCAGTCAGAGCTTTAATTGACTCAAATTTTATTTATCGCTCTTACAGTGAAGGTTTAGATATGATGGGGGCGACTTTGATGGAGCATTGCCAGTTGGAAGCTGACAATCGCCCTTGGAAACAGCCGCTGACTACGGTGGGAGTGCCGATGTTACCAATGGGCGATCGCCTGCACCACAAATTCGGCGTTGTAGACCAAAATACGGTGATTACAGGCTCTCACAACTGGAGTGAGGCCGCAAATCACGGGAATGATGAGACGTTATTGGCGATCGCCAGTCCCGTAGTTGCAGCCCATTTTGAGCGGGAGTTCGATCGGCTTTACAAAGGTGCAATCTTAGGCATTCCTCCTAGAATTAAGCAAAGAATTGATGCTAGGAAAAAAGAGTGTGAATCAGTAACAACATCCTCAAAATCTCCAAAATTAGCAGCAAAAAATACGGCGAATCAACCTCAAATTGCTGATACCAAAAAATTGGTTAATTTGAATAAAGCGAGTCAGGCAGAATTGGAGACTTTGCCAGGAGTTGGGCCGAAGTTAGCCGAAAAAATTATTGCAGCGCGGCAACAGTATCCTTTCACCTCTGTAGACGACGTGGCGCGGGTTCAGGGCATTGGGGAGAAGCTTTTAGACAGGTGGCGCGATCGGGTAACACTGTAGGTTGGGTTGAGGAACGAAACCCAAAACTCATTAATTGGATGTTGGGTTTCGCCATAGCTCAACTACACTGTCAACTAAGAATAAAGTGTAAAATGAATTTAGAGAACTCAAACTGGAGCGCAGATAAATATGTCTCAGTCTGTTTTACCTGTTTCGGAAACCGATCGAGTTGATGCTTCACCAAAATTAACTTTTGCAGAATATCTTGTGTACGAAGGAGAACCTGACGTTCTCTACGAACTTCACAGGGGAAAATTAATACCGATGGCAGCAGCAACGGCTTTACACGCAAGCATCTGCGAATTTTTAGTTTACATATTGCAGCGTTACTTAGCTGAACACAATCTCGATTTGGTGGCAAAAACTAATGTAGGAGTGAGAACAGAAGAGAATTCCTCACGTATTCCTGATGTTATTGTTTGTACTCAAAGTCTTTGGGAACAACTGCTTGCCAGACCTGGTGCTGGTGTTTTTGATTTGGATGAAACCCCGGTGTTAATTGTTGAAGTTGTCAGCCAAAACGAGCGTCAAGATTATGTAACAAAAAGAGCGGAATACGAAAATGCTGGAGTGCTGGAATATTGGATGGCTGACCCCAAATCTAACAGGATGAGGGTGAGAGTTGTAACGTTACCAGAGAATGAAACTGCTTACGAGCAAACCAATTTTGTCCCAGGGCAAAACATCGTATCTTTGCAGTTTCCCGATTTGGTTCTATCGGTGGATCAAATTCTGTCTCCCCCACTTGTCGAAGATTTAATCAGACAAGAACAATCTCGATTGCAGCAGGCTGACAGGCTGGCAGCGCGCTTGCGGGAGATGGGAATAGACCCCGATTCTATTTAGTATCGTCCTGGACTAGCTAAGTTTGTAGTCAGGACTTCAGTCCTTTCTTATTACTCGTTACCAGGCTCTGCCTGGTAACACAGATCCGGAGGCTCTACCTCCACTTTTTATGGAAGCAAACGAGGCAGAGCCTCTAGATATTGGTTCCCAGGCAGAGCCGGGGAACCAGTTATATATTGCCTGTTCTGAAGAATCCTTTAAGTAATTGGATGAAAGTAAAATGCTGCGGCTAACACAATATAGGTTGCTAAAAGTAGCACTCCTTCGAGCCAATTCGATCGCCCATCGAGACTAATTAGATTCGCGATTGTAACTGCGATCGCCACTGCAACCACTTCAAAAGGATTAAAGTTTAAATCCATCGGCTGATGTATTACCAATCCGATAATCACCAAAATCGGAGCCACCAACAAAGCAACTAACAAACTCGAACCCATCGCCACAGAAACAGACAAATCCATATTATTTTTCAGTGCTACTCCTACCGCTGTTACATATTCGGCAGCACCGCCAACAATCGGCAATAGGATCACGCCTGTAAATAGCGGTGTCAATCCCAATCCTTTGGTAGTTTCTTCCACAACTCCGACAAATATTTCTGATTCAAAAGCAACGGCAATAGTTGATACAATTAATACCCCTATCCACAGCCACAAATTAGGCTTGTGTGTAGATTCTTCTATGGTATTTCCAGAAACTTCTGACTCTAATTCTACCAAGCCGACATCGTAAAGATAGCTGTGAGTTTTCAAGGAAAATAGTAGAGTTAAGCCATAAACTGCAATTAGGACGATCGCAGTTATCAGAGAAAGATTCTGAATCGCTGCGGGTTCGACTCCATTGGAGGTGTAAATTACCATTGTCGGCAATAGAATCGCGATTACTGCGAGAGTCATTGTGGAACCGTTCACCCGCGCGATAATCGGTTTAAATTCCTGTTCTTTGTATCGGATTCCTCCTAGCAGCATGGAAAGTCCCATGACTAAGAGTAAGTTGCTAATAATTGTGCCGGTTATGCTGGCTTTCACGATGTCAATTAAGCCGGCTTTCAGGGCAACTATGGCAATGATTAATTCTGTAGCATTGCCGAAGATTGCATTGAGTAAGCCGCCGATGGAAGGCCCAGTGACGATCGCCACTTCTTCTGTTGCTGTGCTCAACCAAATCGCCAGAGGTATAATGCCTAAAGCGGATGTGATGCAAACTGTGAGCGAGCCCCAGTGCAAATACTCGGC
>PVWI01000381.1 GCA_003003725.1 filamentous cyanobacterium Phorm 6 | reverse complement strand
TCTTTTGATTAGCGAGGATGATGTCAATTTTGCGCGGATTCTGGTTGATATGGCGCAGGAACAGGGTTTTAAAGCTTTGGTTGCTTTGCGGAGCGATATCGGTTTGGCGATGGCGCGAGAGTTCAAGCCAACTGCGATTATGCTGGATCTAAATTTGCCTGTGATGGATGGCTGGACGGTACTCGATCGCCTGAAGCACGACGCGAGTACGCGCCACATTCCGGTTCACATTGTATCAGTTGAAGAAGGGCGGCAGCGCAGTTTGCAGTTAGGGGCGATCGCCTATTTACAAAAGCCTGTCAGTCATGAGGCGCTGAGCAAATCTTTGACTGATATTAAGGGTTTTGTGGATCGGCCGGTGAAAAATTTGCTCGTTGTCGAAGACGACGCAACGCAACGTCTTAGCATTGTGGATTTAATCGGCAATCACGATGTTTCAACGACGGCTGTGGGTAGCGGTGCAGAGGCGCTAGAAACTTTGAAGTCTGGGCATTTTGACTGCATTGTGCTCGATTTGGGACTGCCAGATATGACTGGTTTTGAACTGATCGAGCAGATCAAGCAAGAGCCGAATTTGAAAAGTTTGCCGATTATTATTTATACGGGCAAAGAGTTGACGAGAACTGAAGAAACTCAACTGAAGCGGATGGCGGAAACAATAATTGTTAAAGATGTGCGATCGCCAGAGCGGCTTTTGGATGAAACTGCTTTGTTCTTGCACCGAGTCCAAGCAAATTTGCCGGAACCGAAGCGCCAAATGCTAGAGCAGTTGTATCAAACAGATTCGACACTCGCGGGCAAAAAAGTCTTGATTGTTGACGACGACGTGCGGAATATCTTCGCCCTCACGAGTATGCTGGAGCGCCATCTAATGCAAATTGTGTTTGCTGAAAACGGCCGAGAGGGTATTGCTCAGTTGCAAAATACGCCTGACATAAATATTGTGTTGATGGACGTGATGATGCCGGAGATGGACGGTTACGAAACAATGGAAGCAATTCGCAAGATGCCTCAATTCGGTTCGCTGCCAATGATTGCTCTTACTGCGAAAGCTATGAAGGGCGATCGGGAAAAATGTATCGAAGCTGGAGCGTCTGACTACATCACGAAGCCTGTTGATACAGAACAAGTGCTCTCGCTGCTGCGCGTTTGGCTTTATAGATGAAACAAGTTAGTTGTTAGTTGTTAGTTGTTAGTTGTTAGTTGTTATTTGGTAGGGGCGGTGGATGGTGCGTGCCCGCCCTCTTAGTTGTTGGTTGTTAGTTGTTAGTTGACCCGAAAGCAGTTGTTAACAGTCAACAGTCAACAGTCAACAATCAACAATCAACAGTCAACAGTCAACAGTTAACAATCAACAATCAACAGTCAACAATCAACAGTCAACAGTCAACAAACAATTACTAATGTCCGAAACCCATGAACTTGAAACAATCGAAATTCAACTCCTACTAGAGGGAATATTTCGCTATTACGGATTTGATTTTCGTAATTATGCTCTTGCCTCTATCAAGCGCCGCATTTGGAACACTATTCGCTCGGAACGGCTCACCACGGTCTCTGGACTTCAGGAAAAGATACTCCACAATCCTGCCTGTCTAGAGCGTTTTTTGGTGGATGTTTCTGTTAATGTAACTACGATGTTTCGCGACCCTAAGTTTTACATTAGTTTCCGAAAAAAAGTGGTGCCGATGCTGCGTACTTATCCTTTTATTCGGATTTGGCACGCTGGATGTTCAACGGGAGAAGAAGTCTATTCTATGGCAATTTTGCTGCAAGAAGAAGGGCTTTATGACGGCTGTCGAATTTACGCTACCGACATGAACGAATTAGTGTTAAAAACAGCCAAGGCTGGTATATTTCCTTTGAAACAAATGCAAGAATATACGCAGCTTTACCACCAAGCAGGGGGTAAGAAAGCGTTTTCTGAGTATTATACTGCTGCCTATGAAAATGCTATTTTTGGGTCTTCACTTAAAGATAACATGGTCTTTGCTCACCACAACTTAGCAACAGATACTTCTTTTAATGAATTTAATGTAATTGTGTGCCGCAATGTGCTGATTTATTTCAATTCACAGCTTCAAGAGCGGGTACACAAGCTTTTTTATGAGAGTTTGGGAATGTTTGGAGTTTTAGGATTAGGACATCAGGAGTCTCTCACTTTTACGCCTTATGAAAAAAACTATGAAGCAGTTGAAAGAAGTGACAAAATCTACCGCAAAATTAAATAAAAATATTTTTGAGATAGTGGTTGTTGGCACGTCTTTGGGAGGGCTAGATGCTCTGACTGTCCTGCTGGGAGATTTGCCACAAAGTTTTCCTTTACCTGTGGTTATTGTCCAACACCGCCATAAGACTTCTCCCAACAGGCTTACTGATTTTTTACAACAGCAAAGCTCTCTCCAAATCACGGAGGCCGAGGACAAAGAGCCGATCGCCCCTGGCCGAGTTTACTTGGCTCCCGCTGACTATCACTTGCTCATAGAATTGCCTTGGGTGGAGAAATTTAGCCTTGATGAAAACGACGGTACAGCATGGAAGAGCGCGGCGGTGGAGCCGATAGATAATTCAAAATCCCCAATCCTCAGTCGCGTTTCTACTACATTTGCACTATCAACTGATCCTCCTGTCTGCCACGCGCGGCCCTCTATCGACGTGCTGTTTGAGTCTGCTGCTGATGCCTTTGGGGAGAAAGTTATCGGCATAATTTTAACGGGAGCTAGTTCTGATGGGAGTGAAGGGCTGGCAAAAATTAAAGCTGAGGGAGGATTGACATTTGTGGAGGAACCTGCTTCGGCTCTATGCCGGACAATGCCGGCGTCCGCGATCGCAAATGTTGAAGTAGACTGGATTTTACCCCTCTCTAAAATCGCTCCGTGTTTAGTCAACTTGCTAACAATTAAAAATTAAAAAATTTATGGATGTGGAACGCGAAAATCAAGTAAATGTCCTTCTAGTTGACGATCGGCCAGAAAATTTGGTGGCTCTAGAAGCTATCCTCAACAGCCATTCTTATAATCTAGTACAAGCTAATTCGGGCGCGGAGGCTCTGAGATGTCTGCTGAATGACGATTTTGCGGTAATTTTGCTTGATGTGCAGATGCCGGGAATGGATGGATTTGAGACGGCAACATTGATTCGCTCCAGAGATCGATCGCGATCGACTCCGATTATTTTTGTCACAGCATTCAGCAGTAATGACACCCACGTGTTTAAAGGTTATTCTCTGGGTGCGGTGGATTACCTCTTCAAACCTTTGGAACCGGAAATATTGACATCGAAGGTGCAGGTATTTGTGGAATTGTTCCAAAAAACAGCCGAGGTGAAGCGACAAGCAACACAGTTAGCTGCTGTTAATAATGAACTCAGTAAAAGTGAAGAGCGATTTCGTACTTTGTGTGCTTGTTCGCCCCTGGGAATTTACTTAGCTGACGTTGAAGGTCGCTGTACTTACATGAATCCCCGCTGTGAAGAGATTTCCGGGTTAATTTTGGATGAAAATTTGATGTCAGTTTGGCAGCGGTCGGTTCATCCTGAAAACCGCGATCGCGTAGTAGCAGATTGGTTAGGTTGGATTAAAGAAGGTCACGAATATTCGAGTGAGTTTCGATTAGTTGATAACGAAGATGTGCGTTGGATTCATGTGCAGTCGTCGCCAATGTTTTCGGATTTGGGAAAACTGATCGGTCACGTTGGTACGGTTAGAGATATCACAGACCGCAAGCAAGCAGAGGAAGAACGCGGCAGACTGATCCGCGAACAAGTGGCGCGGCAAGAAGCTGAGAGAGCTAACCAGATGAAGGATGAATTTCTGGCTATTCTCTCCCACGAACTCCGTACTCCTTTAAATGCCATTCTCGGCTGGTCAAGGCTGCTGCGGGCCAAAAAGTTTGACCAAGAAACTATTGATAAAGCCCTAGAAACAATTGAGCGAAATGCTAAATCTCAAGCGCAACTCGTTGAAGATATTTTAGATGTTTCGCGAATTCTGCGCGGAAAATTAAATTTCAATTTGTATCCGATTCAGTTGAAAAATGTGATTGAAATGGCAATTGATTCTCTGAAACCGCTGGCAGAGACAAAATCAATTGTGATAGTATTTCAAGCTGACTCAAATGTTGGTAAAGTTATAGGCGATAGCGATCGCTTGCAGCAAGTAGTCTGGAATTTGCTTTCAAATGCGATTAAGTTTACTCCTGACGGGGGTAAAGTAGATGTGCGGTTGGAGTTAGTTGGCGATGAGGCCCAAATTCAGATAATTGATAGCGGAATTGGTATTAATCCTGATTTTCTGCCTTATGTTTTCGATCGCTTCCGACAAGCTGATAGCAGCACAACTAGGTCTTACGGGGGTTTGGGGCTGGGATTGGCGATCGTCCGTCACTTGGTGGAACAGCACGGTGGTAAGGTTAGGGCACAGAATAATACGGGCGAGGGTGCGAAATTTACGGTTTCTCTGCCAGTTGCTGAGGACAACGGGCAAGGTGATTTTGATAATTGCTCTGAACTCAATGAGGTGACAGAGGCTCTCCCAACTCTGGCTAATTTGCAATTGCTGGTGGTGGATGATGACGATGACACGCGGGACTTTTTGATTGCTGTACTCGAAGAGGAAGGGGCTGTGGTGCGATCGGCAGCATCGGTGGCCGGGGCTCTAGCTGCACTGGAGACTTCTTGGCCGGATGTGCTGCTGAGCGACATTGGAATGCCGGAAGCAGACGGCTATGAGTTAATCGCGCGGGTGAAAGAAATGGAAGTGCTGCGCGATCGAAAGATGCCTGCGATCGCCCTGACGGCTTACGTGAGAGAGTCCGATCGCCGACAAGCGCTGGAAGCTGGTTTCCAGATGCACTTATCTAAACCTGTTGAGGTAACTAAGTTAATTGCAGGAATTGTTAACCTCGCAGGAATCCTCAGAAATCCGGTGGGCCTCAAAGCTGTTGCATCATTCAATTTAAAAGGCCACAGATCCGACGCTCAAAGGGACTCGGCGG
>PVWI01000087.1 GCA_003003725.1 filamentous cyanobacterium Phorm 6 | reverse complement strand
TCCCAGCACTGCACCAACCCCTACCAACTTGAATAGAAGTGTGCGAAAAGCAGTGATATTTCCTGCTGCATAATATTTCGCCAGTCGCGGACTAGCGGACTCTGCCAGTGCGCTCACCACCATGTTTCCAGCTACCATTAGGTAAGATATTGCAGCAAAAATACCAAGTTGTCGCTCTCCCAAATACCGCTCGATAAAGTATCGAGGGATATTAGTATTGAGGGATATCAACATCATCACAAAACCCAGAGGTAAAGTCAGCCATATTAACTTTCCCAAGGTTTTAAAATGCCAGCGGGGGAGTAACTGATTTTGAATTTTCCCCCCCCCTTGCCAAGGGGGGGTTGGGGGGGGTAAATTTTCGGTTGATTCAGAATGCTCCCCGACTTCAGACGCGATGAATCCTCTCTCTACAAAATTCTCCCTTTCTGCTTTTTGGGAACTCTTCAGGATTAACGCACCGTTGCGAATGTCGCAGGCAAATAGCACGATCGCCCAAGCAACAGCTAACCCCACCACTCCCCCTAAAACAGTTTTGGTGAAAAGCACTCCGATGCTTAAGAATAAAAGCGACAGAGGGCCTTTGATCATCAGCGCGATCGCAATTCGATCCATCCGTTCGTGCTGCTGAATTAATCCGTAGAATACATCGCTAATTGACTCGAAGGCCTTCGCTATGCCGATCACCAAAATCACTAGCGAAGTCTCCCAGCGATAACCAGCTTTCAGCGTAATTCCTGCAATAATCAGCAGCGCTAAACCAGTACCAATTAGCCTAAGACCCAAATAGTCGGCGAAAACATACTGTTGTTTAGCATCTGTCGCCTGGACGGATCGCAGGTGGAGATTTGTAAACATCATTGCAGGTGCTGTTACTGCCAAACCCAAAGTAAATTGACCCACCATTTCGGGACTGCCCAATTTAGCAAGCAGCACCAACATCCCCCACTGGGAAGCCGCATAAACGAGATTCCCAGTGAAAGTCCAGGAAAAATTCCGGCGTAATGTTAGTGGTTTGAGCTGTTGCATTCGTAGCTAATTACTAATTTGTCAATTCAAAACCGTAAATTTATAATCCAAAATCCCTTGACAAATGCCACGATTAACTTTGAGCACTCATCGCTCCAATCAATGTCTCCACCTTACAGCCTTCGACTGGCTTAGAGAAAAAGTATCCCTGGCCGTAGAGGCACTTCAGAGCTTTGAGCCGATCTATTTGCCATTTCGTTTCCACTCCTGTAGCAATCATGCCCATACCTAACTCCTGAGTTATCGCAATGATTTTGTGAAAAATTTCTAAATTCGGATTATTACCATCTAGTCCGCTGACTAGAGAACAATCTAGCTTCAAACTATCGAATTTTCCGTACTTAAGTCGCGTCAATTGATAGAGCTGAGTTAATGATAGATCACTCAGACCACAATGATCAACTTGTACTTGCAATCCTAAAGTTTTAAGCTGGACAAAAACCGACCCAGCCCTCTCAGCATTGTGTGTTACAACATCTTCAGGAATTTCCAGCCTCAAACTCGAAGCATTAAGATTTGTTTCCTGCAATATTTGGTCGATCGTCTCCATTAAGTCAGCGTGGAACAACTGTTTGTTAGTCAGATTCACGCTGACTGTCAAAGGAGGCTTAAGCAGAAATTCCGATTGCCAAATCTGCGTCTGGTTGCAAGCTTCTCGCAGCACCCACTCGCCAATAGGCACAATCAAGCCCGTTTCTTCTGCGACTGGTAAAAATTCGTCGGGCCACAGCAAACCTCTAGTCGGATGTTGCCAGCGCAACAGCGCCTCAAAACTATTAATCTGATTAGTTTCCAGGCAGACGATCGGCTGATAGTGAATCCGAAACTCCTCATTCGCCAGAGCTACCCGCAAATCATTCTCTAACTTCACAGATGCTGCACTGTTAATCTTTGCCGGAGCGGTGGCTTCTTCGGCTGTATTGGCGTGCGAATAGGCTGTTGAATAGCCCTGTACCAGGGACTAACTGCTGTAGCATTGAGACAATTACCTTGGTATCATTACGATCGCCTGCTTGACAAAGAGCTTCTACTTCCAGGTCAATATTTTCTTTGATGATGTGGCTGGCATTGCCCAAACTCAGAATTTTTTCATGTTTAGTTTTGTTGTATTTCTCACCAGGAATAAATAGTTCTTCAAACAACTTTTCTCCAGGCCGCAGCCCCGTGAAGGCGATTTCAATGTCTTTCCCAACTTCATATCCTGACAGCCGAATCAAATCATTTGCCAACTCGAAAATTCTGACTGGTTCCCCCATCTCCAGCATGAACACTTCCCCACCGCCACCGATGACTGCTGCTTGCAAAACCAGTTGAACTGCTTCGGGAATCGTCATGAAATAGCGACAGATATCTGGATGGGTAATTGTAATCG
The DNA here is from genome assembly GCA_003003725.1 of filamentous cyanobacterium Phorm 6. Classification (GTDB taxonomy): domain Bacteria; phylum Cyanobacteriota; class Cyanobacteriia; order Cyanobacteriales; family Microcoleaceae; genus Microcoleus. Next base: position 19,686 of record PVWI01000087.1, on the reverse strand, counting down.
GCCCGCCCTCAGCAATTTGTCGCTTGAAAGTCGGGACGACGCTACCGCGGCTGCCAAGAACATTACCGAAACGAACCACTACAAAGGGATTTTTGCTTTTTTTTGCTGCTTGCAGCACCAGCATTTCGGCTACTCTTTTGCTAGCTCCCATAATGCTAGTTGGATTCACCGCTTTGTCGGTGGAAATCATCACAAAGTTTTTTACATTGTATTTCAATGCCATATCCAGCAGATTTTTTGTCCCCCGCACATTGTTGGTAATCGCTTCCGGTGGGTTTAATTCCATCATGGGTACGTGTTTGTGAGCGGCCGCATGAAAAATCATGTCTGGTCTAACTGTTTCAAAAACGTACTCTAGTCGATCGAGTAAACGAATGTCGGCGATGCAAGCTGTAATGCGAGTAGTATCTGTTCGGGTTTTTCGGGTTTTTTCGAGTTCTGACAGAACTTTCGTTAGTTCTTGTTGAATGTTGAATACAGAATTTTCTCCGTGTCCAACGATGATGATTTCGGCAGGATCGCACTTTAATATTTGGCGACAAAGTTCGCTCCCAATCGAGCCGCCCGCACCACTAATTAGGACTTTTTTTCCTCCTATTAATACCAAGACTTTCTCGATATCGGTTTGGATGGGGGCGCGACGCAGTAAGTCCTCAATCTGTACTTCTCTGAGACAACCTAAACTGACGCGACCGTTGATGATTTCATTGAGGCCGGGGAGGGTGCTGGTTGGCACTCCGATTGATTGGCAAATTTCTACGATTTCTCTAATTTCTTTTCCCGCTGCTGAGGGTATTGCTATCATGACTTTGCCGATATTTAGCGATCGCACTAATTCGGGAATCCTATTACGACTGCCGAGTACATTCAGTCTACGAATCCGCTTGGTGATTTTTTGGGGGTCGTCGTCAATGAAAGCGATGGGATCGAGTCCTACCTCCGGGCTCCTCTGCATGGTTTGCGCCAGAGATGTGCCTGCATTACCCGCACCGACTATCAGCACCCGAACGCGCTTTTGAACTTTCCGCGGTTTTTGGTTCCATCTGGTGAGGGCTGGAATGCTGAAACGTGTTGCCGCAACTAACATAAAGCTGATCATAGCGTCTAGCAGCGGCAGCGATCGCGGCAGATTGGCGATCGGTGAATTATCGAGGTGGTAGAGTTGTTGGAACAAGATAATTTCCACTGTTAGGGATACGCCTATCAGCATCCCTATTTGTGCCATTTCTTCTAGCCCAGCATACTGCCAGTAACGCTTATAGAAGCCACCGCAGTATAATACTGTAAGTTTGACTGCTAAAAATAATACTGTAATTACAGCTAAGCCCTCTAGGTATGGAGCCAGATTCAGTACACCATCTAAACGAATTTGCAGGGCTAATAAGGGTGCGATCGTAAAACAAATCCCATCAATCATCAAAAAATGACGTGTTCTTAATCCCACCAGCACTTTGGTGATTTTTTTGAGTGTCCTATTCATAAGATGCTACTGAACAAAAGTTTCCTAAGACTAGATGTCGTTCCTGATTCTAAAGTTTTTCAACCTGGTGCATCTCAATGAGTGGTAGGGCGAAGCCCCTACGAAGAATATATTTGCCAAACACCAGAGGCACCCTGTCCTTCCTGATTCTCAGTTTTTTTTACCACCTTACTCTATTAAATTAATCAGCTTTTAAATTCGGATTTCACTCAAGCGACATCATTAAGGTGATACTATAAATAGTGTCTCCTATCTCCTCAGCTTGTTTCTTAAATTAGTTTTTTAATGTCACCTGACTGATAAACCTATCCTCTCTTAGCGTTGGTTTTATTGCTCATAAATTTATAAGTCTTTACCATATCTTCACAAATATCTATAAATTTGTCGGTTATTCCGATCGCAAACAACATATTTCTTAAAACGATGGCATGATTGGACTTGTCGTGATAGACTAAACGTCTTAAATAATAGTATTAATGCTTAGGTTTTTAGTTTACAAAACCTAACATTTCGGGAGTAATTTATGGAATCAACTGAAACTGGTATCGGATTTCAGGAATATTGGCAAATTCTGAAGCGCAGATGGCTACCAGCCTTAGCTGTATTTGCCTCGGTTCTGGCACTCACCACCTATAGTACGCTTAAGGAAAAACCAATTTATGAAGCGGAAGGAAAGCTGTTGTTTAAGAAAACAACTCCTGGCTCTACTTTAACCGAATTAGGAAAAGAAATGGGACAGTTGACTCCTGCGGCGGAGCAAAGTAACCCCCTGACTACAGAGATCGAACTGATTCGCTCTGTTGAAAATATCGAAAAAACTATAAGTATACTTCAATTAAAAGATGCTAATAACACACCTATCAAAATAAAAAATTTTTTGAAAAATCTGACAGTAGCTAGTATTCGGGGAGCTGATATTCTCACAGTTTCATACAAAGATAAAAAACCGAAAGTAGCAGCAGATGTCGTAAAAACTATGATGGATTTTTATATAGATAATAATCAAAAGGTAAATCGTCTAGAAGCTGTGTCTATCAGACAGTTTATTGAAACAAAACTGCCTCAATCAGACAAGAATATGCGAAAAGCAGCGGCAGATTTGAGTAAATTGAAAGAAAATAATAAAATTGTTAATCTTGAAGAAGAAGCTAAATCAGCAGTGCTAGTGATGGCGGAACTAGAAACTCAAATTGACCAAGCTAATTCTGAGTTTCTGAAGGCAACTGCTAAGTCGAAAGCATTTGAAGAAGAGTTACAAATGAATCCGCAGCAAGCATTGACAGCCAGCAATCTCAGCCAATCTAGCACTGTACAAGAAGCTCTGAAAGAATATAAACAGATAGAGCGTCAGTTAGCGATCGAGCAAAATCGCTATCTGGATAGCTCACCGATCGTAATTAGGTTGGAAACTAAGAGAGCTACTATGAAAGCTTTACTAGACAAACAAATACAACAAGTTTTAGGTGGGCAGCAACAGTCGCCAAATCAAAGCTTACAGATAGGAGAAGTCAAGCCAAAACTGATCGAAGAATTTATTAAGGTAGATGTAGAGCGCCAGGGTTTGGCTCAGCGAGTTACTATTCTATCAAATGCTCTAGCTGGCTATAAACAGCGGGTAAAAGCTTTTCCGAGGCTAGAGAAGGAAAAGAGGCAACTAGAAAGAAAACTCCAAGAGTCTGAAGCGGATTATGAGGAATTGCAGAAAAAACTTCAGGAAATTCGGATTACTGAAAATCAGCAAGTGGGGAATGCTCGCATTGTCCAAAGGCCTAGTGTTCCTGAAGAACCAGTGGCTTCTCGTAAGTCTTTATTGCTGGTGTCGGGTAGCTTGTTGGGAATTTTGCTCGGTATAGCTGTGGCGATTCTTTTAGAGTCTCAAGATAAGTCTGTGAAAACTATTGAAGAGGCGAGGGAATTGTTTGGCTTTACTTTGTTGGGGGTGATTCCTTTTTATAAAAAGCCTGAAAAAAATCCTCGGCGCCGCGAGTGGCGACTTAAGTCTGCTGAGGAAGATTTACAGCTATCTCCTCGACAGATTGTGGTTAGGGATACTCCTCATAATTCGAGTAGTGCTGCTTATCGAATGCTTCAGGCAAATCTGAGGTTTTTGAGTTCGGATAAAGAGCTGAAAGTGATTGTGGTGAGTAGTTCGCTACCGCAAGAGGGCAAGTCTACTGTATCGGCTAATTTGGCTGTGGCTATAGCTCAATTGGGACGGAAGGTTTTGCTGGTAGATGCGGATATGCACTGTCCTACTCAACATGGGATTTGGGAACTTCCGAATCAAGTTGGTTTAAGTAATGTGATAGTGGGACAGGCTGGGTTTGGGGATGCGATCGCCCAAGTGATGGATAATTTAGATGTGCTCCCTTGTGGGGTGATTCCGCCTAATCCAATGGCTCTGTTAGACTCGCAGCGACTCACTTTATTAATTAAGCAGTTTTCGGCTAGTTATGATGCAGTGATTATTGATGCTCCTTCTCTGAATGTTGCTGCTGAAGCTCTGATTCTGGGGAATAAGGCAGATGGGATGTTATTGGTTGTGCGGCCGGGAGTTCTGAATTCTGGTACTGTGGCTTTTGCGAAAGAGTTGTTGAAGAAATCCAGTCAGCACGTTCTGGGCTTGGTGGTAAATGGAGTGATTCCTAAAAATGAACCGCACAGTCATTACTATTTTACGAATGAATCTTATGCTCAAGAGCAGAGCCCTAATGTGAATCAAAAGATATTGTAATTAGTACAATGAGATGAACAAAATTGGATCTTGGCAAAGTATCTGTTTTGGTAAATAACCAATAATCAAGGGCGATTTCGGATTGTGGATCTTGTTGCGGACGATCGCCCGTAACTCAAAACTAATCTGTAGCTGTATCAAACCCTACTAAACTTGGGGTACAAATCGGTTAGTGTGATTATGATTTTTTAATCACAGATACTAATTACGATCGCCCCAAATGTTACCTAGACTAAAACATCCATGCGCTTAGAGCAGCTTCAAGCATTTCTTGCCGTTACCCAAACTGGTAGCTTTCAGCAAGCAGCGCGGAAGTGCGGCGTTACTCAATCGACAATTAGCCGGCAAGTACAGGGACTCGAAGCGGAAGTGGGTTTGTCACTGTTTCACCGCACACCCCACGCGAAGCTGACTGTGGGAGGAGAGCGCCTGCTACCTCATGCTCGTAAAATCTGTCAGAGTTGGCAAAATGCTGCTGAAGAATTGGGAGACTTGCTGGCGGGAAAGCAGCCGGAATTGTGCGTGGCGGCGATTCACTCGGTTTGTGCTGCTTATTTGCCGCCTGTGCTGCAAAAGTTTTGCCACAACTATCCTAACGTGCAGTTGCGGGTGACTTCCTTGGGCAGCGATCGAGCTCTGAAAGTTCTCAAAGACGGTTTGGTGGACATCGCGGTGGTGATGAACAACCGCTCTTTTACTCAAGCCCCGGAAATGTTGGTTCAGGTGCTTTACAATGAGCCGATCGAGGTGTTGATGGCGGCGAATCATCCCCTGGCCCAGTACGATCGAGTACCTTGGCCGGAATTAATTTGTTACCCGCAAGTGGTATTTAAGGATGGGTATGGAATGCAGCGGATGGTGCAAGAACAATTTGGACGCATCGGTGCTAAACTTCATGCTGTTTTGGAACTCAACACTCTCGATGCTTTTCGGGGTGTGGTGCGACAGGGAGAATTGATTGCTTTGCTACCACATTCAGCTTTACTTGAGGCTTCCGTCGATCGCACTTTAGCAATTCGCCCGATCGCCCAAGAGAGCGGAAATTCCCAGGTTTCGGCGATCCTCTTCGAGGGCTTCGCTAACGGTCAATCGGCGATCGATCCGACTTGGACTCGCGAAGTGGTGTTAGTCACAACTCACGATCGAATGCAAATTCCGCCGATCGCGCATTTCTGGAATCTGGTACGCGAATTTGTACCACCACAATTTGATGCATTGAAGGTAGGGAAATCAGGGAATTAATTACCTCATGTTTGTCAGTTGACTGTTAACTGTTAACTGTTAACTGTTAACTGTTAACTGTTCCTTTTCAAATAACCAATAACAAATAACAAATAACAAATTCCCAATTCCCAATTCCCAATTCCCAATTCCCAATTCCCAAAATTATGAGTAACGCATTTAGAGAATTGCTGCGAAAAATTGGCAGCGGAGTACACACAGGAGAAAATCTAACTCGATCCGAAGCAGCATCAGCCACACGGATGATGCTACTGGGTGAAGCAACACCGGCTCAAATCGGAGCTTTTCTGATTTCCCACCGCATCAAACGGCCAACGGGCGAAGAATTAGCCGGAATGCTGGATGCTTATGAAGAATTGGGGCCAATGCTTGCCCCCCCAAACAGAGAAAAAGGGTTTTCAGTATCTAGCGTTGCGGTGTTTGGAGTTGCTTACGACGGGCGATCGCGCACAGCTCCAATTAGCCCAATAACCGCCCTAATTTTAGCCGCCTCTGGCATCCCAGCAGTCATGCACGGGGGGGATATAATGCCAACCAAGGAAGGTATTCCCTTGATTAAAATTTGGCGCGGTTTGGGAGTTGACTGGAGAAAACTTAGTTTAGAAAAAGTCCAGCAAGTTTTTGACAGTACGGGTTTAGGCTTTGTTTACCTTCCCAAGCATTTTCCTCAAGCCGCCAGTTTAGTGCCATACCGCCGCGAAATCGGCAAACGGCCGCCTTTTGCGACAATGGAGTTGATGTGGTGTCCCTGTGCCGGCGACGTTAACGTCATCTCCGGCTACGTGCACCCGCCGACAGAAGGTATGTTTCAAAAAGCCTTTGAGTTGCGGGGAGTCAAAAATTATACCACAGTCAAAGGATTGGAGGGAAGTTGCGACTTGCCGCGCGATCGGACTGCGATTATCGGCATTGCTAAGCCGGATGCTGAATTCGAGCGAGTGCTTTTAGCCCACGGAGATTACGGTTTTAGCAGCACAAATCCAGCCTTTGAATCAGCATCTGAGTTATTCAAACAAATGCAGGAAGTTTTGCTAGGAAAACCCTCGGAATTGATGCAGTCTGCTATCTGGAACGGCGGATTTTATCTCTGGCGCAGCGGAATTTGTTCCGATATAAACTCGGCTTTGATTGAGGCTGAAACTTTATTAAGCAGCGGCCAAGTTGTCCAAAAACTTGAGGAGGTTAGCAAAGCCATTAGTGTTTTAAGTTGAGCATGACTAATGAGGTTTTGTGCTAATGACTGCTGACTGTTGACCGTTAACCGTTAACCGTTAACCGTTAACTAATGACTAATGACTAATGACTAATGACTACTGACCAATGACTAATGATTAATCATAAAATTGCTGTAATTGTGCTCGCAGGCGGTCAAAGTTCGCGGATGGGTAGGGATAAAGCTCTGCTGGAAATTGAGGGTAAAAGCCTGTTGCAGCGGGCGTTGGAAGTTGCAGCAGTTGTAACGCCACAAGTTTATGTTTTGACGGCTTGGCCCGATCGCTATCGATCGACCATAACCCAACAATCCCAATTTCTGGTAGAGTACAATCCAGGCTCCGGGCCCTTAGTTGCATTGACTCAGGGATTGACAGAAATTGCCACCGACTGGATTTTACTGTTAGCTTGCGATTTGCCTTTGCTAGATGCCCGGATTATTCAGAATTGGGCAAATCAGTTAACAGACTTTCCCCCATCAACCTTAGCAGTTGTACCTTATCAAAATTCGCGCTGGGAGCCTTTGTGCGGCTTCTACCGCCAACAATCTCTGCCCAGTTTGCAAAGTTTTATAGACAAAGGAGGAAGTTCCTTTCAAGTGTGGTTAAATCAAATCCCAGCAATCCCTCTACCTGTGGGGGAACCAGAAGCACTAATGTTATCGAATTGCAATACATTAGCAGAGTTTGAGCAATTAAAAGGTAAAATGGGTAACTTCACAGTTGACAGTTGACAGTTGACAGTTGACAGTTAACCGTTGACAGTTAACAGTTAACCGTTAACCGTTAACTGACTAATGACTAATGACTAATAACTAATGATTAACGAATATTGGTTGCTCGATCGCGATATTACTTTCCTCAATCACGGTTCTTTTGGGGCCTGTCCGATTCCCGTACTCGAAGCGCAGAGCAGTTTTCGAGAACAACTCGAAAGAGAACCACTGCGCTTTTTAATGCGGGAATTTGAGCCGCTGTTGGATCATGCCAGAAATCAGTTAGCGGCATTTATCGGTGCGAGTGAGGATCAGTTGGCATTTGTGCCGAATGCGACGACGGGAGTCAATGCAGTTTTGCGATCGCTCTTTTTTGCTCCTGGTGACGAATTGCTAACTACAAATCAGGAATACAACGCCTGCCGTAACACCCTTGATTTTATCGCAGAGCGCACAGGCGCTAAAATAATAGTCGCGGAAGTACCATTTCCAATTGAGTCGCCCGAACAAATTATTGAAGCAATAATTAAGTGCGTTTCGCCGCAAACAAAGTTAGCCTTACTAGACCATATTGTCAGCCAAACAGGCTTAATATTTCCCATCAAACAGTTAGTCGGCGAGTTGGCTAACCGCGGCGTCGATGTATTGGTAGACGGAGCTCACGCGCCCGGAATGCTAGCGCTAAATTTAGATGAAATTGGCGCGGCTTACTATACCGGAAATTGCCACAAATGGCTGTGCGCGCCAAAAGGTGCAGCCTTTTTGTACGTGCGGCGCGACAAACAAGATGGCATTCGGCCAACTACGATCAGTCACGGTGCTAATTCGCCCCGCGCTGACAAATCACGCTTTCAATTAGAATTTGACTGGATGGGAACAGTCGATCCGAGTCCTTATTTGTGCGTCCCTGTGGCGATCGATTTTATGGGTTCTTTGTTGAGCGGCGGCTGGCCAGAATTGATGGCAAAAAATCATGCTTTAGCATTAGCTGGGAGACAAATATTGGCGGATAAATTAGATTTACCACTGCCTTGTCCCGATGAAATGGTTGGTTCGATGGCTGTTGTACCGCTGGGCGATCAAAATTCTGATGCGGTTGGAAACGGAGGAATTCCACTTTTGCAAGAGGCGCTGTGGCAGATTTTTAAGATTGAAGTGCCCGTGATTCCTTGGCCGGATGCTAGCAAGCGGTTGGTGAGAATTTCCGCTCAGTTTTACAATACTTTGCCGCAATATGAATATTTGGCTAAGGCGCTAGTTGAGCTGACAAGTTTGTAGTGAGGACTTCAGTCCTTATGATTTTAGTAAATTCCGACTCAAATCTGGGACTGTATAAGGGGGATATAGACTTTCATCAGCAATACCTGACCTTTGCAGGACAAATGGGCGATCGTGAGCGTGAAGCGTTAAAATTGAAAATTGAAAATGAATAATTAAAAATGGAAAAAAAGGGGAGTGGTAAGTAGGGGATGCCCAGAAAAATCAGGGATTTAAAAAGCCTATTATTGAAAGCAGGATTTAGTTGTGAGTCTGCTAAAGGTAGCCACACCAAATGGTCGCATCCTCTGCTACCAGGAAAGCTGACTCTCTCAGGAAAAGATGGCGGTGATGCCAAGCTCTACCAAGAAAAAGATGTTGACAACGCTCTCAAGCAACTGGCTGAAATTGAGGATGAAGAAAGATGAACAGTCATTACACTATTATTATTCAGTGGTCAGATGAGGATCGGTGCTATGTCGTTAGCTTTCCAGAATGGGGCGACTATTGTCATACCCACGGTGATACTTACGAAGACGCATTAAAAAATGCCCGTGAGGTTTTGGAACTTCTAACTGAATCGATGCTAGATGATGGTAAAGTCTTGCCAAAGCCGCAATTATTTGGTCAATCCTTAGTCGGATGAATTTGTTAATAGTGTTAATTCGTAGGGTGCGTCGCTGCGAGATATTGGATATAACTTGCAGATTTTCTCCTAGCGACGCACCCTACTTGCTAACTGAATGATAATTATATAGGTTCGCAGTCAGGACTTTAGTCCTCATTGTTTGAGTGAATAAGCAGTCTTTATCCTGACTGCAAACAACTTTTATGACCATCGCCCGTTAGCGAAGCTTGCAGAAGACGATCGCCAAAACCACCAAATTTCCCCGTACAAGCAAGCCGCATTCCAGCATTTTTGCTAATTTTTGCATTTTTCAAGGTATTTTTGTAGGGTTGCTGGTTTAACTCGATCGCCCGCTGCTCAATTGCATCAATACAGGTGTGAATCGATGGACATTTACTGCACCCGCCCAAGCTGCCCAAATCCGCTTAACTCTTTCCCCGATTTCAATGACAGCGCCAGTCTTGACGAAATCGCTCAAAAGTATTGCGCTGCTTGCGGGATGCCGTTAATTTTGGACAGCCGCTTTTTACCACAGAGGCCACTTTCGCGGGGAGCTTTTGGCACGACTTTTCAAGCCCTGGCTCTCGGCTCTCCCCTGAAGTTGCAGTGCGTTGTCAAGCGATTGCAGCCACCACTCCATCTCAACTCAAATCAGCTTATCGCGGCGACGCGGGCTTTTCGGCGAGAGGCTGATGTTTTGAACAGCTTGGGCGACAGACACCCCCAAATTCCCACTTTGTACGCTTACTGCGTGCTGCACGTAGCTGATGTCGCTCACAATTTAGGGCAGATTGCATCCTCCGAAAATGAGGGTGTTTTCAGTGAAATTACTGCTAAGCCACAGGTACAAGAGTTTTTTTATTTGGTTCAGGAATTCGTAGACGGTGCAGATTTGCGCCAGGAAATTGCCACTCGCGGTAAGTTTTCCGAAGCTGAGATTGTGGATGTTTTGCAGCAGATTTTGCCTGTGTTGCAATTCATTCACGATAACGGTGCGATTCACCGCGATATTAAGCCGGATAATATTGTGCGCGAAACTGCTGTGGGTGAAGGTGCCGGAAAGCTGTTTTTGATTGATTTTGGGGCGGTGAAACAGGTGGCGGCGGGTGTTTCGGCTCAAAGTTCGATCGTCTTTGGTACGAGTGGCTATGCGCCGCCAGAACAGGTTTCGGGGGAACCGGTTTACCCGTCAACGGATTTGTACGCTTTGGGGGTGACTTGCCTGTATTTGCTGACGGGAAAAAGGCCGCAGGAGTTGATGGAGTCTCCTACTCGCCGCTGGAATTGGCGCGTTTGGGCTGATGTGAGCGATCGACTGGCTGCTATTGTCGATCGCATGGTAATGGCCGCTCCGAGCGATCGATTTGAGTCGGCTGCTCAGGTGCTGGCCGCTCTGGCTGGGGAAATGGCGACGGGGGCGATCGCACCTGCTGGCAATGGCTTGGTCGCTCAACAAACGCAAGCTGCGGTGCAAATTGAGGCGGGTGCAAATGCAATTAATTTGACGAATAATTTATCGGAGGAAACCGAGGAGGAGTCAGAGTTTGGGGAACTTAATATCAAGGAATTGTTGAGGCGATCGGCGATCGCGGGTTCTGGTAGTTGGCTATTGGCGATCGTCCTTGTCAGCCTTTTGGGAACTGTTTGGATTAGCACGCTGATCTGGCTGCTGCTGCTTGCTGGTGTCATCTTTTCTCAATACCGCCCCCTAAAACAAAAGTTTTATTTTTTTATTACTTTAGTCATTACTAATACGATAATTTTTGTATTATTCCCGGCTTGGTCTATTTTAAATCCCGTGCAATTAGGAATTCAGGGATTGGCGATCGTGGGGCTGCTGACAGTTTTAGCTATTTTATTGTCGTATACTTTAATGGGAGTATCCCGACTTTCCTACAGGTTTGTGTTGCCATTCTTCAAAAAAATTATTCGCGAACTAATTTAATTGAGAAACCTATGCGCCAGAAAAATGAAACTATTTTGCTTTTAATTTCTCTAGCGATAGCAGGTTTTCTAATTGCAGTAGTTTTGTGGCTGTTGGAAAAAGCTGGTTTCCCACCTCATACAGATTTTAGCAGTTACAGCAGTCCGCAGGAAACCGCGATTCAATACCAGAGAAGTTTGAGTTTCGATCTGAAGGAGCGAATGAGTTACGGCCAAAAACAATTGGTGGAAAGAGAAGATGTAAACCTGGAAAGGCCAGAATTTAGAGCCGCCAAAAATAAGGGCATTGAGGCAATGGCGGCTGGGAAATATCAACAAGCCGCCAGTCATTTTGAACAAGCTCTGCGCAGTTGTTACAATGCACCGGAAACTAGAATTTATCTGAACAATGCTCGGATTGCCGATCGCAAATCCTACACAATCGCCGTAGTAGCACCTACAGCGAGTCACCCGAATGCAGCTTTAGACATATTGCGCGGAGTCGCTCAAGCTCAATTTCAAATCAATCAAGCTGGTGGCATCAATGATCTGCCTCTCAAAGTGATTATTGCTAACGATGACGATCATCCCGCAGTCGCGAAACAAATTGCTTCGGCTTTGGTAAAAAACCGCGAGGTTTTGAGTGTAGTCGGCCACCACACAAGTACAGCTACTTTGGCCGCTTTGCCGATTTACGATTTGGGAAAATTGCCGATAATTTCTGGAACTAGCACTGCTGTCAAACCTGCTAATTTGAGTCGCTATTTTTTTCGGACTGTTCCTACAGCTTATGTGGGCGGCAGGGCTTTGGCAGATTATCTACTAACTAAGTTAAAAAAGCGAAATGTAGCGGTTTTTTTTAATCACAAAAGTGCTTACAGCGAGTCGCTAAAGTCAGAGTTTGTAGCTGCTGTTTCTCTGGGTGGCGGGCAAGTAGTCGCTGAGTTTGATTTGTCAAATCCCGGTTTTAGTCCTGCTAAAAGTATTGAGCAAGCTATTAGTCGGGGTGCTGAGGCTATTATGTTGAACCCGGACTATGATGCTTTAGATAAAGCTTTGCAGGTAGTGACTGTTAATAATAGGCGACTGTTTGTGTTGGGGGATATGGGAACAATGTACAGCAAGACGACTTTGGAAGTGGGGGGTGCTTCGGCGGTTGGGATGGTGATGGCGGTGGCGTGGCACATTGAGGGCGATCGCAAATCGGAGTTTTCTCGTCGCTCCAGACAGTTGTGGAAAGCAGATGTTGGTTGGGTGACTGCGATGACTTATGATGCGACGATGGCGTCGATTTCGGCGATCGATCGCAGTCCCACCCGCCAAGGAATTCAAGAAGTGCTTTCAGCTTCCGATTTTGTAGCAAAGGGAGCAACTGGCCCAATTCGGTTTTTACCTTCGGGGGTTCGGAATATGCCGGTTCAGCTTGTGAAAGTGAATCGAGTTAACCCTTCGCGATCGGGCACCGGTTATGATTTTGTACCCATGAAATAACGCTTAATTCCGATAATAAATTAGGTTCGTAGTGAGGACTTCAGTCCTCTTTGGATTAATCAAGAAAGAAGGACTAAAGTCCTGACTACAAACGGGGTTCGTAGTGAGGACTTCAGTCCTCTTTGGATTAATCAAGAAAGAAGGACTAAAGTCCTGACTACGAACCTAATTTATCGCACAACTTCCGCACCACCGAATATAATGTATTAAGACTTATATTTCCAAATCCAAACAAAGGAAATGAAAAGAGGAAAATACCATGTCTAATGCCATGATGGTAATTTACCCCTATCGCGAACAGTTTACCTGGGTTTTTGACGACGAACGAGTCGGACTTGTCCGAGAACCATTTGTTCAGTACCCGAAATGATTGAATCACTTGTCGCAGATATCCCAAATGCCGATCGAGGTTTCCGACTCTTATTCTGGGCCAATCCATTTCCCGGATATCAAGCAGAAATGCTGTGGTTTAAAACAGAATACGGCGTTAACAGTTGACAGTTGACAGTTGACAGTTGACAGCGAAGTTTTTAGGCAGGGGATTTAAGCCCAGCCTAAAAACAATCCACCTAAAGGTAGGGGCTTAAATCCCCTGTGCTTTGGTAACTGGTATCGGTGGGAAGCGAAAAATCTTGAAGGCTGGCTTTGTCCGGCTTTGTTCAAATACTTTCTAGAAGCACCGCCCAAGTTTTACTGCAAAGCTGAAAAAATACCGTAATCAACCTCAAGTAAATGAAAAACTTATCAATCTTTAAAAAAAACTTTGTTCAACCAGTCGATCGCGAATCCAGAAAAAAGCCTAAAATAGCCCTGTATATATTTTGGCTACTTTTCGCGATATTCACAGCAGCCATCTCCGCAGGAATCGGGGCAATTACTGCGCTTTTAGCGCCCGTCGAGCCACAAATTATTAGCAGAGTTCTAGATGCTACTGGCTTTAACGATACATCATCCAACCGCCCAGGATACCGCCTGTCGCGGCCTGTTAATATCTTGCTTTTGGGAATTGACCGTGTACCGGAAGCCGCAGCCAATTCTCCTAAGATTTTTAACGGTCGCAGTGATACAATACTCTTATTGCACCTCGATTCTAGAGATAAATCTATTAGTTTACTTTCAATTCCGCGAGATACTAAAGTCGAAACTCCCGGAATTCGCTTCAGCAAAATTAACGAAGCCAATGCTAGAGGAGGAGCCGCTTTGGCAACGCGATTGGTTAGCAATATGTTGAACAATACGACTATTGAAAGATACGTGCGAGTTAGCAGCAATGCGTTTCGGGAATTAGTCGATTTGTTAGGCGGAGTTGAGGTATTTGTACCTCGCGCCATGTCCTATAAAGATACCGCCCAAAAGTTAAGCATAAATTTAGCACAGGGATGGCAAACTCTCAACGGAGAACAAGCAGAACAATTTGCTAGATTTCGTAATGACGGTTTAGGAGACATCGGCCGCATTCAGCGCCAGCAATCTTTAATTCAATCTATGCGGAACCGCCTCGCAAGTCCATCAGTAATTGCGCGCTTGCCACAAATTGTGCGATTAATGCAAAAATATGTGGATACAAACCTAAATTTTGAGGAAATATTGACGATCGCAAATTTCGGTCTGCAATTGGAGCGAGATAATTTTAAAATGGTAATGTTGCCCGGACGTTCTAGCTCAGAACAAGGCGATTTGAGGAGTTATTGGATTTTAGATGTTGCTGGGCGCGATCGAATTATGACACAATATTTCAAGCAAAGCGTGCCGGACTTTGCACAAGGCAGATTTCCCAATCCCAGCCAGTCCGTTTCGCCAAGCAACCTCAAAATCTCTGTCCAAAACGCTTCTAGCAACCCAAAAACCGCCAAAACCGTCGCTGCATTTCTCCAAAAAAAGGGATTTTCTAATGTATCTGTAGTCAAAGATTGGCCAGACAAGCAACGTCAAAGTCAAATTATTGTGCAGCAAGGTGATTTAGAAGCAGCGAATATACTACAAAAAGCCCTAGGCGACGGTAAAATCGAAGCATCTTCTACTGGTGAAATCGAGTCAGACTTGACAATTCGCATCGGCGAAGATTGGGTAAAGCGATTTTAATTAGTCACACTTGTTTGTAGTGAGGACTTTAGTCCTCTGATTTGGAAGAGGACTAAAGTCCTCACTACAAACCAATTTTACGTTTATCGCTCTCTTCGGACATAATATTATTAGTTATTAGTCAAATACCATGAGTGTCATATTTATGAAAAGTGTATTCCGAATTCTCCTGAGCCTGATTTTAAGCCTAGTGTTGGCTTTTGGGTGGGTACTGCTGAGTGCTACTCCGGCATTTGCCCTACCGAAAACAATTATTAATTATACAAATATTAATTTGTCCGATCGCGATTTTTCCAACTCAAATTTAGCGGGGGGAACATTTGTCGCCGCCGAGATGCGGGGAACCAACTTTCAAGGCGCTGATTTAACCAATGCGATTTTGACCAAGGGAGTCTTGCTAAATGCCAACTTATCAGGTGCGAATCTCTCCGGTGCATTGGCAGATAGAATTACCTTTGACGGCGCTAATTTGACGAATGCTAATTTCACCGAAGCAATTATGACTCGAACTCGGTTTTTTGATGCGGCAATTTCCGGCGCTGATTTTACAGACGCGATTATTGACGCTTATCAAGTAACAATGATGTGCGAAAAAGCAGATGGTGTCAATCCTGTAACCGGAGTTTCTACGCGAGAAAGTTTGGGATGTCCATAGAAATTCACAAGTACAGGAATTAGATAAAAAGTTGGTTTGCGTGTTACAAATAGTCGTAAGGTGCGCAGTGCGCACCCTACAAATCTTGGCTCTATCGAGCGCTACAAATGCCTGTGTTCGCAGTACCAACAACCAAGTCAGAATTTAACATCAAATCTAAATCAGTGTCGGGATTAACAGCGTACAAATCGACTTTATCTCGACCCAAAAACACTCCGATCAAAGTGCCGATTCCCGCGCCGCCCAGCACCTCTTCAGTTGCGATCGCCCGATCGCCCGTAACACCTGCGATCGCCGCCGCTGCTGCTGCACCCAACGCCGTATTCTTAACCAGATTACCAACATTAACACCCTTAGTCACAGTTTCTTTGCGAGTAATCAGTTGCGAAGTCGCATTCAGAGGCACTCTGCTACCGTTGATGATACTTAATTCCTGTGCCACAAACTGAGCGCCCGCAGAAGTCGATCGCAATTCGCCACTAATTTTAGAGCCTTCGGGTATCAGCAATTTACCATCACTCCCCGCAATATCCGCAGCCACAGTCAGCGTAATCGGAGACTTGTCATTGGGGCCAAGCAAAATCTTGCCTTTTGCATACTCCACTAAAATAGAAGTACCGCTGGGGATTTTCACAGCCACAGACTCACCAACATCAATCTTGGCAATGTAAGGAGAATTAATTGCTCTTGCTTGATTGGTACTCACCAATGTTTGATAGATAAAAGCAGCTACTTCAGCTCGCGTTGCTGACTGATTTGGTTTCAGAGATTTAGGATTGGGATAACTGACAACCAACTGTTTTTCAGTAGCAGCAGCAACGCTTTTGACAGCATAACTTTGAATATCACCCGCATCATTATAGTAGCTGAGAACATCTTGAAAACTGCACTTAGGCTCATAGCCAAGTCCGTTATTTAAAGCGACTACAACTTGCACGCGGGGAATCTGCTGCATCGGCCTAAAAACATTGCCAGGATAACCAGACATCCATCCCAT
This sequence comes from filamentous cyanobacterium Phorm 6, assembly GCA_003003725.1. Classification (GTDB taxonomy): domain Bacteria; phylum Cyanobacteriota; class Cyanobacteriia; order Cyanobacteriales; family Microcoleaceae; genus Microcoleus. Next base: position 3,270 of record PVWI01000087.1, on the reverse strand, counting down.
TTCGTAAGCTTGGGCGATCGCCCCGCTAGCCCAAAAATTGGATGGAACATCGGCAAACCGTACAGCATCCCGAGTTTTTGCCTTTTTGACCGATCGCACCATTGCCGCGAATTCAGCCCGCGTTACCGGTGCATCCGGGCGGAAACTCCCATCAGGAAATCCCTTGATAATCCCTCTTTCTGACAAATCTTGAATGAAATCTTTTGCCCAATAGTTGTTATTAACATCCGAAAAAGCTGTCTGAGCAAAAGCAGGCGCAGGAACCAACATCGGTGCTGCGGTTCCGGCAACGGTTCCCAATGCTAATAAAACAGATGTGCCAGATTTAATGCGATGTAATACAGACATTTTTTGATTCTCCAATTTACACAAGTTTTTTATTGAAGAGAAGTAAGCTTTTGAGCGGCTGATTTATTCCTGCCGAACTTGCTTTTTCCTCAGTTATGTAATCATTGTTGAATATTTTTATTTTGTGTGCGGGGAAGATACGGTCTTTTAAAATAAATATTTTTATGCTAATTTGTCGGTTTTAAAATGCTTAAATACCTTAAATCCCTTATGTTGCTTATCTCCCTTATCTACCTGGAACTGATACAGGAATACGGTTCACTTAAGACTATTTATTCCCCGGAGATCCCCCTAAATCCCCCGAAAGCAAGGGGGACTTTGATAGCATTCTTGTCCCCCCCTTTTTAAGGGGGGTTAGGGGGGATCTGTCTTAAGTGAACCGTATTGACTGATACAGGAATTGCGCAGAATATCGCTTTTGGGGTAAGTGAAGGGACGCACGAGTGCCCAGAAACCGGGTTTTTTACCGCAACTGCGGGCTGCGACGAAGTATTTCTTTGAAAAACCCGGTTTCTTGATTAGCCGTGCATCCTATACTAACTAATGACCAATGACTAATGACCAATGACTAATGACCAATGACCAATGACTAATGACTAATGACTAATAGCGGCGAGCGGTTCCCAACTTGTCGCATCTTCAAACAAAGCTTGATACCCGGCTACATTCGGATGCAGCCCATCTGCAATCAGGCGCAATCGCCACCAATCACTCCCGCGATCGATCCATTTATCAAAAATATCTAAATAGGGAATTCCCCGCAACTCACAAGCTAACTTCGTTGCTTCTTTATACCGATATTGGTCAGCGTGATTATAGTACAAACAATCTTGAAAAGGCATTTTACTTTCATCCACCGGTACCATCCCGACAAATATCACCGGACAAAGTTGTTGGGATAGGTTTAATAAATGATCCAAAACAGTTTTAAAATGTTCAAAATCAGTGTAGCTACGCCCCGTTGCCGATTGCACTCTTGCCGTATCGTTGAGGCCTACCGAAAGTATCATCGCATCCGGGACGCGGTTTCTGAGCTCGCCACGGTGTTTAAACTCGTTTTCGAGCCGCTGGGAGACTTGATACGTGCGATCGCCCCTAACGCCCAAATTGTATAAAACGTGTCCTGCACTCTCCGGTAACATCCACTGTCGCCGCAATCTTTCCACCCAACCGCCGCCCACATCGTCGCCGAAACCGTAGATTAAGCTGTCGCCGAAAGCCACTAATTTAAGCGGATGAGAATTTACCCGATGCAAGTTACCAAAGGAATAGGCTGTTGCTGCCTGCATAACTTATGATGCTCAGTTAATGATTTATGAATTTTGACATACTAGACTAGAATGTAACATTACATAAAGTAGGTAGTCTCATGGTTAAGCGTCCAACCTTCGATTCAACTCAGCTAACCCGTCGGGCGGAAGAGTTGATCGGTGCTGCATCCAACCGCTATCGGATTACGGTACAGGTGGCGAATCGCGCCAAACGTCGCCGCTATGAAGATTTTGAAAATATGGACGACACTCAAATGATGAAACCTGTAATGCGGGCAATATTTGAGATGTCGGACGAATTGACTCAGCCGGAAATTATCGGAGATATCTAGACTTGGCGAGTTTTGAGTTTTGAGGAGTGAATTGTCAGCAATTTTTGTTAACTCAAAACTCAAAACTTTTTCATTCCTAAACTGGCGCAGGCGATAAATCCGGTTTGTTCGATCGCCAGCTAGCTACAAATGTATATGCAAGCAAGGTCAAATTTTCTTGCTTCCTAAAATTATCAACTAGGACATCCAGTCGGTAAGTTGATCAAATTATTCCATATTTGAATTTGTTAAAACGGTGAAAAAATTAAAGCTGGGCTTGAGTTTTTTATTAATTACTTTGATTGTGGCAATTTTCACGATTTTGAATTGGGTATTGGAATCGGGCGAACTTAGTCTGTCGGCGATGGAACCTTTGCGAATGCGGAGTTCTGAGTCTGCATCAGTGCAGCGGGTTGCTCAACAATCAGCACCGTCGCAGGTGAGGGCGCAAGATGCGTGGAAATTTGTGTATGAAAAATTGCCGGATTTGCCGATCGAGAATAACTACATTTCCAAGGAAACTGGGAAAGTCGATCCTAATAATACTTTAGTCGGGCGTTTGATTCGGTATCATGTATTTGTCAAAGGAAGACCGCCGAATTACCGCTTTGATTGGAAGTTGAGTTTAGCTGACTATTTGGGGGTGACTCCCGATTATTTGGTGGAAAGCGTGTATCCGGGAAACGACGTTTTGCGATCGAATCCGATGGAACGCGATCGCACTGCTATTCAAAGTTTAAATAGAACACAGCGGGATGCTTTGGTTCAAGTTTTGGTTGATGTTTTTACTGGGAATTCCGAGCCTACGCGCACACCGACAACAGGCGAAAAACCAGAGGGGCGATCGAATTCCCCAGAAATACCCCAGCCACAGCCAGGAGATGCGAAGTTGCTGACACCGTAGGCTTGAAGGAGGCCGAGAAACCGGATTTTCGACAAAAACAGATTGGTTTGTAGTACGGACTTCAGTCCGCTCTCAGGCCGCGGACAGATTGGTTTGTAGTACGGACTTCAGTCCGCTCTCAGGCCGCGGACAGATTGGTTTGTAGTACGGACTTCAGTCCGCTCTCAGGCCGCGGACAGATTGGTTTGTAGTACGGACTTCAGTCCGCTCTCAGGCCGCGAACAGATTGGTTTGTAGTACGGACTTCAGTCCGCTCTCAGGCTGCGAACAGATTGGTTTGTAGTACGGACTTCAGTCCGCTCTCAGGCCGCGGACAGATTGGTTTGTAGTACGGACTTCAGTCCGCTCTCAGGCTGCGAACAGATTGGTTTGTAGTACGGACTTCAGTCCGCTCTCAGGCTGCGAACAGATTGGTTTGTAGTACGGACTTCAGTCC
>PVWI01000380.1 GCA_003003725.1 filamentous cyanobacterium Phorm 6 | reverse complement strand
CTCACACTAGCTTCACTCGTTTTGAACCTTGCCGCCGCGATGACGTATTGAAATCTCTTACTCAAAGCATCGATCACTTCTCGATCGATGATATCAATTTCCTCCCGAACTTCGTGAAGATTAACACATTCATCAGGGTTTTTCATCTGCGGCATTCCTTAATAGCTTCTCTTCCCATGTTACTAAATTGATCCCCGAATGTCATCCAAGGAACAATTAGATAAACACCAGAGGCTTATTTTTGAAAGGAGCAAAAGCTGCCGCATCAAAGCGGTACAAACTAGCAGGGCGGCCAGCCCTCCGCGAAACCTTAACCCCGACATCGCACAAAAAACCCAATTTCAATAATCGAGCTCTAAAATTAGAATAATCCGAAAAATTTTCCCCCAAAATAGTCGTATACAATTGATACAGATCGCTCAAAGTAAAAAGCTCCGGCAAAACTTCAAAAGCTACCGGGCTGTATTCAAGTTTGTTGCGCAATCGTCGATACCCGTATTCGAGAATTTGATTGTGATCGAAGGCCAACTTAGGAACTTGTTGTACTGGATACCAAGCAATGCCGCCGACACGGTGGCTGACACCCGCAACTACACTCCCAGCAATTAACTCAGCTTCTTCAAACCGAACCAAAGCAAAATAACTGACGGAAAGATAGCGATCGCCCCTGGTAAACTCCCGAGGATCGCGCCCCGATTCTCCGAAAGTATACAATTGCTCCAGATACAAGTTTTCCACCCGAATTTTTTCCGACAAAATCCGGTAAGCCGCATTTTCCAGAGACTCTCCATGCCGCACTAAAGTACCGGGAAGACTCCAATAATCGATAAACGGTTCATCTTGCCGCATTACCAACAGCACCAGCAAGCGGTTCTGCACGGTATCGACGGAGAAAATAACATTATCTACTCCTACTTTAAAGTCAGCTAATGAGCAACTTTCGCTCTTTTTTGTGCCTCGTGCCATGCGTACAAATGCTCCCTATTGATATAATCTTCGATCGTCGGAGTTATGGCCTGAGTGTCTCCTGTTTCGCGATAGGAAGTAGAAGAAACATTGGGAGCATTCAAAGAGGCGATCGCCACATCTGCACCCATGCGCCTCAACTGCCACAAATCTAATTTTTCTGACGGATATCCCGGTCGCGGTACTATTAGCAAATCGACTTGTGTTAACAATTGTTCAAATTTGTACCAGCGAGGCAGTTGTCCCACCAAGTCCGAACCTATTACCATCGTCAACTCTGCATCTGGCCACTGCAATTTTGCTTTTTCTACAGTTTCTAGAGTCCTCGGACTGCTGAGTTCTGGATGCAAGCAAAGATTGTGTCTCGGCGAATTAATTTCTTGAATGATTAACAGCAGCATTGCCGATCGATGTTCTAGCGATGTCTGGTGCGACTTAAAAGGATTGTCCGACGCCCAAACTGCTACTCCATCAAAATGCTGAGAAAGCCAACTCAGGATTGTTTTGTGTCCCGCTGTCGGTGGATCGGCACTGGTTCCAAACAAGGCAATTTTCTGCATAGGGAATTGGTAATGGGGAATGGGGGAATGGGAATTACTCGTTATATCGTGTCCGATCAATTAACCGCACTAAAAACGGTTCGTAGGTTCGTAGTGCGGACTTCAGTCCGCGCAGCCGGAGAGCGGACTGAAGTCCGCACTACAAACCGTTTACTCGTTACCAGACTAAGCGCAACGAGGCAGAGCAATACTACTGATCGGGGTTCCCAGGCTAAGCGCGTGGGAACCAGTTATAATTTCAGTCTTAAATTAAAACTAATGACTAATGACTAATGACTCTTTTTGGTTTTTTGGGTGAGAGTTTGCAAATCTGTAGAAATTTCCATCGGCGGCGAAATCGGGTTATTTAGTTGGCGAGTTTCAGGCGGCAAACTGGCGACAGAAGCAGCAGTTCGTTTAGCAATATCCTCCAAACTTTCCTGATTATGTAATCGTTTCCCATCCTTAACAACCAATTGTATTAATGATATGTGAGAATCCCAATTATGAATATTTTCCCCGGACAATCCCAAACAATCACCGATAATTTGTCCATCTTTCATGGTTCTAAAGATTTGCTTTCTTCCTGGATATGTTACCTTACCACTTGCCTCTTTCATCACCGGAATTCCGTCAATTTCCACCAACTTATAAACACCGTTGACAGGCGAACCGCTGACTAACTTCGTACCCAAACCGTAACCGTCAATGCAAGCGCCGGCACTTTTTAATCTAGCAATTTCGTGCTCGTCCAAATCGCCGCTAGCAATAATTGGCACGCCCGGAAGGATCGATCGCACTTCCCGCGACAATTTTACCAAATCCCCCGAATCCAGCCGCACGCCTTCCAACTGGATTTCACCGCTATTTACTCGCGATGCCAACATCCGCGCCGCCGCGATAGTATCGTAAGTATCGATCAGTAGCGGTGCACCCGGAAAATAGCGGTGAAACGCTGCAAACGCCTGATTTTCGCTGCCTTCGATGGCCGCCACAGCCATTACCAAAGCATGGGCGATCGTACCCACAGGTTTGCGCCCCAACTTCAAAGCAGCCAAAACATTAGAAGTTCCATCAAACCCAGCAGCCAAAGCCGCCCTCGCCGCCCACACAGCAGCTTGAGGCCCAAAAGCCCTGCGCGTCCCAAATTCCAGCAACTTAGCGTCTGGGCCAGCCACATCCCGTACTCGCGCAGCCCGCGTCGCAATCAAAGTTTGATAATTTATCGCATTCAACAAATAAGTTTCGACTAACTGAGCCTGCCACAGAGGAGCCTCAATGCGCAAGAGAGGTTCGTTAGCAAATACCGCCGTCCCCTCTGGAACCGCCCAAACATCGCCAGTAAAGCGGGCTGTGGCGAGTAGAGTCCAAAATCGATCCGGCACGCCAGCAAAAATCCCGGTGGACTGCAAGGCCTGAATTTGCGCCTCGGAGAACCGAAATTTTTCTAGATAGTCGATCGCCTGAGTCAAACCCATCGCGATCGCATAACCAAAACCCTCTGGTAGCCTGCGCGCGAACAATTCAAAACTCGCAGTGCGCGAGTCGAGTCCTTCTCCGACATAACAAGCAGCCATCGTTAGCTGGTAGAGATCGGTCAACAGGCTGTAATCTGCTGGGGAAACCGTCAATTCCGGATCTTCTAAGATTTCCTCAAAACCTGTGAGGTGCAGGCTTTCTGTCGCAGTTTTCATAGCTAAAAACCCCGGACAAACTTCATTTATTTAATTATAGTGACAAATACCATATCTTTTTGTAAATTTTTGATTAAGATTGCTGCTCCTATCTAAATATTTCCTTGACAACGCCCTTTAATAGAGGGTTTTAGGTGAATTTTGGGATTAATATTATGGTGAAATCAATACAAATAGCCAATTTTAGATTGTAGGGTGTACACTGCGCACCGGTTGACTTAGATGCACACTCCCCCAGCGGTTAACTTTTTCGTGCAATGCGCACCCTACAATATCTGCTTGCATAAAGCAAAGAGAAATATATCAGGGCGATCGCCCAAAACAGCCACTTTATAAAACCTTCAGTTTGCTTCCAACATTGCAGACTAATAAGTAATTCAAATAAATATTGCTAAAGCAATCGCAATACAGAAGCTAAGAGTAATATAAAAGTATCAGAACTCAGAAAAGAGAGGCAGATTTCATGAATCTTTCTAAATCTTTTGCAAACGCGGTGCGTTACGTTTCGGAAGCAGCGCTCAGAATTTTCAGCCCCAGCGATGACAACTATCCAAATAGTGGAGTTCAACCTTTTGAAGGTAAGCTTTCCAAAAGCTCTAAATCGAAAGATTGAGCAGCCATTCAGTGAGTTTTCAGCTATATGTAGGGTGCGCAATCCGCACCTTACTGCTATTAAAATTAGGTTTGATAGTTCGGACTTCAGTCCTCATATTTTTATGAGGACTAAAGTCCTCACTACGAACCAATCACCCAAAATTGATTGAGGAAAAAGCCGATCGCAGCACTGCCGATCGGCACAGTCAGATTGTCAATTCCCAGTTTAGAAACCGACTCCAAAGTAGCAGCAACCAAAGCCACAATTGCTGACACCGCCCAAGTTTGCCAAACATTGCCTTGAACGAAGAGCAAAATCAAACTGCTAACAGCAAAACTCACCAAATACATAGTTGCAGAACCTTCCCAACTCTTCTGGATTCCCCAAACTCGATAAATATATTTGCCGTATTTTTTGCCGATGACAGCGGCCAATCCGTCGCCCCAAGCCATCACTAAAATGCCCAAAGCTGCGTATTCCTGATGTTGTAGCGGCCAAAACCAAGCGACGAGAACGCTGATACTCACAGCATAGAAGAAAGTCCCCAAACTCTTGCGGTTGATACTGTTAAGACTGGGCAAAATCGGAATTTGGTAGGAAATTAGGGCGATCGCACCAGCCAAAACACCCGCCATTATCCCCACCCAGCCCGGTATTTCCAGCCACCAAGCCAGCAAAATCACGTTCCCAGTACCGATGTGAACCACCTTCCGCGATACCTCAGCATCGACAGAAGTAAAGCGGTTTAAACCCTCAGCTACCAGCAAAATCACGCCCAACCAGGCTCCCACGAGGGAAATTTGCAACCACAAAGTCGGAATTTCAGACGATATAGACACGATATTTAGGAAAAATTGCGATCGGGCACTGTTTACTACTTTAGTAGAGATTCAATCCATTTCGGCCGGAGAGGGCGATCGCGATTTAGGGATCAAAATTCGTGCATTCTTTAAGTCGATTCACCGCACAACGTATTGACAATGTAAATACATCTTGGTTACACTATCAGGTATGGATGTGTATTTCGTACTCAATGGTTATGAAAATTGAGGCATTGAAAAAGCGGTTAGATAGAAATCGTCCCATGATAAGTATCACCATTCGGATGCCCGAAGATGTGATCGAAGATTTGAAACGAGTAGCACCATTGCTGGGTTTTTCGGGTTATCAGCCGTTGGTACGTGCTTATAGAACCCATTTGACATCTTTTACGGTCTTGTGGTAGCGTGACCGTAAAAGCATTATCCAGTAGCAGCCATGCCT
>PVWI01000379.1 GCA_003003725.1 filamentous cyanobacterium Phorm 6 | reverse complement strand
CTATTTATGCCCCGGATATCCCCCTAAATCCCCCGAAAGCAAGGGGGACTTTAAGAGCTTTCTTGTTCCCCCTTTTTTAAGGGGGGTTAGGGGGCATCTGTCTTAAGTGAACTGTATTGGCCAATAATCGACAATCTCAAAAACCCGCCCCCACCAAACGATCGATCACCATGTACATTTTTTGCATTTGATACAAATCAAGGTTGATTTAGGTTATCTGTGGTGTGAGGGCGGGTTTATCAAGGTTATTTGTGGGAATTACATATTGTTTGTGAACCCGCCCCTACAGATTTGGGGATTAATTAATCCAACCAGTTACTACTGTTTGTACCAAGTTTTACGCCACTCTTTCATTTGCTGAATTTCTTGCTTTTGCGAAGTCAGAATCTCTTCAGATAATTTCTTCATTTCCGGCCGTTTTGACTTTTTCAAAGCATCTTCAGCCATGACTAAAGCTCCTTCGTGGTGGGGAATCATCGCATTGAGAAAACGCAAGTCAAATTGGTCGTCAGCAGCGCCTAAATCCATGCTCATCATCATGCTTTGCATTTGTTCGGGAGTCATTGCCATCATGTGACCCATTTGAGCGTGATAAGCCATTGGTGTATTGTCGGCTTTGGCATACCAAGCTTTTCGCCACTCTTTCATTTGATTGATTTCGCGGTTCTGAGCGGCAATCATCTCATTTGCTATTTTTTTCATTTCCGGGCGTTTGGATTTATTGAGTACCTCTTTCGCCATGTTTACAGCGCCTTGATGGTGTACTGTCATGCCATCAATAAATCGCAAATCGTAGTTGGCATCGGCCGGGCCTAAATCCATTGACATATTATGATTCATGCCACCCATGCCACCCATGCCACCCATACCGCCTTGTGCCGCGTCTTGCTGGTTGTTCGCTTCAGTTGCTGCGGTAACATTTGGGGCTTGAGTTTGGCTGGTAGGGGCTTTTGAACAAGCTGCAAGCACTCCACTGGTTAAAACGGCTGTGGCGGTCAACGTCAGCGCTGCAAAGCCTGTTTTTAATGAAATTGATTTCATAGATTTTTTATCCTTAAAATTGCCATTTATATTCACATTGTCACATAGAGATGAAATTAGGATGAAATTTACAAAAATCTAAAATCTAGAATCTCAAATCTCAAATCGACTTGACTCTCCTGCTAACTGGAGACTATATAATAAAGTTAATTCATTGATTGAGCAGAGTAGTTTCTGCTGAGGTTCAAATTATGACTCTACAGCTAAAAGTTCCCAAAATGGCTTGTTCGGCTTGTGTGAATACAATAACCAAAGCAGTCCAAGCCATTGACTCAGCCGCCACTGTTGAGGCGGATGTCAAGACAAAATTGGTCACTGTTCAAACCGCTAAATCGGAAAGTGATGTTAGGGATGCGATCGCATCTGCTGGCTATCCAGTCAGTTGACAGTTGACAGTTGACAGTTGACAGTTGATAGTTGACAGTTGACAGTTGACAGTTGATAGTTGCAAGGAAATTGTCGAACTTAGGAGGGCATTTATGGACAATCTTACACTTAAATTGCGGGGCATGAGTTGTGCTTCTTGTGCTTCGTCTATCGAACAAGCAATCCAATCTGTTCCCGGCGTAATTGAGTGCAGCGTCAATTTTGGAATGGAACAAGCAACAATCAAATATGACTCGAAGCAAACCAACTTAGCAACAATTCAATCGGCTGTTGATGCGGCGGGATACGAAGCTTTGCCAATTCAAGAAATGGCTACGGAGGATGATGCAGAAAAAGCCGATCGCAAATCTGAGTCTCAAAACTTGCAGCGAAAACTCTGGACAGCAGGTATCATCAGCATCCTGCTATTTGTGGGTGGTATTCCAGCTATGACTGGCTTGCACCTGCCGTTTATTCCCGCATGGCTGCACAATTTTTGGCTGCAATTAGTGCTGACATCTCCGGTACAGTTTTGGTGCGGAAAATCGTTTTATGTGGGCGCTTGGAAATCCCTAAAACGGCGTGTGGCGACAATGGATACCCTGATTGCTTTGGGTACGAGTGCTGCCTACTTTTATTCGGTATTTGTGACATTTTTCCCCGGTTTCTTTACCGCCCAAGGTTTGACTCCTAGCGTTTATTACGAAGTTGCCGCCAGTGTTGTCGCTTTAATTTTGTTGGGGAAAACCTTAGAAAGTCGGGCGAAGGGAGAAACTTCGGAAGCTATTCGCAAACTCATGGGTTTGCAAGCAAAAACTGCTCGGATAATTCGCAACGGGGAAGAGTTGGAAGTAGCGATCGCCCAAGTGGAAATTGGCGACATCGTGCAGGTGCGGCCCGGCGAACAAATTCCCGTAGACGGAGAGGTGATTGAAGGTGCTTCAACCGTAGACGAAGCAATGGTTACGGGAGAAAGTTTGGCTGTCAAAAAGCAGCTTGGTGATGAAGTTATCGGAGCGACAATTAACAAAACTGGCAGCTTCAAGTTTCGGGCGACAAGAGTTGGCAAAGATACATTTTTAGCTCAAATTGTCAAGATGGTGCAGGATGCTCAGGGTTCAAAAGCGCCGATTCAAAAGTTGGCAGACCAAGTAACTGGTTGGTTTGTTCCCGCAGTAATTGCCATCGCTTTAGCTACTTTTGTGATCTGGTTTAATGCGACAGGTAACACCACTTTGGCAACGGTGACAATGGTGGAAGTGTTAATTATTGCCTGTCCCTGTGCTTTGGGTTTGGCGACTCCGACTGCTGTGATGGTGGGAACTGGTAAAGGTGCGGAAAACGGGATTTTAATTAAAGGAGCCGATAGTTTAGAATTAGCGCAAAAAATTCAAGTTATTGTGTTAGATAAAACTGGGACTCTCACGGAAGGGAAGCCGACTGTAACTGATTTTTTGACAGTTAAAGGCACGGAAAACAGCAATGAGTTAAAGTTGCTGGAATTGGCGGCTTCTGTAGAGCGAAATTCGGAGCATCCTGTCGGGGAAGCTGTTGTGAGGTACGCTAAATCTCAAGAGGTGAATTTGACAGATGTTCGGGATTTTGAGGCCGTCGCGGGTAGCGGTGTGCGAGGGGTTGTGGGCGGAAAGTCGATCGCCCTGGGAACACTCAGATGGATGCAGGAACTAGGCTGCGATACTGAATATCTGGAACTGCGCGCGAGAGCTTTGGAAGTTTCGAGCAAAACGGTGGTTTGGATGGCTGTAGAGGGCAAAATTGAGGCAATTATGGGCATTGCTGATGCCCTCAAACCGTCGTCAGCGCAGGCGGTGAAAGCGCTGCAAAAACTCGGTTTGGAGGTGGCGATGCTGACTGGGGATAATCGATCGACTGCGGAGTCGATCGCCCGATCCGTTGGTATTACTCGCGTTTTTGCGGAAGTTAGACCCGACCAAAAAGCAGCTAAAATCCAAGCCCTGCAAGGGGAAGGAAAAATTGTCGCGATGGTGGGAGACGGGATCAACGATGCACCGGCTTTGGCCTTAGCAGATGTGGGAATTGCGATCGGCACCGGGACTGATATTGCGATCGCAGCCAGCGATATCACCTTGATTTCAGGAGATTTGCAAGGCATAGTTACAGCAATTCAACTGTCACGCGCCACCATGCGAAACATCCGCGAAAATTTGTTTTTTGCCTTTATTTACAACATCGCTGGAATCCCGATCGCAGCCGGGATTTTGTACCCATTTTTTGGCTGGCTGCTCAATCCGATTATCGCCGGGGGAGCAATGGCTTTTAGTTCGCTTTCGGTAGTAACTAATGCTTTGCGGCTGCGGAATTTTAAAGCCAAATCTATAGCCTAAGTTTGGAGGAATTAAAAAAATGTTACAGCCTAGTAAAATTTGGGGAAGTCTCGCGAGTTTAGGAATTATGCTCGGAATTGCATCGGGAGTTCAAGCTTCCGAAATGTCCGTCGAGCATTCTACTTCAAAAACTCAATTCCGCAGCATTGAACAGCCACTAGGTTTAAAAGTCGGAGTCACAATAGGTGGTTTGACATTAATTGGTTTGGAGTTGTGGTGGTTTTTGTTCAATAAAGCTCAAGGACAACAAGCTAAATCTATTCAGGGGATACAAGAGTTGGCTATTACTGTAGACGGCGGTTATGAGCCTGCTACCGTAGTTGTGAAAGTTGGTCAATTAGTCAGGCTCAATTTCTTGAGGCGTGACCCCAACAGTTGTCTTGAACAAGTGTTGTTCCCAGATTTTCACATTGTGCGAGAATTACCTCTAAATCAGGTAACGGCTGTTGAGTTCACCCCTGAAAAACCTGGACGATACCCATTTACTTGCGGTATGAATATGTTTCGGGGTGTGGTGGAAGTACAGGGGTAATATCAATTCCGGTGTTATCGGAATGATATAGAGGACACGGCAGATATAGAGGACACGGCAATGCCGTGTCCCTACAATTAATCACGGTAGGGACACGGCACTGCCGTCTCCTGGCGGCTGTGAGTAATATTAATTTCGATGCTACCGGATTTGATATATAGCAGGAGTCTGCGGCAATTGTGACGGTGGCTGCGCGAGTTTTTTCAGCAAGAAATCGCTAAAATTGGAGAAAGCTTAAAAATTTGGGAGTGAGCTAAATGCAACTATTACACACGATGGTCCGAGTCGGAAACCTAGAAGAGTCCCTCAAATTCTATACCGAAGCGCTGGGAATGAAACTGCTGCGGCAAAAGGACTATCCAGATGGTAAATTTACTCTGGCTTTTGTGGGCTACGGCGATATGTCCGATACTACAGTTTTGGAGTTAACATACAACTGGGGCGTTACAGAGTACAGTTTAGGGGATGCTTACGGCCATATTGCGATCGGCGTTGATGACATTTACGCTACTTGCAATGAAATTAAAGCCCGTGGTGGTAAAGTTAGTCGTGAACCTGGCCCGATGAAACACGGTTCAACTGTCATTGCTTTTGTGGAAGATCCAGATGGATATAAAGTTGAATTAGTTCAACAGGAAAATCAAGATATCAGAAGACCGGGCGGTTGAAACCGCGTCTATAGAACCCATTTGACATCTAAGAAGAGGGTGCAAGCCTTCTAATCATCAGCCTAATAAAACAAAGGTTGAGTTTG
>PVWI01000378.1 GCA_003003725.1 filamentous cyanobacterium Phorm 6 | reverse complement strand
AGATGTGTATAAGAGACAGTTTTTAAGTAGGTCATTGCCAAAAAAACGATGGCATCCTGTAGGGGCGGGTTTAGCTAATAATCCATGATACAAGCGAGGTTATGAAGGCAAAAGCCGCTTTCCTCTCATCTTTATTTGTACCCTCCTACTTATGAGATATTCCTAAACTAAAGCATTTAAAAGTGGTTGTAATTTGAGCTGAATTTCTGCTAGTTCTTTTTCTGGTTCCGAACCGGCGACAATACCGGCACCAGCATATAGTATAGCCCGATCGCCATTGATTAATGCCGATCGAATCCCCACCGCAAATTCCCCATTACCACGGGCATCTATCCAGCCGATGGGTGCTGCGTACAAAGAGCGATCGCAACTTTCACAGCGGCGAATTTGCTCTAAGGCGATATCTCTCGGTACGCCCGCCACCGCTGGGGTTGGATGCAGTTGGGCTAAAATCTTTAATAAATGAATGCCAGTCGGAATTTGAGCAGTTATGGGTGTCCACAAATGCTGAATGTTTGATAGTTGTAAAAGTCTGGGAAGTGGGGAAAAATTGGGAGTTATACCAAGTTTAGACAGGCGATCAACTATAAAATCAATCACAACTTGATGTTCTCGAATATCTTTTTCACTCTGCAATAAACCTTTGGCTAAATTTGCATCTTCTGCTTCCGTTTTCCCTCTCGGTGCTGAACCAGCCAAAGCATCTGTTGACAATTGATTATTGTGAATGCTAATTAAGCGTTCAGGGCTAGCCCCAAGAAAATTTTGACCTTTGCCGTTACTGGTTAAAAATACATAGCAACCTGGATAACTCAGGCGCAAGTTGTTCAATGAATCGATGACACTAAAACGGGTTTCAGAAATCACATTTATGGCTTGGGATAAAACAATCTTACTAAAGTATTTAGACTCGATTAATTCTAAGGCAGACTTGACAGATGTTTTAAATTGAGTGGCATCATTTACGGGTATTTGTTTGAAAGATATCGAATTATTGATACGATTAACTAATTTAGGGTATTTTCGAGATACAATTTTATCAAAAGTTTGCCAAATACTTTCAGCGATATTTTTAACGTTTATATCTTTTTCTATAAGAGCATTTGCGACGAGGATGCAGCTATCTTGTTGTCGAGAAATCTGCCATTTTGGTAAAAACATGGTAGCGGGCGGAAAGTAAGAATTGTCGTAGATATTCTCATCGAAAAAAGCAAAGCTACAAAAAAAGTGAGGCCCGCTAAATGGCAACTGTTCCGCACCAATGGTAATTGTACTGGCAAGTGTTGAACGAATAAAGTTTTGCGCTAAGGTAAATCTATCGCTTCCGGCTACTGTGAGATGGATTGCTGAATCAATGGCGGCAATTGCAAAACTTTTTTCTGGAATTGGATCTGTTTTTTCAAAGTAAAAATGCCGCTGACAAGGTGCCGAAATCTCTTGCAGTACAGCTAGCGGATCTATGGGGTAAATCTCATGAGAAATATTAACTATTTTTGTTTGATATTTGTCAGTTAAAGACTGCTGGAAATCTAACAGCAACTGATGCAGTTGATTGTAGTCTTGCAAAAGATTAGGGCGGTGCGGTATTACTGTCATGAAATCGAGAATAGCAGATTTGTCAGAAAGAGTGCGGTTTTGTCCCGCTAAAACCCAATATGCTTGGGATAAGCTTCCGATAAGATAAGTCGGCGGTTGAAACCGCTACTACACAAACGAAGTCCGCCTCCGCGGACTGAAGAAGATAGCGTGATTTTAACCGCCCACTCTTCAACCCGCGGAGGCGGGTTTGGTTTCTATAGACGCGGTTTAAACCGCCCGGTCTTCTGATCCCAAGCGTATTGCGCTAGAACCCCTATTTCGATCTAAGCACGCTCCGGGCGATCGCCAAACATCACTTTTGACGTTTTCCTCTACAACTGGGCTCTGTTGGGGAAAAAACAGATGCTAGATCGATCGCACGAAACATTTAGACACAAAACTTTATAGATCGATCGGGTAACTGTCGCAAAAGTCGTAGCGTAGCGGGGCGTAAGCCATCGCCCCCACAAACGCTTACAGACTCGATACTTCAACAGTTTCAGTACCTCCACAGCCTTTGAATAGATCCCCGCACGCACTCAACCTGATACAGAGTGCACCTACTGAACCAATAAAATTGTAAAATTACTAGACTGCTATTAATTGAATCAATTTTGTAGAATGACAACACAGTTAATTGAACGTCCGAATAGTAAATTGTGGCTAGCGGCAATCAAGCCACCCATGTACAGCGTTGCCGTGATTCCTATTTCAGTAGGAACTGCAATTGCTTTTGCCGAAACTAAAACGATTGATTCGTCAATATTTTCGACTTTTTTAATGTCAGCCATTTTAATTATAGCATGGCTGAATCTCAGTAATGATGTATTTGACTCGGAAACAGGCATCGATAAAAACAAAGCGCATTCCGTAGTTAACTTAACCGGAAATAAAGCTTTAGTTTTCTGGTTGGCTAATCTATTTTTAGCTGTCGGAGTATCGGGAATCTGCGCCATAAGCTGGTGGCAACAAGACCCAACAGTGATTTTGCTGGTAGTTTTGTGTTGCGCCCTCGGCTACACTTATCAAGGGCCGCCTTTCCGTTTAGGCTATCAGGGTTTAGGCGAGTTTATCTGCTTTTTTACCTTCGGGCCACTAGCACTTGCTGCTGCTTATTACAGTCAAACTCAAACTTGGTCTGCGACTAATTTTGCGGCTTCGACAATCATCGGAATTACTACCAGTATCATCTTATTTTGTTCGCACTTTCATCAAGTTGCGGATGATGTAGCGGCGGGTAAAAAATCACCAATTGTCCGACTCGGCACAAAGAAAGGTGCGCAGTTGTTGCAGTGGTTGTGCGGTAGCATTTATGCTTTGACTGTGCTGTTTGTGGCGTTGCGAATGTTTCCAATTTGGACGCTGTTGATTTTTGGGAGTTTGTTTTTTGCGATCGACCTTTGCCGCCATGTCACCGACTATCACGATGAACCAGCCAAAGTCAGCAACTGTAAGTTTATCGCAGTCGCGCTGCATTTTTCGAGCGGATTGCTGCTGGCGCTGGGGTTTGTTTTGTAGATTGGGCGATTATCGAAAATTTCGGTAAAATAGAAGTACGGTTCGTAGTGAGGACTTTAGTCCTGTTTCTAATATTTTAGTCAATCAGGACTAAAGTCCTTACTACAAACAGTTTGATCTTGAATCACCAACAAGGAGAAACAAATCATGAGTACGCCAGTAGAAATTAGCCCAATCCTGACCCTAGAAGAAATTTTTAGTCTGTATCCTGATGAGTGGGTACTCATCGTCAATCCTGAATTAGATGAAGAATTAAGTGTGATTCGAGGTGAAGTTTTAGCCCATGCAACAGAACGCGATGAAATTTATAGTAAGCTTTCATTAAGGAATGGAAAATCTGTAGCCATAGAATATACTGGACTGATACCTGACAACCTAGCAGTGATGTTATGACGAAAATGCCAAATTATCAGAAAGCTTACCGTTTGTTGCGTTATGGGCAAAATTTGCTAGCCGTGCAGGCAACTATTGGCAGTAGAGAAGGAGGCGATTTTCTGCGGGTGCGTTTATTGGTAGATACGGGATCTAGCTTTACAATATTCCCAGTTGAAGTATTACAAAATTTGGGTTATGATACTGGCAATCCTTTACGCAGGCAAGAATTAGTTACAGGCCAAGGAAGAATTTATGCTCCTGTAATTAATGTATCTTGGTTTAATTGTGTGGGTCAACTAATAGAAGATTTTGAGATAGTTGCCCATAATCTACCGCCAAATATTCGTATAAATGGTCTGATTGGTATGGATTTTCTCACTCGTTTTCAAGCAGTCATTTCTGTTGGCGATGCAGAAATTAGATTTCAGTAAATATGGACAAATCTAAAAGTTATCAATTTCACTATTCTTTAACTAACAACAGAAATCAGCCACTAATTTTATTACTCCACGGATTCACAGGCGATTGTCAAGACTTTAGTCCGATCATTTCCTTACTATCTAAAAGTTATTGTTGTCTAGCAGTTGACCTTCCCGGACACGGAAAAACCAAAGTCAACGGCGACGAAAGTTGCTATAATATGTCAAATACAGCCCAAGCATTGATACATTTATTAGATGATTTACAAATAGATAAATGTTTGTTATTAGGCTATTCAATGGGCGGGCGATTGGCGCTGTACATGACATTACATTTTTCTGACAGATTCGAGAAAGTAGTGCTGGAGTCAGCTTCGCCGGGATTGATGACAGCAAAAGATCGATCGCACCGCCTGGAATCCGATTCACACACAGCACAAAAGCTGGAAAATAGCAACCTTAAAGAATTTTTATTAAGTTGGTACGATCGCCCTTTATTCCAATCCTTAAAAAAATCTCCCAACTTCCATCGACTTATAGAAGCGCGTTTAGTAAATAATGCGATCGAATTAGCCAAATCCCTCCGCAACATGGGAACCGGCAACCAGCCCTCACTCTGGGCACAACTAGCACAAAATCAAATCCCTCTCCTCTTGCTAGTGGGAGCTTATGATGATAAATTTAAAACTATAAATACCGAAATTGCCAGTTTATGTCCCGCAGCCAGTTTTCAGATTGTACCAAAAGCTGGTCACAATATCCATTTTGAAAATATTGATAAGTTTGTCGAAGTTGTGAGACAATTTTATGATTAATTAAAAAGTAAATGATTTATAAATTCGAGTTTCGTACCTATCAACGAAAATTTAAGCGTCCCTTGCAAACAAGTCACGGACTTTGGGATATTAGAGAAGGTATTATCCTGAGACTGAATGACGAAAATGGTCTAATTAGTTGGGGAGAAATTGCCCCTTTAAGTTTGTTTGGTTCCGAAAATTTTGACCAAGCTTTAGATTTTTGTCACCATTTGCCGGCTAATATTTCATCAGAGATGATTTTCGCTATTTCCAGTGAATTACCTGCGTGTCAATTTGGCTTTGAGTCAGCACTATCAAAC
>PVWI01000377.1 GCA_003003725.1 filamentous cyanobacterium Phorm 6 | reverse complement strand
GTCATCAGATATTGTAACCGACGGATAAGGCGCTAACGGCAAATGGAAATTCGGCGCAGGAACTGTCACAGAAACACCAGGCGGCAACTGGGGCGTTGGGTTGTCGGTTCCAGAATCGCGATCGTTCATTATGCCAGATTCTTGATAAGTTTGCGGCAGATAAAGCGTGAATTTACTACCCTCACCAGCGCGACTCGTCAACTTAATTTCTCCCCCTAACAAATTAGCAATTTCTCTACTAATAGACAAACCCAAACCAGTGCCCCCGTATTTCCGGCTAGTGCTACCATCCGCTTGTTGGAAAGCCTCAAAAATAACCCTGTGTTTGTCATCAGAAATCCCAATCCCCGTATCGCTAACCGAGAAAGCCAAAACAGTAGCAGAACTCGTTAAAGCTTCAACCTCTAAACTCCACCCTTCCCGCACTACTTCGACACGCAACTTCACCTCACCCCGTTCAGTAAACTTAAAAGCATTAGAGAGAAGATTCTTCAAAACTTGTTGCAGCCGTTTAGCATCAGTATAGATACCTTTTGGCAACCCAGCCTCAAGCTCTATTTGATAACTCAACTTCTTATCCAGAGCGATTTGGCGGAAAGTTCGATCCAAATGCTCTCGCAAATCCCCAAACAAAACTTGCTCAATATCCACCGACATCGTGCCCGATTCAATCTTAGCAAGATCCAAAATGTCATTAATCAGCTCTAACAAATCAGTTCCCGCCGAATAAATAGTGCGCGTGTATTCAACTTGCTTAGAACTCAAATTGCCGTCAGGATTATCAGAAAGCAATCGAGCCAAAATTAACAGCGAATTCAGCGGAGTTCGCAACTCGTGAGACATATTTGCCAGAAACTCCGACTTATACTTAGAAGTTAGAGCCAACTGTTCGGCTCTTTCTTCCAGCAACGCCCTCGCCTGTTCGATATCTCGGTTTTTCCGCTCAACTTCCTTATTTTGCAGCGCCAGCAATTCAGCTTGTTCTTCTAATTCTTCATTCGTTTGTTGCAACTCTTCCTGCTGATTCTTCAACAGTTCCTCAGATGCGCGGAGCGACTGCGCCTGTTGTTCGAGACGCTTATTAGTTTCCGTTAGTTCCTTTTGCTGAGTTTGCAACTCTTCTGTCAAAGACTGCGACTGTTTTAATAACTCTTCCGTCCGCATACTCGCCGCAATTGTATTTAAAACAATCGCGATACTTTCTGTAAGTTGGTCGAGAAATGTCAAATGTATTTCGCTGAAGCGGCGGAACGAAGCTAACTCAATTACGGCCGTCACTTGTCCCTCAAACAATACGGGTAAAACCACGACATTCAGCGGCGAAGATTCTCCCAATCCCGAGCTAATTTTAACGTAATTTTCCGGTACTTCCGTCAACAATATTCGTTCTTTTTCCAGGGCGCACTGTCCGACCAAACCTTCGCCTAAACTGAATCTATTTCCTAGATGCTTGCGTTCCCGGTAGGCGTAGGTACTCAACAGTTTGAGAAACGGATCGTGCTCTACAGATTCCATCAAAAAGAATACACCGTGCTGAGCAGAAACCAGCGGTGTCAGTTCAGATAAAATTAGTTTAGAAACAGTTTCTAAATCCCGCTGACCTTGTAGCATTCGAGTGAACTTAGCCAGATTTGTTTTCAGCCAATCTTGCTCAGTATTTTTATGCGTTGTCTCCCGGAGATTGGCGATCATCTGGTTGAGATTATCTTTGACAACGGCAACTTCTCCTTCAGTAGCGACGGAAATTGACCTCGTTAAATCGCCTCTGGTAACAGCAATTGCCACTTCGGCAATCGCCCGCAACTGAGTAGTCAAATTCGCCGCCAATTCATTCACATTGTCCGTCAAATCTCGCCACGTCCCCGCCGCACCCGGAACCTTCGCCTGACCGCCCAATTTCCCTTCAATTCCAACTTCCCGCGCCACTGTAGTAACTTGATCGGAAAACGTCGCCAGCGTATCGATCATCTCGTTAATCGTATCAGCCAGAGTCGCAATTTCTCCCTTAGCTTCCAGGATTAATTTACGCTTCAAATCGCCATTCGCCACCGCCGTCACAACTTTAGCAATACCCCGCACTTGCGCCGTCAAATTCTCCGCCATCGAGTTTACATTGTCGGTTAAATCTTTCCAAGTCCCCGCAACTCCTTTCACCTCAGCTTGACCGCCCAATTTACCCTCAGTTCCCACCTCCCGCGCCACCCGCGTCACCTCAGAAGCGAAGGAATTAAGCTGATCCACCATCACATTAATAGTATCTTTCAACTCCAGAATTTCGCCTTTAACATCAACGGTAATTTTCTTAGACAAATCTCCATTTGCTACCGCCTTCGTCACTTCTGCAATATTCCGCACCTGCGCCGTCAAATTCCCCGCCATCAAGTTAACAGAATCAGTTAAATCTTTCCAAGTTCCCCCTACCCCGCGCACATAAGCTTGTACGCCTAATTTGCCTTCGGTTCCTACTTCCCTCGCAACTCTGGTTACTTCTGAAGAGAAGGAACTCAACTGATCCACCATGATGTTAATCGTGTTTTTCAGTTCAAGAATTTCCCCTTTGACATCGACAGTAATTTTCTTAGATAAATCGCCATTGGCCACAGCAGTTGTCACTTCAGCAATGTTGCGGACTTGTGCTGTTAAATTTCCCGCCATCGAGTTAACTGAATCTGTTAAATCTTTCCAGGTTCCTGCAACTCCTTTCACCTCAGCTTGTACGCCTAATTTGCCTTCGGTTCCTACTTCCCTCGCAACTCTGGTTACTTCTGAGGCGAAGGAATTTAACTGGTCAACCATCGTGTTGACAGTGTTCTTTAACTCTAGGATTTCACCTTTAACATCAACAGTAATTTTCTTAGATAAATCGCCATTTGCTACAGCAGTCGTCACCGCCGCAATATTCCGCACTTGCGCCGTCAAACTACCGGCCATAAAGTTAACAGAATCCGTTAAATCCTTCCAGGTTCCTGCTACGCCTCGGACATCCGCTTGACCGCCGAGTTTACCTTCCGAACCTACTTCCCTCGCCACCCGCGTTACTTCTGAGGCGAAGGAATTAAGTTGATCCACCATCACATTAATGGTGTTTTTCAGTTCTAAAATTTCGCCTTTAACCTGTACCGTAATTTTCTTAGATAAGTCACCGTTAGCAACAGCAGTCGTCACATCAGCAATGTTGCGGACTTGTGCTGTTAAATTGTTGGCCATCGAGTTAACAGAATCCGTTAAATCTTTCCAGGTTCCTGCTACTCCCTGCACTTCTGCTTGTACGCCTAATTTCCCTTCGGTTCCTACTTCCCGCGCCACTCTGGTTACTTCTGATACGAAGGAATTTAACTGGTCAACCATCGTGTTGACGGTGTTTTTTAACTCCAGAATTTCACCTTTGACATCAACAGTAATTTTCTTAGATAAATCGCCCTTAGCCACAGCGGTTGTCACATCAGCAATGTTGCGGACTTGTGATGTCAAACTGCCGGCCATGAAGTTAACGCTATCAGTTAAATCTTTCCAAGTTCCCGCAACTCCTTTAACTTCTGCTTGACCGCCAAGTTTACCTTCGGAACCAACTTCTCTAGCAACTCTGGTTACTTCTGATGCAAAGGAATTCAACTGATCTACCATGATGTTAATCGTGTTTTTCAATTCAAGAATTTCCCCTTTAACATCGACGGTAATTTTCTTAGATAAATCGCCATTGGCTACAGCGGTTGTCACTTCGGCAATGTTGCGGACTTGGGCTGTTAAATTCCCGGCCATTGAGTTAACTGAATCTGTTAAATCTTTCCAGGTTCCTGCAACTCCCTGGACTTCGGCTTGTACGCCTAATTTGCCTTCGGTTCCTACTTCTCTAGCAACTCTGGTTACTTCTGATGAGAAGGAACTCAACTGATCCACCATGACGTTAATCGTGTTTTTCAGTTCGAGAATTTCTCCTTTAACATCGACGGTAATTTTCTTAGATAAATCGCCATTGGCTACGGCGGTTGTTACTTCGGCAATGTTGCGGACTTGGGCTGTTAAATTACCTGCCATTGAGTTAACTGAATCTGTTAAATCTTTCCAGGTTCCTGCAACTCCTTCCACTTCTGCTTGTACGCCTAATTTGCCTTCGGTTCCTACTTCCCTAGCAACTCTGGTTACTTCTGAGGCGAAGGAACTCAATTGGTCTACCATTGTGTTGACAATTTTGGCTGTTTGAAGGAATTCCCCTTTGAGTGGTCTTTCTTCTATTTCTAGGGGGATGGTTTGCGATAAATCTCCTTTTGCTACGGCCCGAATTACTCTGGCGGTTTCTGAGGTTGGTTGCACTAAATCTGTAATTAGGGTATTGACAGAATTGACGCTAGCTGCCCAGGAACCTTCAACGTTGCCGATGGTGGCCCGCTGGGCGATTTTGCCTTCTTTCCCGACAACTGCGCCGATGCGATCGAGTTCGGCGGCCATTCTCTGATTGAGTTCGATAATGTCGTTAAGTTCGTCAGCAATTTTCCCGGCTATACCGGTCTGGTCTATGGGCATCCGAGCTGAGAAGTCTCCTTTTTTGACAGCTACTAAGGTTCTGAGTAGCTGTTTGGCATAAACATTATTGGGATTGGGCTTTGTTAGTTGTGCAGTTGACATTACTATTTCCTTTGGGGAGTTGGAAGGGGTTTGGCGCGGCTAGAAGGCGTTGGTGGTGGAAGATATTTGGCTTGCGGTGCGGGTGGCAATGCTAGCTCTAATCAGTTTTTTTGAGATGGTATTGTTATTATTATTTGACTAAATTAGTTGCTGATTGCTTCTTTCAAAAGGTTGATGGCAAATTGGTCTTGATCAAGTAATATAATATCCTGTTGATTGACCGAAATAAGTAAGGTTTGTAGTGCGGACTTTAGTCCGCAGCCGGAGAGCGGACTGAAGTCCGCAGCCGGAGAGCGGACTGAAGTCCACACTACGAACCGCAATAAGTAAGGTTTGTAGTGCGGACTTTAGTCCGCAGCCGGAGAGCGGACTGAAGTCCACACTACGAACCGCAATAAATAAGGTTTGTAGTGCGGACTTTAGTCCGCAGCCGGAGAGCGGACTGAAGTCCACACTACGAACCGCAATAAATAAGG
>PVWI01000086.1 GCA_003003725.1 filamentous cyanobacterium Phorm 6 | reverse complement strand
GACTAACGGTCAATCTCGCACCCCCGCCATTACGGAAATGGGCCCGGATGCTGAAAAATTAGAGGCGATGTTGACAGAAGTTTGCGTACATTTGGCAAAGGCGATCGCCCGCGATGGTGAAGGTGCAACTTGCTTAGTGGAAGTGCAAGTCAGTGGTGCGCCGGATGAGGTTTCTGCGAGTAAAATTGCCAAAACAATTGTCGGTTCTTCTTTAGTGAAAGCTGCTATTTTTGGACGCGATCCGAATTGGGGCAGAATTGCAGCGGCGGCTGGGCGGGCTGGTGTTCCTTTTGAACAGGAAAATTTGCGGATTCAATTGGGGGATTTTTTGATGCTGGAAAATGGACAGCCGAAGGAGTTCGATAAATCTGCTGCGAGTAACTATCTGAAGACGGCGGCGGCTGGTGAATATTTGAAATCCGACACGGTTTTAATTCAGGTTGGTGTCGGGAATGGCGCAGGTTTTGCGAAGGCTTGGGGATGCGATTTGAGTTACGACTACGTGAAGATTAATGCGGAGTATACGACTTAATCGTCATTTTTTGGTGGTCATATCAATTCCGGCTGCGCCGGAATGATCAGCAAATTTCGGCTAATTATTCCGATGCAGTTAGAGAGTCGATATCACAACCCAACTTCCTCAAGCAGTTGGGTTGTGACCACCAAAAATCCCTGATTGTGGGATGAGTGATTGGCGTTAAAAAAGAAGAATTATCTATTGACTTTGGTTGATTTCTTGTGCTATATTTTAGATAATGGAAGTGGTGGCACGAATAAAAAAAATGCCACCACTTCCATTATCTAATGATACTTTATCAAACAGTGAAAGTCAAGCGTTTTACCCTAAAAAAAAGGCGATTTTTTTTATTTTAGTCACAAAAAATAAATTTCTAGGGTAGGAGCGCGATAAGTGTAAATATATGCTGATGGGTTGTGGCAATTAGCTTCTTTAAATAATTTATAGCCTACAATTCGATTAATGATTAATGCAAGTTAACAGTCAACCGTCAACAGTCAACTGTCAACTAACTCAAACTTTCGCTTCCAAAGACTTGAGAAATTCTGTGTTTACGCCCGACTCGCGCGTCATGGCAATTTTCCCAGTACGAGCAATTTCCTTAATCCCAAATCTATTCAGCACCTGGACGATCGCCACCATTTTACCCGGATCTCCGACAACTTCCAATGTCAGGGTATCATCACCAATATCGACCACTCGCGCTCTAAAAATCTGAGCTAACTCAATGATCTCCGATCGCGTCCCGGTAGCTGCATTAACTTTCAACAACATCAACTCCCGTTCCACACAGGGAATTTCCGTTATATCCTGAACTTTCAGCACGTTAATCAACTTGTACAGTTGCTTAGTCAACTGCTCGATAATCTGGTCATCTCCGGGTACAACCATCGTAATCCGAGACACTCCCACTTGCTCCGCCGGGCCAACGGCCAGACTTTCAATATTAAAGCCCCGACGGGCAAACAAACCAGCAATTCGAGTGAGGACACCCGCTTCATCTTCAACTAAAACCGAAAGAGTGTGTTTCATTTCTCCAAAAAAAGACGCATTTTGTGCAATTCTACTGTCGCCAATTCGCCTTTTAGCAGAAGTGCACTTGAACCTGCATTAGAGATTTTATCGCGAGTTATTGGGCGTTCATCTCCGGGAAAAAAACCTCTTGATAAATTTCGCTTTTACCGCAGTCTCGATCCCCCTCGCATCCCCCTTAAAAAGGGGGACTTTGAGAAGAATCCTGTCCCCCCCTTAAGAAGGGGGGTTAGGGGGGATCGGCTTTATCTCAACCCTAAACCCGCCCCAACCAGGTTCTGGCCGCACACAATCCAAGTTTTTTGTGTACGAACGTACACAATTACGCGACCGAATAAAAACTATTCAGGTCTGGTGGCTGACTGAAACCGCAATTTTGACACCAATTGGTGTCAAAATTCTTTCAAAGAAAAACCCGGTGTTGCAATGAGGGCATTTGGCGGCGGACTTGTTCTAGTCGATCGGGATTAATCTCGGCAATTGCCACACCCGGTTCGTCTCCAGCATCCGCCAAAACCACACCCCAAGGGTCGATAATCATCGCGTGACCGTGTGTTTGACGGCGGCCGTAGTGGTGTCCAGTCTGCGCCGGGGCGATCGCATAACAAGTATTCTCGATCGCCCTAGCCTGCAACAAAACCTTCCAGTGATCCTTGCCAGTGTAGGCTGTAAACGCCGCCGGCACGAACAAAACATCAGCACCCTTGTGGGACAAATGCCTGTACACTTCCGGGAACCGCACGTCATAGCACACCGAAAGTCCCAGCGTCCCCAAATCCGGCGACACATAAACCGGCGGCAAATCTTCACCAGCTTTCACCGTGTTCGATTCCCTGTAAGTAATCCCATCTGGCACATTCACATCGAACAAATGTACTTTTTTGTACCTGGCAACTTCGCTACCGTTTGGGTCTACCAGCAAACAAGTATTGTATACCTTCCCCCCCTCCGTCGGCACCGGAAATCCGCCGCCCAGAATCGTCACCTGGAAGCGTTGGGCCATCGTTTTGAGGAATTTTTCGCTTTGGAGTCCGATCGCATCTGCAAGAGCAATCTTGTCCTCCTCTTCTCCCATAAACGAGAAATTTTCTGGTAAAGAAACTAACTCCGCACCCCGACGCACTGCCAGGTCGATTAATTCCTCTGCCTGAACCAAATTTTTTTGCAGGTCAGGCAAGCTAGTCATTTGAATTGCTGCGGCGAGATAAGACTTCATCGATTCACAATATTAGTCAATAGTCATTAGTCAATAGTCATTAGTCATTAGTCATTAGTCATTAGTCATTGGCAACTAATTTGATAACTAAATATTTGAAATTCTCGGCTTTTTCCCGTGTGCTGGCATCGAACCAACTTATCAGGTTTGAGAGTTTTGATGTTTGAGCTTTAAATTAACCTTTAACTCAAAACTCACGCACTCAAAACTCTCAACTTTTCCGCCGTAGATTTTGCGACCTAATTTCGGTCAAATCTTAAGGCATCGGATGGAAAAGCAGGTCGGGGAAAAAGCGGTTAAATTCAATCAAAGCCGCACCTTGAATAGAGAGCCAAAGGATAGCCAATACTGGTGCGGTCGAAAGAAACTTGACAAAATATTGCATAAATTCTGCTCCTGAAAATTTGAGACAGTTGGTAATTGCCGATCGAGCTTGACGCTAATTCCTAATTTGCAGTTAATTAATTAACTGTTAGGGATTAGCTCTTCTGGATTTCCCAATTTTAGCGGGGGGAAACAGTAATTTCGTCGTCCTTAGCAAACATTTCACCACTGGTGAGTTCTTTGATAGCAGCCAGAGGCCACAAAACGCCGCTCAGCATAAATTTGACTGCCAAAGGAACATCGATAATAATCTCTTTTTCCTCTGGATTTGCTGATTTTTTAATTGCTTGCAGATAAGCCCGGCCTACCCAACCAATCCAACCAGTCATATACAAGAACAGTATGCTAGGAATCAAAAAGTCGCCAGCATAAGCCAAGTTACCGTCTACGATTAAGTGTGGGTATCCTTCCGGGCCGCACATAGCCGCAGAATAGCGATCGAATCTTGCCTTCGCAGATGCCGGGTCGCCATTAGTAGAACGAGCATTTTTAGCCAGTTCCTTGAATGCGGGAGAGTCCTTGCACGGCACCAAATTGTAAGCCGAAGCAACTGGAGCAAAACTGATCCACAGACTAACCACTAAAATTGCAGCAAACAATCGTCGCATGAAATTGTTTCCTTTTGTTACAAAACAATAAGTTTTTTTACAAGCATTTCAACTTGCCGATCTCTAATTCAGATTACCGCATTTGTTGACATTGCGAAGCATTGATCATTGATGCGGCAAAGCCCAATAGAATTAGGGATTCGCGTTTGATCACATCAGTACATCAGTCAGTGCCAAGCTAGCAATACCGCGAGGATATTTCACAGCCTGCATCTGATGGTGGGCTTAACTGTTGCGATCGGGCAAATATCCCTAACAATAACCTGAGTACAGGCGATTCGGGGGACTTGCGCCAAATTAGTTAAGCTAGCAATAGCTAACCTATCAAATAAAATTACCAGTTAATGGCAACCATTTTCGCAATTGAAACAAGTTGTGACGAAACAGCAGCAGCGATTGTTAAGAATCGTCAAGTTTGCAGCAATGTTGTAGCATCACAAATTAAAATCCACGAGCAGTATGGCGGGGTAGTGCCCGAAGTCGCTTCGCGGAGTCACCTAGAAATGCTAAATCAGGTAATTGCTCAGTGTCTGAGTGAAGCCAACCTGAGTTGGTCAGAAATTGATGGTATTGCAGCGACTTGTGCCCCCGGTTTAGTAGGTGCATTGTTAGTCGGGCTGACAGCGGCGAAAACCTTGGCAATAGTCCACCAAAAACCTTTTTTAGGCATCCACCACCTCGAAGGGCACATTTACGCTTCTTACCTAATCGAACCCGACTTGCAGCCGCCATTTTTGTGTCTGTTAGTTTCCGGGGGACACACCAGCTTAATTCACGTCAAAGATTGCGGCGTTTATGAAACAGTAGGACAAACCCGCGACGATGCCGCGGGCGAAGCTTTTGATAAAGTCGCGAGACTGTTGCAGCTAGGATATCCCGGCGGGCCACTGATGGACAAATTGGCCGCCCTTGGCAATCCCCAAGCATACCCCCTACCCGAAGGCAGAATTTCGCTACCAGGAGGCGGATATCATCCCTACGACAGCAGTTTTAGTGGTTTAAAAACAGCAGTTTTGCAATTAGTGCAGAAACTCAAAAAACAAGATATTAATGCTGGTGGCGAAGGCATCTTGGCTGATTCTACAATTAATGATATTGCGGCTAGCTTTCAGGAAACAGTAGCCAAGGGTTTAACTAAAAGGTCGATCGCCTGTGCACTAAATTTAGGACTTACCACCATAGTAGTCGGTGGAGGAGTCGCAGCCAACAGCGGACTCCGAAAACATTTACAAGCGGCCTCCGCCAAAAACAACTTGCGAGTATTGTTTCCCCCATTGAAATATTGCACAGATAACGCAGCAATGATCGGCTGTGCGGCGGCAGAACACTTGCAGCGAGGACACATATCACCGCTGACATTGGGAGCAAATTCGCGGATGCCCGTTAGCGATGTCATGGAACTGTATAGCAGTTGACAGTTGACAGTTGACAGTTGACAGTTAATAATTGCAGAATTAATGCAAAAAATTGTTTGACGCGCAAATTATGGCCGTAAGGTGCGCATTGCGCACCCTACATACTATGACACAAAAAATGGTTTGACGCGTGAATTATGACAGCTATGCAGCATAGTAAAAAATTGGTATAACAGTCAGCAGTTAACAGTTAACAGCCGACAGTTAACAGTCAACAGTCAACGGTCAACAGTTAACAGTCAACAGTCAACCAAACGATGAAAATCCGCGACGCAATTGAAAGCGATTTACCCGCAATTGTCCAAATATACAACGCAGCAATACCAGGGAGAATGGCCACAGCAGATTTAAAACCAGTCTCCGTCGAAAGCCGCCTCGCGTGGTACAAAGAACATTCTCCCAATTCCTTGCCGATTTGGGTAATGGAATCAGAACAAAATATCGTGGGCTGGCTGAGTTTTCAGCTTTTCTACGGACGCGCCGCCTATCAGCATACAGCAGAAGTTAGCATCTACGTTGCGCCCGATCGCCAATGCTGCGGAATCGGACAAAAATTATTGCAATCGGCAATTGTGCGGAGTCCCGAATTGCGACTTAAAACGCTGATAGGCATAATTTTTGCTCACAATCAGCCGAGTGTAAGATTGTTCGAGAAATTTGGGTTTCAGCAGTGGGGATATCTGCCGCAAATCGCCGAACTTGACGGCGTGGAAAGAGATGTGATCATTCTGGGTTTGCGTTGTTTGTAGGGACTTAGGCGAGATCCCATTAGTGTCAAATTAGCATTAAATGTAGTACCGGTCTGCTGTTTGACGATATAGGCCCAGATCCCCCCTAGCCCCCCGAAAGCAAGGGGGGGACAGGAAGCGCTCAAAGTCCCCCTTCTTAAGGGGGATTTAGGGGGATCGAGACTTGGCGTAGAAGCGAGATTTTCAAGGATCTGATGTTTGCTCAATCTGCTAAAATTATAATTTCATCCAAAGATGCGATCGCCACATCAGCCTTTTCCAAATGACTAACCTGGGCATTCCCCCAACAAATCCCGATACAGCCAGCCGCGCCCGCATTTTTACCCATCTGAATATCGCCCGCCGAATCTCCCACCATCAAAGTTGCTGCGGGATTTACTCCGAGTTTTTCGCAAGCTTGCAAAAACAATTTCGGATCAGGTTTGTGAAGCGTTGAATCCACACCCATTTCTAACTGAATCCAATCGCTTAATTCGTGGTGTTTCACAAACTTCTGCACTGCCGCAGTCGTAGCAGCCGACAGAATTCCCAGTTTCAAACCAGCTTCCGAAAGATTTTTCAGCACTTCCAAACTGCCGACAAACATCGGAGAAGAGGACGCATTTTTAAACATTTCGTCAGCTTCATCAAAAGCGCGGCGCGCAATAGTTAAAGATTCCAACCATCCCCTGCCGGTTTCTGCGATGTATCCCGCTGCAACAATCTCATTTTCCCTGCGACTACCGACTGCTAGCAAACCCGTGGGGTCAATGCTAGCGCCGTTGATACCCAAAGCCATTTGTAAAGGCTCTCCAACGCCGGGAATTTGAGCATCTGCGAGGCGCGATCGCTTAATTCCCAATAATCTCAAAAAATCCTGAGAATCCTCTAGAGTGCCGTCTTTGTCGAAGATGACAGCTTGGATATTAGAGAAGGTAATGCCCCGACATTTAATAGTTACCAAGAATCATAACTCCCTAATTTTTATATTTTTTTGTATTGTCTCATGTTGCGCTCTTTTTGGCAATTGTTTTTAGCGCAACATAACTCTCTTGTCCCCCCCTTATTAAGGGGGGCTAGGGGGGATCTGGCCTTAACTATTACGAGATGCCCGATCGTACTCTTGTCCCCCCCTTATTAAGGGGAGTGCCAGGGTGATCTGGCCCTAAGAATGACGATCGCACGCACCCAACAACTCCTGACAAACTCCCTCAAAACACTGCAACACATCAACATTCGTAAACCTGACAACTTGCAGTCCATACCCCTCGAAAATCCCTGTTCTTTCCGCATCATATTGTTTCCCCTGTTCGGTAAAATGACTCTCGCCATCAACCTCAATTACCAATCTTAAAGCAGCACAATAAAAATCTACAATAAAATTGTCGATCGGTCGCTGTCTCAAAACTCGAAAGGGGAAATTTCTCAGAAAATCTTCCCAAAGTTTCTTTTCGGCGGGAGTTGGATTTTGCCGAAGTTCCTTGGCGATAGGGATGAGTTTTGGGTTGTAAGGTAGGTGGAAATTGGAGTCGTTTAATTTGGTCATCATCCTCCTAATCTCGGATTGATCCCCCCTAGCCCCCCTTAAGAAGGGGGGGACATGAAGCACTCAAAGTCCCCCTTGCTTTCGGGGGATTTAGGGGGATCTCCGGTGGATAAAGAGTGTTAACGCAAGCGTATTTGGTCATAATCCTCCTAATCTCGATCCGGAGATCCCCCCTAGCCCCCCTTAAGAAGGGGGGGACATGAAGCACTCAAAGTCCCCCTTGCTTTCGGGGGATTTAGGGGGATCTCCGGGGGACAAGAGTTTAACTGCCTAATTTAATCTCAAACATCATAAATCAAAACTCCACAATATTTAAAATCGCCCTGCTAAATTAGCAACAATTAATGCTAGTTGAACAGGCTTTACAGGCTTAGCAATATGCGTTTGAAAACCCGCATCGATCGCCCTTTCGCGTTCTTTATCGCCAGCATACGCAGTCAGCGCAATGGCTGGGATTTCCCCTCCGGCTGACGCAGCAAGGCTTCGCACTTCTCGAATCAAGGAATACCCATCTTCCTCTGGCATGGCGATGTCAGAGATTAGCACGTCGTATCTGCCGGGATTCTCAGTCAAAGCAGCCATCGCACTTCTAGCAGATGCAACTGTCAAAACCTCCGCCCCGTAGCTTTCGAGCACAAATTCTAAGAGCTCCCGCGTATCGATCCGATCGTCCACAGCTAAGATGTGCAAGCCTTCCAGAGAGGGGACGACATCGCTTGAGTCGTTTACAGGCGCCATCACAACAGTTGTTGGTTCTAAATCGATCGCCCCTGTCAACACTTCAGTCAAGTTTCGCAACGGCAACCTTAGAGTCATTGTAGTTCCTTGTCCCTCACCCGGACTATCCGCCAGCACCGTTCCCCCGTGCAATTCTACCAGATGGCGCACGATCGACAAACCCAATCCCAGCCCTTGACTAGCCTTAGTGCTGCTGGAATCGCCTTGATGGAAACG
The DNA here is from genome assembly GCA_003003725.1 of filamentous cyanobacterium Phorm 6. Lineage (GTDB taxonomy): Bacteria > Cyanobacteriota > Cyanobacteriia > Cyanobacteriales > Microcoleaceae > Microcoleus. The sequence goes on along the minus strand of PVWI01000086.1, from coordinate 14,109 downwards.
ATCGAAAATATACGGCAAGTATTCTGCCCCAATGCCTTTTCCCGTGTCGCTGACTCGGAGCCCGGCGCGATCGTCGATCGCCTCTAACACAACTTCCACTCGTCCCCCCGCTGGAGTAAACTTAATGGCATTAGACAGCAGATTCCACACAACTTGTTGCAAGCGAGCAGCATCGCCTAAAACAGTCGCAGAACTGCACTGCGAAACAATTTCAATGTTTTTGGCCTCCGCTGATAATTGCACCCCATCAATCGCAGCTTGCACCACTAACCCCAGATCGATCGGATTGCTCTCAAGAGCGAGCTTGCCGCTCGTAATCCGGGAAATATCCAGCATATCTTCGATTAACTGAGATTGCGCCCTCGCACTGCGCTCTATCACCTCTAGAGCGGTAGTAACGGCTGCTCCCTTAAGCTTGCCGGATTGCAGCAGTTGTGCCCATCCCAGGATCGGAGTCAGGGGATTGCGGAGCTCGTGGGAGAGATTCGCCAGAAATTCATCTTTAGTACGGTTGGCGGTTTCTGCCTGTTGGCGGGCCAACTGTTCCTGCTGCAATAACTGCGATCGTACTGTCTCAAACTGCTTGCGATCGGTGATATCCTCGATCGACAACAAAAGCATTAAAGCTTTTTCTTCTCGTTCAAGTTTACAAGCATTCAGCAGCATAGTTTTCTGCCCAATCTGCTCAAACAGGTGATTCAACTCAAAGTTGTGAAGCTGAACATCACTCACCAGAATATCTTCCAATATCGATCGCAATTGCGGGATATTCCACTGCCCATTTCCCAATTCAAACAGCGAAATCTTCGCTGTTTCTGGGGATGAAACCTGAAACGTTTCATAGAACGATCGATTTGCTTTATTCACTCGGAAATCAGCATCTAGCGCGACTAAAGGCGTTTGCACAGTTTCCACGATGGTTTCAGCGTAGTTGCGGGCATCCTCCAAGGTGGCGGCACTGCGTTTAAGAGCATCAATATCGATCAAAACCATTGCCACACCGTCAATCTTGTTTTCCGTGGTGCGGTAAGGACGAATGCGGATGTTGTACCAATATCCCGATAAAGTTTGGACTTCTTGTTCTTTGGTGTGGAGAGTATCAATCACCTCCAAAATCATCTGTTCCAAGTCAGGAAGGTCAAGAGTCGATCGGATGTCGCTAAAAGGTCGTCCAATATCTGTGGGAATCAGATTAAAAATTCCCTGGGCCGTTGGCGTAAACCGTCGAATCTGTAAATCGTTTGCCAGCATTAAGACTGGGATATTGATACTCGCAAAGAAATTTGTCAGATCGTTATTGAGCTGGCTTTGTTCCAGATATTGGCTGCGAAGTTCCTCGTTAGTGGTGGTGAGTTCCTCGTTAGTAGCTTGAATCTCTTCTTTAGCAGTTTCTAGCTCCTCGTTGGTGCTTTGCAACTCCTCATTGCTCGATAGGATTTCTTCGTTGGCAATTTTGAGGTCTTGGTTGAGATTTTCCTGCTCCTGGATCAACGATTGCAGGTGCGCTTGAGCCGCAGTTTTTTCTTGATTAGCCGTGACAAGTGCCTGCCTCAGCAGTTCATTTTCAGGATCTAAATCACCAGGCTCGCCGCTTTGGGAAGTGAGGGTGCTGAAGTCGAGATCCGTGGGTGCAGCCTCTTCAAATAGCACCAAAATGTAGCGTGTTTCGACAGCCTGTGGCTGGAAGGGCATCACCTCAATATTGACGATAGTCGATCGTCCGGCCGATTCAACCGATACCCTTTCTTTTCTAACGGTCACGTTTTGCGTTTGTGCCTCATAAATCGCAGTGCGAAGATCGAGCAACAAGCCTGCCCTTGCCATTGTCAGCAAGTTTAAGTCCGGCGTTCCGGCTGTCACTTTAAAGTAAGGATCGATGTCTCCCCGCACTTGCAGGATTTTCATCTGCTCGTTGACAAGCACACTGGCTGGGGCATAGCGATTCAAAATCAGTTGTTCAGTTTCTCGCTGTAAGTCAAAGCCATTGATCAAGTTGTCATTCACTCCCTGCTGTTCAGCTACTTTAGCCACAGGATAGGAACTCGGCGTAAACGAAAAAGTGGAACGAGTTTCATTCAACTTTTTGGCATAAATTTTGTACTTTTTATGCACTGAATTAAACAAGTATGAAAATTTTCCGGAACTCTCCGAATTGCCTAACAGCAGAAACCCTTTTGGGTTAAGACTGTAATGAAAAATCGGCATCACTTTTTTTTGCAATGACTCTCCCAAGTAGATCAGCACATTACGACAGCTAACTAAATCGAGATTGGAAAAAGGCGGGTCGCTGCCTAAGTCTTGTCGGGCAAATACACACATTTCGCGGATTGCTTTGCTGATTCTATAGCTACCTCCTGCTTCGGCGCGAATAAAGAAGCGTTGACAGCGCTCTGGTGAAACATCTACCATCTGGTTTTCTGAGTAAACGCCAGACCTCGCTTTGCCGATCGCCCCTTCGCTAATATCTGTGGCAAAAATCTGGATCGGCGGCGGGATAACTTGATCGCCCAAATACTCTAACAAGCAAATGGCGATCGAATAAACTTCTTCACCTGTGGAACATCCCGCCACCCAAATCCGAATCGGAGCATTTGCCGATTTATTTTGGGTAATCGTGGGGAAAACCAGCTCTTTCAACTTGTCAAATACTTCGGGATCGCGGAAGAAACTGGTAACGTGGATCAGAATTTCTTCATACAAAGCTGTGACTTCATCCGAATTCTGTCGCAGGTGTTCGGCGTAATCATCCAAGCTTTCCAGCTTGTACAATACCATCCGCCGCTGGATGCGTCGAGCGATCGTGGCGGGTTTGTAGTGGCTAAAATCAACGCCTGTGGTCGATTTCAGCAGCGCAAAAATAGTTGCCAGGGCATCTCCCTGTTCGGGCAATTCCTCACCTGTTGTCAGGGGAAGCGGCCGAGTCAGAAAGGGGCTGCGACTGTAGTTTGCCAGTTCCTCGGCAATTTTTTCCGGCGTCAGAACAAAATCGACATTCCCTGTGGCAACAGCGGTAGTCGGCATACTATCGAATTTTGCCGTGTCTTGACATTGAGCAAAAGTCATGCCTCCGGCTGCTTTGATTGCCTTGAGCCCCAGTGAACCGTCTCCGTCTCCCCCGGATAATACTACGGCGATTGCTTTGTACCCGCGATCGATCGCCAATGAGGTAAAAAACGCATCTCCCGGCATATATTTGCCAGAAATCTTCTCGCGGGGTGATAGTTGCAGCAGGCCTTTCGATAGCACCATCTTGGTGTTGGGCGGAATCACGTAGACTTGATTCTGCTCTACAACCATGCCGTCTTTTACCTCATTAACAGGCATTTCCGTCGTTCTCCCCAGAATCTCGCTGAGCAGACTTTTGTGATCCGGGGCTAAATGCTGAATCAGCACAAACGCCATACCCGTATCAACCGGTAAATGGCTCAGTAACCCGGTGAATGCTTCCAACCCTCCTGCTGAGGCGGCAATCCCCACAATCGGAAAGGGGGCATCAATTTTTGCTAATTCTTCGATGTCGAGGGCGGCAGGTGCGATCGATTCGGATGTAATTTCTGGAGAGGATTGATTAGAAATCATAATGCGAAGTCCTGGACTTCAGTTATTTAGCAGCAAATATATCTGTTGAGCGTGCGGCTGAGTAATTCGGACTATGTTTATCAAAAATCTGGGTTTAAAACCCTGTCCTTCTAGGACGGCTTTAATTTCTTAAATCCCTTCCTAAAAGTCAGGAAATTTCTAGTATACTACAGTAGTCAAGGTTAAACTCGCAATGCCCTCGTGAAACAGGACATGAGACACACTTTTAGGCATAAATTGTTGGACCGAGAGCAGCGCGATCGGTAGACAGCGCGATGATTTATTCCGTATTAATTATAGCAGTAAAAGCGACTTCCGGCCCTTATATTCCTTTTTAATTTTTGCCTAGTAGGAAAAGCGGCATTACCAGAAAGAATTGATTTAAAGCCTCTCGCTTTGAAGAAGAAATTAAAAGAAGACTATTCATTGCTTCAATCCTCTTCCTTTTAGGGCAAGCTGTCAACTGTCAACTGAATGAACGTCTCCATCATCCCCGTAGGGAAACGGCACTGCCGTGTCCTCCTCCTGTGTCCCTGTCCTATTCCCGTATCGTTGCCAATCAGGAGACGGCAGTGCCGTGTCCCTACGGATATTTTATGGGTTGCCAATCAGGAGACGGCAGTGCCGTGTCCCTACGGATATTTTATGGGTTGCCAATCAGGAGACGGCAATGCCGTGTCCCTACGGATATTTTATGGGTTGCCAATCAGGAGACGGCAATGCCGTGTCCCTACGGATATTTTACGAGGTTTTGTTTGACAAGGGTTTTTGCGCGGTTAATTACATTAGACAAGATTGCAAAATTCATTTTAATCAAATTTTGTAACAGGCTCTCCGGCCTGTTCCACAAGAAAAAATGTTTTTTGTGGAACGGGCCGGAGAGCCCGTCCTAGTTATTTTTGCAATCTTGTCTATTAAAGCGATCGATAAACGCGATAGTTGATTTCAGGGAAAATATTATCAATCTCCTCAACCTTCTCTAACCAACCCGAATCAACTTTTCCTTCTTTCAGTTCATCGTACAACTTGTGAAAGCGCATTAAGTGCGATCGAGTCCGCCGTATTGCATAGGGAACCATCGTCCCTGTACGCATGATAAACGCCCAGTCAGAAGATTGAGCCAGCAACACTTCCCGCGCCGCCTGATTCAAAGCCCGCGACTGCAATTCATCCTCTGGTTCCATACTTCCCAACTCAATCATCCGTTCGGCAGCCTTGTGCAAATGCGGGTAAATCCAAGCATTTGTCTCGTTCAACCAATACTCATGGAAACCCCGATATCCCCAACTAGACTGCGATGGGCGACAAACTTGTTGAGTCGGATTTTCCCGCAAATAATCGGCTAAATGTGTCATTTCATAGGTGTTTTGATCGAACCAACTCTTGCGGAATAAGTAATCTAAAAACCAAGGCCCTTCGTACCACCAATGACCGAAAAGTTCCGCGTCGTAGGGCGAAACAATGATCGGTGGGCGCTGCATAATCCCGTTCAAATGCTCGACTTGGCGTTCCCGGTTGAAGGCGAAGTTGCTGGCGTGTTCGGCGGCTTTTTCCCGCGCCCAGTACGGATCGTATAATTGTTTGTCGCCTAAACCCAATCCGCGGCCGGTGATTTTGTGATACTTAATCCCGGTGTTTTTGCGCTGGCCGTTGGGCATGATGTAGGGTTTGATGTAGTCGTAATCAGCTTCCCAACCCAAATCTTTGTAGAATTCTCGGTATTCTGCTGCGCCGGGATAGCCGACTTCGGATGACCAAACTTGCTGCGAAGATTCGTGATCTCGACCGAATACTGCTACTCCGCTTTCGGTGAAAATTGGGGCGTAACTGCCGTAGCGAGGGCGCGGACGGGCGTAGAGGATGCCGTGACCGTCTGTGAGGAAGTAACGCAAGCCGGCATCGGCTAACATCCGTTCTAGGCCTTCGTAGTAGGCGCATTCGGGTAGCCAAATGCCTTTTGGTCGGCGGCCGAAGTTGGCTTCGTAGTTGTCGCAGGCTACTTGTATTTGCGCCCAAACTGCTTCGGGGTACATTTTCATCAGCGGTAGGTAGCCGTGGGTGGCGCCGCAGGTGATGATTTCGAGGTTGTTGGTGTCTTGGTGTTGTTTGAAGGCTTTGACTAAATCTCGATCGTACTTTTCCCAGAAATTGCGGACTTGAGAGAAGTGGGTGGCGTAGTGTTCGGCTAAATAACGGAGGTGCCCGTTGCCGGCATTGTGGTCTATTTCCAGTTCGATTAATTCTTCGAGTTTTGCCAGGTGCTCGTCGAATCTGTCTTGCAGCAGGGGGTCGCGCAGCATGGCTACCAATGGCGGTGTCATGCTCATGGTAATTTTAAAGTCGATGCCGTCGCGTTTGAGTCCTTCAAAGACTTGTAGCAGGGGAATGTAGGTTTCGGCGATCGCCTCAAATAGCCATTCTTCTTCTAAAACGTAGTCGCTTTCGGGGTGGCGGACAAAGGGCAGGTGGGCGTGGAGCACGAGGGCGAGGTAGCCAGTAGTCATAATTATTTTGATGCAGCAGCTTATTAACTGACGCGAGTTAGGAACTATTTTGCAATATTTTAAGATTTTATCGGAAAAACAGGCGCAAAGCGTGCCATGTTTGTTCAATTGCCGTTTGCTCTCCTAGCTCAATGTCAACAAATTCTGATTTTCGGTTTGCTGTCGAATTAGGATTGCTGCTGTTTGAGAGTCTACTGGTTTTGAGAAAAAGAATCCTTGGGCGTACTCGCATTTTAACCCTTTGAGTATAGATAATTGCGAAGCTTCTTCGACACCCTCGGCTACTACATCCATGCCTAAATTGTGGGATAAAGTAACGATCGATCGCACGATTTCGGTCGGGTCAATCTCTCCTTTGCTGATATCAAACTTCACTCCCATTCTGCTAACAAAAGAACGGTCTATTTTTAAGGTATTGGTGGGGAAGCGGTGCAGGTAGGAGAGCGATGAATAGCCTGTGCCGAAGTCGTCGATGCACAGGTGTATGTTGCGGGATCTGAGTTCCACTAACATTGCTGTGACTGATTCGGAATTTTCCATCAGTACGCTTTCGGTAATTTCTAGTTTTAAACTGCTGCCTTCGAGGTGACTTTCTTCGAGCACTCGATCGATATATTCGATTAAATCTGGCTGAGAAAACTGTTTGACTGAAAGGTTGACGCTGACGCTTAAGGGCGGGTTGTTTTGAAATAGCTGCTGCCACTGGCGAATTTGCTGGCAAGCTGTTCGCAGTACCCAGCGGCCGAGGGGTACGATTAATCCGGTTTCTTCGGCGATGGGAATAAATTCGACTGGGGAAATTAAGCCGCGTTCTGGATGCTGCCAGCGCACTAGGGCCTCGAAACTGGTAATTGTGTTAGTAACGATGCTGACGATCGGCTGGTAGTGAATGATAAACTGGGAGGCTGCGGATAAGGGAGGTAAGCTCGATCGCGCGCATGGAGTACATTCTTCTTCTCTGGCGGGGTCTCTAATTGATTCGATCGCGCGCCGCAGGTCATTTTCTAGCTGCAACAGCTTCAAAGCGTGGGCGTGCATGGAAATGTTGAAAACTTCGTGTCGGGCTCTGCCGAGTTCTTTGGCGCGGTACATGGCGGTGTCAGCGTCGCGCAGCAGATTTGTCGGTTCTAGGTATTCTAGGGAACTCATGGCGATACCAATGCTGGCGGTGATAAATACTTCGTGTCCGTCTAGAAGCATCGGAGAAGTAATTTTCTGTTGGAGGCGGTTGGCAATACTGGTGGCTTCATTGATTCCCTGGATGTCCTCTAGTAAGATGACGAATTCGTCTCCTCCGAGGCGGGCGACTGTATCTCCATTTCTCAGACAGACTTCTAGGCGTCGTGCGATCGCGACTAGCAGTTGATCGCCGATCGCATGGCCGAGGGAATCGTTGACTACTTTAAATCGATCTAAATCGAGAAACAGCACGGCAAACAAGTAGTCTTTGCGCCGTTTTGCTAGCCTCAGAGCGTGTTCCAGGCGATCGGTAAACAGCGCTCGGTTGGGCAATCCGGTGAGGCCGTCGTGAAATGCGTCATGTAGCAGTTGTGCTTCGGCGAGTTTGCGCTGAGTGATATCGTGGCAGTTGATCACAATTCCGTTGACTGCCGGATCGTGCAGCAAATTGGTCGCTACAGCTTCTACATAACACCAGGAACCGTTGCGGTGGCGGACTCGGTACTCCACTGCGGACTCGCTTATTTTGGGGTTTTCAAGGGCTTTGTGGAGGGTTTGGGCGATCGCGGCGCAGTCGTCGGGGTGAACGGTTCCTAGAGCGCTACGCCCGATCGCGTGGTGCGGCGCGTAGCCTAAAATTCGTTTGACGGAAGGGCTGATGTAGCGGAAGATACCCTCGGCATCGAGAATGATCGTGATGTCTGTGGCATTTTCAATCAGCGATCGAAACCGCTGTTCCCTTTGTATAAGAGCAGATTCGGCTTGTTTGCGATCGCTGATATCGAGTGCTACTCCATCGATGATGATGTCACCGTTTTCGTTTTTGGAAAATCGGGCGCTGTCTTGCACCCACTTGACTTCGCCAGAATTCAACACGATCCGGTACTGGCGATCTCCGGGCAAAAGACTAGCTATCGATGCTGCTACGCTGCTATCAAAGGAGTTTCTGTCGTCTGGATGAATGATTTCCATCAATATTTCTGGACGTGCCATCACCTCAGATGGGTCGATACCGATCAATTCCCGCACTCCGGGACTAATGTAACGCATGGAGATATTTCCGTCTGGATGCATCACGGCGCGGTAGACTGAGCCGGGAATGTTTGCTGCCATTGTGGCTAGCTGCTGCTGGATGCCGCGGACTGCTGCTTCGGCGCGTTTGCGTTCTGCGAGTTCGGTTTGTGCTTGTTGGTAGAGTTCGGCTTGGTGGATCGCGATCGCACATTGATCGGCGATCGCTTCGACTAGCGATAGTTCTTCTGTTGTCCAAGAGCGCGCGCGATCGCACTGATAGAGGGCAATTCCTCCCAAAAATGACTGCTGGTAAAGCAGCGGTGCGATCGCCACGGCGCGAAACCCTACAAACTCTGCTGATGCTTGCAGCGACGGGCACAGGCTCGATAACTCGTCGATGGCGAGGGTTTTCCCTACCGCGATCGAGGATCTGTAGTGTTCTGCCAATTCGCAATTTAGCCCGACGAACCGTTCTTTGTCTGCTGATGAGCTGATGTAGCGAACTATGATGCCACCTGTGGCATCTGGCTGCAAGATCGCGCAGGCGCTGATTTCGAGAGCTTCGTGCAGTTGATCGGCGGTGGTTTGCAGCACTTCGTCGAGTACCAGGGTTTCGCGCATGGCTTGGACTATGCGGTTGACGATCGCCTCACGAGTCGCTTGCCGCTGAATTTGGGCGATCGCTTCATTCTGCTGGCGGCGCATTTTGTATTCTTGGAGCGATCGTTCTAAGACTGTGGGCAACCTAAACAGCCGCCCTTTGAATACGTAATCGGTCATACCGGCTTTGATGCACTCAACCGCCGCTTCTTCTCCCAAACTTCCCGTTACTAAAATAAATGGTATGTCTTGCCCTAATTCCTGCATTAATTTCAACACTTCTAAACCGTTGAAACCTGGGAGGCGATAATCTGACAGCACAGCATCGTACTTGCTATTTTGGAGCAGTTGTCTGCACTCTGTTGCTGTTTGGGCAGTGTCGAAATTAAAATTGACTCCCCCAGATTCTAAGGCGAGCAATATTAATTCTAGATCTTCTGCCATGTCTTCAACAATCAACAATTTTAATGTTGATTCCGCTACCATTTTTAGTAGATTGTTGGTCTGAATTATATCTAGCATACGGTATTTAGGAGTTTTTAACTGGTGATTATGGCTGTTGCTAAATGTCATTTTTTAGATTTAGTTTTGTTAATTTTAAGTCATAATTTTTAGTTATTATTAGCAAAGTTAATTATACTATTACGACATTTATTTAGCAGGTGCAACCGAGGTCTGGCTGAACCGACCAGAACTTATTTAAGTGTATAGTAGTTTTCAATTCAAAATTGAAAACTACTATACTGGTAACTTACCCGAAAGAATTGGTTGAAAGCCTCTATCTTCTAGGGATAAATTAAAATCAGACTATTCATTACTCCAATCCTCTTCCTTCCAGGTAGAGGTCGCCCTCAAGCAGTCAACTGCGATGCCCTGAGCGTAGTCGAAGGGTCAACTGTCTGTCAACTGAATGAAGAATCTATATTAGGGTTTTATAGCGGTTCTCAAGCGTGGTGAGGTATGCCCGCAAGCCCTATGCCGTTCGCGTACCTCATATGACAGCTCGAAAGGCTATAGATTGTTTATCGGAAATCTCTGAAAAACCCCATCGCTTCAGCGCGGGGATGGATAGGAGGTGAGTGACGAATGCCACCCCTAACCGAAACCAACAATCCTTGGATCTTGGAAGGGAGGGGGTGGTTGAGGAACGAACAATAGATATGTGCATAGCAACAATAAGTTCAATGTTGGCAATCAACGATTTAACATAGTCTGGAAGTATCTCAGACATAGCCACTCCAAAGGAATTCTGGATACTGCTTAAACTTGTTCAACTCTACCTCCGATAAAACTAATTGGAATCTATGAATTCTAATTGCCATAACTCAAGTATTTGTGTATAATATTGAGTATAGCGGACAGGGTATTCAACCGCTTTAAAAACCCGATTGCTGCCTAACCCGCAGACGTTGAACCTTGACAATTGAATATATGCGGTTCTACTGCATTGTTCTAGCCTCCACCTCGCAGTAGGTAAAATATTCAGAGGAGCTAGACGAATCAGCATTTTGAAGCATATTGCTCTCAATATTAAACAGGACTTGCAGCAATGCAACTAGGGCGGGGTACGCCCAAAGTAACGCTTGGGGAGAATCCCACCTCGCTCGCTAGACGACGCAAGGAATCTAGTCTAAGTGGTTTCGCTGAGCCAAGAATCCTCGTGCGTTCACGCCGAGGAGTGTCAACCTAGTTTAAAGTAAAACGTGGCTCCTTGATTGGGTAAGCTTTCTGCCCAAATCGTGCCGCCGTGGCGGTGAATAATCCGCCAGACGATCGCCAAACCGATGCCCGTACCTTCAAATTCTCTCTGGGAGTGCAGCCGCACAAAGGCTCCGAACAGTCGATCGGCATATTCCATCGAAAAACCTACCCCGTTATCCTTGACAAAAATTGTTCCATCAGGTAAGCAATCAATAACTATTGTAGCCGGATTGCGTCCGCGGCTGAACTTGACGGCGTTGCTAATCAAGTTGCTGAACACCTGTTGCAGCAAGGTGGGATCTCCCATCACCACCGGCAAATCTCCGACGGCAAATTCAACACTGTCGGGAGTTTGGGCTTTCTCTGCGCCAGTTCCGGGTTTAGTCAATTTAATCGCAGTTTGCACCAAACGGGTGAGGTCGATCGGGATTTGGATTAACTCGGTGCGCCCCACCCGCGAAAGATCGAGCAAACCGTCAATCAACAAGCTCATTTTTTGGCTACTGTCATCAATTATTTCGATGTAGTGAACTATTTTAGGATCGTTCAAGGCCTCAGTTGATTGTAACCGCTGTTTCAAAGCATTAACAAAACCTGAAATATGGCGCAAAGGAGCGCGGAGATCGTGGGAAACCGAGTAGGAAAAAGATTCTAATTCTTGATTGGCAGCCTCTAATTGCTCCGTGCGTTCCGACAAAGCTTGTTTCGTCTTTACCAACTCAGTGATATCGTGAGAAGCCGCAATTAAAGCATAAACCTCGCCGTCGATATTTCTGAGGGGAATTTTGAAAATATCGAAGTAAATAGTGTTACCAAGAATTACATATTGTTGCTGCAAATGAATGGTCTCGCCGGATTCAAATACCTGCAAATTTTCCTGGCAAAATTGTTCTGCTAGTTCCCTGGGATAGCATTCATAAATAGTTTTGCCCTGCATCTGCTGCCTGCTATCGAACCCGGCAACTTTGGCAACGGATTGGTTGACAAAAGGCAGACGCATATTGTCGCGTTCAACTACAAAAATATGGTCTGGTAAAGCATCAAAAAAAGTCTCTAGTTCGGCGGTACGCTGGGCGACTTGAGCTTCTAAAGTTTCGTTGAACTCTTTCAGTTCTGCTTCGGCTCGTTTGCGGTCGGTGATATCTTGACCGATGCCAATCAACCTGCCGTCGGAAAGGCGAACATTTGCCCAAGTAGTGTCGATAATTCGCCCATCTTTAACTTTTGTTTGGAAGTCGCCCCACTTCTGAGTTGCTGCTTGAATGAACTCCAAAACGTATTTGCGGTATTCCGGCTCAGGATAAAATTCTGCCAACATATCGCGGTTTTTGATTTCTGCAAAACTCCAGCCGAGCACTTGTTCCCAGTGGCGGTTTACCAAGCTTAATTCACCCTGGGAATCTAAGAATGCCAGCATGACTGGAACGTTATCGAAGATTGTTTGCAGCAATTCGTTTTGCTGTTTTAAGGATTCTTCGGCTTTTTTGCGATCGCTAATGTCGAGTACGGAACCGATTACTTGCTTCATTTGTCCCTCTGGGGTTCTTTTGAAGATAGTCGATCGATCGTGAACCCAGCGCCATTCTCCATTTTTATGTTTTATTCTGTAGTCGATATCATCGGTTTCGTGGGGGTTGGTGCTGTTTTCCAGCCGCTGCATACCTGCAATTAACTTGGGCATATCCTCCGGGTAAATCAAGCTAGAGATTGCTTCTGAACCCCTGTCTTGCAATTCTTGGGGAGTGTAGCCCAACATCGATGTTACCGCTGCATTTACATAGATATTTTGGTGTGCTTCTGTGTCGTAAATGTACAGAAAGTTGGGGATAGTTTTAATGATGCTTTCTAAAAGTTCTTGTTGTTTTTCCAGCTCTAATTCGGCTTGTTTGCGATCGGTCACGTCCAGCACAAAACTCACTCCTAATTCCTGCGAACCTTCTAACAATGCAGAGCCTAGCAGCACCGGAACGCGGCTACCATCGGCTCGGATGAATTCTTTTTCAAAAGGGGTATTTGTGTTGTTAGCTACCACTTGTGCAAGTTTTTCTTCATCGATGCTGCGGTACTCTGGCGGTGTCATTGTTTGCCAGCCAATTTTTTGGGAAAATAAATCGTCTCGCGTGTACCCTACCAGGTTTAAAAAAGCCTGATTCGCATCGGTGATCTCGCCGTTAATGTTCCAAAATATTATGCCGATGATGTTAGAATCAACTACGCGCCTAAATCGAGCTTCGCTTTGGCGCAACTGGGCTTCGACTTGTTTGATTTCTGTGATGTCGCGGGCGATCGCCAAAACAGTTTCTACTGAATTGTCCTCAGCAAATTCTGGAATGATTCGACACTGATAGTATGTTGTCCCGTCGGAAGTGGGGAAATTAAATTCGATAGTTTCTTGTTTACCGACGCGGAAAACTTTGATACAGGCTTCGTCCCACAGGTTGCAAATATCGGGGAAAATTCCTAATTCTTTGTTACTTTTGCCGATAAATTCTGAGGGGGGTTTGGCGGTGGCTCGTTCGATTTCTTGGTTGACATAAAGGTGGCGCAGTTGTCGGTCGAACCGCGCTATGATATCGGTAGAATTTTCGGCAAGCGTGCTAAATTCCTGTTCGCGCTGGCGAAGTTCTTCTTGAGTGCGGTGTTGTTCGGTTATGTCTCTAGCAAAAGAGAGAATTGAAACTAATCTTCCCGATTCATCAATGAGTGCAGAATTGTACCATTCGCAGTAAATTACCGAGCCATCTTTGGTATAGTTGCGGTTGTGGCAAACGTTGCGGGGTTCTTTGTTGTGTAACAGTAGATTTGCGGCCGCGCTGACTTGCTCGAAGTCTTCTCGATAAATTATTGAGCATTCGTGCCAGTATTTGCCGATTACTTCTGCTGCACTCCAGCCAAATATTTGTTCGGCTATTGGCGACCACCGCACTACCCGACCTTCTCTGTCCCACTCTATAACTGCCAATGGCGAGTTTTCTAAGTGAAATTCCCGCCGCGAGTTGGCTTGTTTTATTTTAGTTTGAAGTTGCTGGCGCAGTTGCTTGGCTTTGGCAAATCGCTCGCGGATATTCTGTGCGTTTGCTTGGTCGGCTTTGGCTATCTGAGCAATAGTTTCTGCTGTTTGTTTTTCGAGTTCGTCCCAAGCGATTTTGAGGGCAGATTCTGCCTGTTCTAGCTCACTGATGCTATTCTGAAACTGTGCGGTACTTTCTACAGGGATTTCAGGCATAGTTTTGATTTTTAGGCAAGTGTTTGTTTGAAAAAGTTAATATAGTTGAAAAATTAAAACCTAAAAATAGGCAATTGCTGGTTAAATTATACATTTAAAATCTTTGATTGGTGCGCGGAGTCGGCGGTTGGAAGCGGGAGGCTCTATGGCCTTTCTCAAAAAGTTGAGAAGTCAGTCGATTTTAGATTGAGGGATTGAGGGATTGAGGGATTGGGGAATCTATCGATTTTAGATTTTAGATTGAGGGATTGAGGGATTGAGGGATTGGGGAATCTATCGATTTTAGATTTTAGATTGAGGGATTGA
>PVWI01000085.1 GCA_003003725.1 filamentous cyanobacterium Phorm 6 | reverse complement strand
ATCTCTTGTTTCATCTGTAGAAAAAATTCTTAAAGAGTTTGGAGATAATTATGTAATTAATTTTGCTTAACTACTTAATTGTCACTTGGTTGGGATTGAACAAGGCTTGTATTTCTTTGTTTGGTTTTCCTTGGGTTTGGTCTTCAATTAGAATTTTTAGTTTTTCTAGCGCCATCGTTTTTGTCCTCTTCGCTCACTTTCGATCGCGAGCCGTCGTACCAGTTTACGCTCTACTTTGTCTGCTAAACTATCCAGGTCAATCTGAGTTTGACTGCTTGTCTGAGTAGGAGACGAATACTGTACTTGCATAGCTGAACTTGCAGAACTATTGGAAAAAGTGCTGGCAAAATTGTTAGGATCAGTATGGGGAACAGTTCTGGCGATCGCAACTTCATTTGCTTTTCTATGTTCTGCCTTTTCTCCTGGGTGATATTGTTTAGTAACTAAATCCTGACTCACATTAGCTGCTACTGTTGTGTAGCTGGGTAATGGAGGAACCGACCATAAAAGTTGGGTATCCAATCCTTTCCAGCTAGGGACTATATTTGGCTTAACTAATAACTGTGATTTTCCTCCGGTTAAGTCCGTCTTTTTTGCGCCCAACTCCTCTGTAGGAGTTAATAGCATATTTCGAGTTTGGGTAGCCTGATTTATAAGTTTTACTGTAGAGCCATACCCTTCATTTGTCAATAGCCGATCCGCCGTTATTTGGCTAAACAAAGGAGCAGTTGGCGATACCATTTCGGAAATCGAGTCCGGCGTTACCTTAACTAGAGGAAGTGTTGATTCCCCCAGTTCGCTGCTAACTGACTTTCCGGGCATACTTGGGGATAATATATCGGCAGATTGAGTGGCTGAGTCTAATTTTGCCTGAACAACAGGCAATTGGTTAACTGAGATTTTGAAAAACTCTAAGTTAGAAGTTGAATTTATCGGACTAGCTGACTGATTCTCCTGCCCAATATTCTCTAAATTTCTTGAACCTGAATTAATATAAACCAAAGATTCGGCTGATCCTTCGCTCACTCTATTCATTAGTAAATCTGACCGGGAATCTCTATCATAAAAATCCGATTCACTGTCCGAAACAAATTTTGCTTGAATAAGAGAGTTTTGTTTTTGCTGTCGTATTGGGACATATAGACTCTCTGAAATGCTTTCAGAATTAATATTTTCTTTGAGGTCGTTTACTTCACTTAGTTGCGAGCTTTGCCGAGGCAAGTTATGAAGTAAGGTTGATTCGCTACCAGGAGCAAATTTTGCTTGAATAATAGGCACTTCTTTTCGATGTACTTTCGGGATAGATGAAGTTTCTGAGAGATTAAGTTTTTCCCCATTTTTGTCTGGAATAGGTAGAGAATGAGCGTAAACGAGGGGGAGATGATTCGCTGATTGAGTCGTTACGCTAGACCAGCGCCGATCCATTTGTGCGAGTAAGGGTAGCCGATCGCTCAGTCGGTGCGAGCGCGAAATAATCGCTCCTGCTAACTTAGAAGTATTAATCAGCCCTGGCTTTTCTAAAGGGCGCATCAGTCGTGCTTGGAACTTTTGGTCAATCCCATCCTGCCAACTGGTTCGTTCTGTTAAATAGGGCTTAAGTTGTGACATAATTTATACCCCAGCCTGTCGGACCAAAAGTTACAGGTTTATCAATACCCTGGTGAATCAACTCCAGTCTTTCAACCGCCACTTCATTAGCATTACTAGCATTAAAAGTAGGGCCAGACCACTTCACAGGATAAGCATTTTTAAAATTCCATAACATCACAGGAATTTGTTGGCGGGTCAGCAAAATAATCGTGACATTTTTAAGTTGAATATTGCCTTGAGTTGTCGATTGATACCAAGTCCAAAGCGTATCGTTCGATGTCAGACCGTGACTTAACACAAGATTTGGGTATCGAGTGCGTCTGGGAAATTGATGGCTATATCCATTCACTCCTCCTTCTTGATAGGATTCAAATTCAATTTCGCTTTCCAGTCCCGTAATCTCACTAAAACCACCCGTTATTAACCCTTCAATTTCGAGATAAAAGTTAGAACCGTTATAAGGATCGAAACGAATGCCTGTTAAGCTATTTGCGAAACTTAAACCCACATTTAACAGTGTTTTTTCCACGATTTACTCCTAAATGACTGCTCAACTAAAAACTAGACCCCAAGCGCTCGTTTAACTTTTGATTGATTCGCAGAACTTCAGCAACCCACTGCTGTCTTTCTCGGTGTTCAAATCTCATAATTTGTTCGTAAGACCAGTGAAAGTGATAGGCAATATAAGCTACCTCCTCAAGCAATCGTTCTGAGGGGTAGCAAACTACTCCCCCGCTGGCACAGTTTCTACCTCAAATTCTCCTTGACAATGAGGACAAGCAACGAGGAAGCGACTGTGACCGTTTTGGTTGATGCGCTGGTAGAAATCTTGCAAGTAAACCAAATCGGCAGAAAAGAGGTTTTCAATCATTTTCGGATTGATATGTTCGACATCTCCCAACCGAACGATCGTCCTTGATAGAAGAATAATCACCAAATAAGCTTGATTTGATTGGACGCGCGGATCTCGCAGGGGTGCAATTTCGTCGAATGCAGTAGCCAATCGCATCGTTCCTTCTCGATGGACATTACCTTCCGGGTCTATATATCCTTGAGGTAAAGTAAAGGGAAATTCAGTCTGCAGTGTCATTGGGGAATTTAAACTTACGACCATTTATCAACGCTGATGCCTTCATGGGCAATTTCTAAAGTTTCAACGGCCACTTCATTAGAAGTCGCATTAAAGTCAGGACCCGACCAAGTTACAGGCCAGCAATGAGTTAAATTCCAGCGAATTTTTTCTTGACCTGTTTCATCTAAGAGAACAATGGATATATCTTTTCTGTACTCAGCACCCCCTTTCACTGTATCTTCCCGCCACTTCCAGAGTTCTTGATTATTGGTTGTACCTCGTTTGAGGGTGATATTGTTGTAGGTCACTAAACCTGGCAGTTTTCTGACGGTTGGCGGATCGGTTCCTTCCCGATATTCGGCGGGAGTTTGGGTGGAGTTGAGTCCGCTACATTCTCGAAAACCAGCGTGGATAATGCCATTCCATTCAACCCAGAAGCGATAACTTAAATAGGGATCTGGTTTGTGGGGGGCTTTTATATCTGGCATGGTGAATCCTCCTGTTCAAAATTATTAAGGTTGAGTGGTTGAATTAACTCCAGCCGTCCCGTGGATGAGACGAACGACAATAAATTCGTTGGGTTTAGTCGGTGCTAATCCAATTTCCGTGACGACTGTTCCGATATCGCGCATTTCTGGCGGATTAGTTTCGCTGTCGCATTTAATGTAAAACGCTTCTTGGGGAGTTCGTCCTTGCAAAGCGCCTTTTCGCAGTAATGATTCTAAATAAGTGGTTAATTCGCGCTCAATACGCACCCACAATTTGAAATCATTTGGCTCGAAGACAACATCCTCTAAGTTTCTCTCTATCCAGCGAAGAACGGTTAAGAATAATCGCCGGACGTTAATATATTGCCAATCTGGATTTTGGCTTAAAGTGCGACCTCCCCAAATGCGAATTCCTCGACCTTTGAAGACGCGCAAGCAGTTTATGCTTGGTGGCTCATTTGAGTTGTTCTTTGGGTTTAATGCGTCTTGCTCATCGCTAGACAAGGAAACGCTCAAATCTAAGACTCCTTCTAAGGGATAATTAGCTGGAGTCTGAGGAAAACCATAGGTGCGATCGCTTTGAGCGTAAATTCCAGCAATATGACCGCAAGGCGGAACTTCTATAAGTTTCGGGGTAGGGGTAGCTGGGTCCAAAACTTTAATCCAGGGGAAGTACAAAGCACCGTTATTGCTTTGCAGGCTATCTCTTTGTTTGGTTATTTCCTTTTTATTAGGCAGTGAGTCTAGAATAGCAAAGCGATCGCCCATCTTATCGCAATGATCCAGAACAAGTTTCTGCATCTCTACTCGTTGCGATTCCCAATTTTTCTGAATTTCTGGACTTTTCCTCATATCTAAACTTTCCATCATAATATCTGGAGCGCAAACCAAATCGATGGTGTCCAGAGATTCTATTGCTGCAAGTCCTTGTTCCAGTGCTTCTTGTTCAGCATTTTGTAAAGGAACCACATAGCACAGACGACCTCCGTTTTCAAAAAAACCGCGTACTGCATGAGCAAGGTAACTTCCAGATGACACCTGAACAAAGAATTGCTCAAACTGGGGCCAAAGCTTTAATAGCTTCGGTTGATTAGCATCTTCTTCTTTTTCTTTTTTTTCGGCATCTTTAACCTTCGTCACACCCAAGAATGCAGGGACTCCTGTAATTAACTCGGGAGAAGGGGCAGGAAATATTTCCTCCAGGTAGACACCTGGTGTTGTACGTAGTTTTTGCTCCGTCAGCATTTTAACTTCCCCTGGAAACCGTTATTATTTACCTGGCCCGGCCCACTGGCTGAGATTGAAGATGACAAACTCTGCCGGTTTGACTATAGCCACACCAATTTCAGTGACAACTTGTCCTTGTTCGCGCAATTCAGGGGGATTGGTTTCCTCATCACACTTAACGTAGAAAGCTTGTTCGGGTGTATTGCCGAACAGAGCACCACTACGCCAAACGGTCATCAGAAAAGAAGTCACGTTGCGACGGATTTTTGCCCAGAGTTCCGGAGAATTCGGCTCAAATACCGTCCACTGAGTCCCCTGGTCGATCGACTTTTTCAGATAGTTAAATAGGCGACGGACATTGATATATTTGAACTCACCATTGTCCTCGCCTCCAATGGTGCGCGCGCCCCACACCCGAATATTGCCGTTGAGGTTACGGATACAGTTGATTCCTTTGGGATTTAGACCATCTTGTTGACTTTTGCTGAGATTCTGCTTGAGTCCCAGCGCTCCCAACACAATTTCATTTGCTGGTGCTTTATGAACCCCCCTTTGTGCATCTACGCGAGCGTAAATTCCAGCAAGGTGACCGCTGGGCGGTACATATTTTTCCTTTTTGCTGTCCTCCGGATTGAAAACTTGAATCCAAGGGAAGTAGAATGCACCATACTCGGAGTCAGGCGGTTTATTTGTTGAGTCAAGAATATTGGTATGGTCAGCATCCTCTTTGCAATCTAGTATGGCAAAGCGATCGCGCATTTTTTTACAATGTTCAACAATCATTTGTCCTAGGCTGATATTGCAACCCGGTGCAGCGACAATGGCTATTTCATCGATCGCTTCAAATTTTTCCAAAGCATTATTAATATCGGTGTCACCGTTGACTTGTACTACATAGCAGCGCGTCCCCCCATTTCTAAAAAAACCATAAACGGCATGAGCCAACAGAGGAGTTTTTGTTTTTTGCTTCTGAGGATCGGAACTTGAAAGACTGCCGAATAACTTTTCAAATTCACTGAAGTTCGTGCATAGTTTAACCACATTTGGTTCTGCTAATTTGTTCTGAGCTTCTTGGTTTGGTTGGTTGGATTGAGGTGGTATTGGGCTTAAAGTGGTGGTTCCTCGGCCGCTTTGGAGCGTGTCTTTTGCCTTTGTGCCTGGGCCGCTTTGGAGCGTGTCTTTTGCCTTTGTGCCTGGATCGCTTTGGAGTGTGTCTTGGCTGCCTTGGAGCGTAGCGTCTAGCTCTGTGCTTGAAGTTCCCGGTGTATTTATCACCCCAATAAATCCAGCGGTACTGGTTCCAACTCCAGAAATAGGAGCAGAACCAGAGGAAACTTCCTCAACATATACGCCTGGAGAAGAATAATTTGGCATTGCGCTTGATTCCTTTAAAAAAACTAAACAACTACCGTTTTTGCTTTGGAAAATTCTGGCTAGAGTTTGGATTGATAATTTTCTAAGAAGTATTTATTTTTGAGGTGGTAAATTAGTCAAATTATTAGCTTGTAAACTTAATTTTATAGGTTCGAGGATGTGACCTTGACTTATCTCTACGCTTTGAGAAACTTGCTCGTATCCTCTGGCATAAAATTTAACAGTGACAGTTTTCTTTTGTTGTGGTTTGCATACTTTCCAATCCATGTAGGAGATAGTTCCCGTCTATATCACTAAATGCAGATTCAGAACTACCGTCAACTTGCACTTTTGCCATAAAAAGGGGGCAATTTTTACTATCCGTAATTCGCCCCTTGATTGCAGTGGGTGGTAAACCGATAGGAGTCCAAGTAATTTTACCGTTGTTAGAATAGACTACTTTTATGGCTTCAGAGTTAGCCACACCGTAGCGCGTTCCTGCACTTGGCAGTGAAACAGTTAATGTATAGCATTCATCAGTATAAGGAAAGTCTACAAAGTAAAAACATCCGTCAATAGCAGTTATAGTTCTGTCAGGACGCTTAACAATCTTTTCCCAACTCTTACCATACTGGAGAGCGTGCAAATCGAGCCAATTTTTGAATTTCTCTGGCATTTGGGTAATTTCCACTAAAGCCCCAGGAATCGCTAACTTAGTTTCAGCATCTATAACTTGTCCGGCGATCGCCACCCGATTTTTTGTCTGTTCCTTTGTTGACATAATTTTATTCTACGAATTGAGAATAATTTATTATCGACTCCTGCACAAGCTTTCCAGCTTCTACAGGTTTATGGACATCTACTGCAATGGTAACAGTATAGCTTAGAATTGCTTTAGGCTTCCCTCCCATCACTTGCCAGAATTCAGACCAATTTTGGGATTGAGGTGGACGCAAAGCCATTGTTCGCAAGGGAGGTTCTTTTCCCTGGAGACTACCACGCAAAAACTCAGTGGGAATTTTGGGGTAGCGCATCAGTATCTTCATAACTTCACCTAAAAATCGGTGTTCATCTCGCTCACTTTGATCTTTTTGAACGCTCTCGCTTTTTTTCACCCAAACTGTAATTAAATAGGAACAATCAACTCTGACTGGAGGCGGATATTTGAGCGCGCTTCCATTAGTTTGACGCTCTACGATCCACTCATTGCTACGCAATTCTAGGTTTTCTCGAATGTCATAGAGAAATAAGTTAATCGTAGTAGCAACTGCATCTGTGCTGCTAGCCACCTCCTTATCAGGGGCAGCAAAGCTAATTCCAAAATCAGTAGACCTCCATTTTTTAGAAAGTTCTTGACTGAGTAATTCTTGCAGAGTTTCATCTAAGTCTTGAATCATTGATTTAAGCGATGTCTCGCACAGGTGTCACTACCGACCACTAGAACAAACTAAACAATTTAATTTTTTTCCGAATCGCCAAGGATAATATCTGACGATCGATCGCAGCCTTATGAAAAAATAGATACGTGAGAATTCAATTTTTTATCCTCAACCTGGTAATGATGCAACACCTGTTGACAGAGGTAATACTTTTTCTCGGTTATTTGGGAACCAGCTAACTGTCTTCTATCTTTCGATAGACCAACTCTATTTCTTTAGATTGATGCCTGTCAAGGGGGGTAAGACCCATTTTTTTTGTGATTTATATTAAGAAAATCTACAGACTGTAAAAATTTAACGCCTATTCGCAAACAATGGCGTCTGAAGCGTCTTGCGATCGCTTACCGCAGCAAGTAAGAACGCCCGTTCCAGAATTCGGGGTGCATCTAAGGAATGAAAAATAAATAAGGTGACTAATAGAGCAATAGTTTACCTTGGATCAAGGCTTCTGGGGTTTAATTGTGCAAGTTATTGATTTTTCATTCCTTAGTGGTGACAGAGGTACGATCGCTTTATGCCCCCAACGGCTGCAAGCTACAGGTCGCTTTCGGCAAGCTCACTCAACAAGCGATCGCCCTCCTGACGGCCCGCACCCCAACTGTTGCCCTAAACGGGTTTCCCCAAATCTTGCCCTAGTGATGGAATAGTTTTTTGAGAGTATCAGACAATTGAGGCGGTGGGGACTTAGCCGTTTCAACCGGCAAGGGCCGTGGCATCATTACTCCTCACCGATCGCATAACTGACGATCGCAACCATCACTCACAGGAATTGGTGAAGCTAGCGCGCCGACTGAGAATCAACACCGATACCACTCACAGCTTTCCCCAAGCCCTAAATCGCATCTGGTAATTCGCGTTCCATGAACCGCAAGCGCGGATATCGGTAAACTGCAACTGTCACCCCTATAGCTAGAATTTCCATCGTAATAAATAGCAAGCCAATACCGCGGCCCGGCCCCACGCCAATGATTTGACCGATACTTCCAGCTAATAAACCATTAGTCGCCATTAGAGGTTCAAAGATTCGTTCAGTTAGAGGGCCAGCCACAACATAAGCGACGGGAATACACGACCAACAAATCATATTGATTGTAGCAAAGACCCGGCCTTGAATATCGGGAGCCACTTTTCGGAGCAAGATGGCATCAGACCAGCCATTGATGAGCGGTAAACTGAAAAACAAAATGAAGTTAGCTAAAGCGAAAAGTTCGGCACTCGTGCGTAAACCGAATGCTAGGATGCACAGATGAGAAAGGATATCAAAAACAAATATGCCACGAATTAAAAGTCTCGGCCCCCCCCAGATACTCATAGTTAGACTACCCAACAGCATCCCCGCGCCGCCGATAGATTGAATGGTTCCGAGAACGGTAACTGAAGCAAAAGAAAGTACCAAGGGAGTGAGTAAAACTTCAACCAACCCTGTCACAAAGTTGTCGATTGCGAATAAAATCAGCAGCATTAATAGTCCGGGTCTAACGCTAATATAAGTCCAGCCTTCAAGTGCCTCGTGCCAGAGTGAACTTTTTTCAGGTTCTGAAACAATAATAGTTTTAACAACATTAGGAAAGCGAACGAGTAACAGAGTTGTTACAGCAAAAAGGAAGGTGGCAAAATCAATTAAAATAATTCCTTGAAGCTGTATGGTTGCTAGCAAGACTCCTGCCAACAGCGGTGAAATTAGCTGGGCGCACGCTTCTGCTGATTGAACCATACCACTAGCACGAGGGAGAAATTCTTTCGGCACTAATGAAGAGGCCGAAGCAGTGTAAGCGGGCAACTGAAACGCTTTGCAGACGGAACTGAGGCTGACAGCTAGGTAGATGTGCCAGATTTCAAGGTTTCCGGTGGTGAGTAATAGGGCCATCGCCACTGTAGTTATCGCCGCGCCGGAGTCAGATAGAATTATGCACCACCGTCTGTTCCATCGGTCAACTAAGGCACCCGCTACCGGGGAAATCAGGATACTCGGCAGCATGGCCGATAGCAAAATCAGAGAGAATTGGGTGACTGATCCTGTACGCTGGTACACCCAAACTCCTAATGCAAAACTTGTCAGTCCCGACCCGATGAGGGATATCAGTTGTCCGAACCAGACGAGAAAAAAAACACCCATTCCACCTTTAAAGGGGCGGAGATTCTTAAGACTACGCATGATGGCTAATTTCTGCTATTTGGCGGTTATTTTGGCTCAACTTCCAACACATAGCCTTCACAATGTAAGTCGGCTGCCTGGAAACCCAATTGTTCTAAACCTTGATAGTGCTGCACGCAAGTTTCCAGATTTGGCAATCCTACAGTGGGCTGGATATTGTCAAAACGAGAAGAGAGAAGACTGGACATAACGCACCCCATAATGTTTAGGGGATTGGTAGGCTTAAACTCGTCTGACCATGTATCTTCATCCATGTTTTTCTTCATTGATTCGGGTAGGTAGATGACCGTTTCTATCGGGTCAGGTGCGTGAAGCGCTCCACCTTCGGTAAACAGAATATCTTTGTGTTTCTCAAAGCGCTTAATCGCCTGTTCTGGAGAAAAGCAGTGCGGACCAGAATCATCAACAATTAAAGTGCCCGGTTTCAGCCGATCAATGTCGAGAATATCTGGGACGTTGGTAGCCCCAATAATTAAGGT
Organism: filamentous cyanobacterium Phorm 6; assembly: GCA_003003725.1. Classification (GTDB taxonomy): domain Bacteria; phylum Cyanobacteriota; class Cyanobacteriia; order Cyanobacteriales; family Microcoleaceae; genus Microcoleus. The sequence goes on along the minus strand of PVWI01000085.1, from coordinate 12,740 downwards.
AGCATCGTAGATTTCCGGTGGGAGTTCCGATGAAGATGAAGAGGTAGCGATTTGAACAGAACCTCGAAATCCTAAATCACCGCTCAGTTCGCGTTGAAGATTTTGAAGCGATTCCAGTTTACTGTAAATATCGCACACTATAATAGATTGAGGATGCGGCAAACATTTTAACATCAGGCGCAGGGTATTAATTCCAATTGACCCCAATCCGATAAAAGCGACTTTCTCTCCCTGTAAAGAACGGTTACTAATCTGTAAAATTTTCTTAATGGTCAGAACAACAGAAGAGCAGGTAGTAGCGTGTCCCGTAGTGATTGTCGGTAAGTCGTTACGCCCCTCAATAGCTTTAGCAATCGCACGACCGTAATCGGTTCCCGATGGAATTAAACCCGTTAAGGAAACAGTTTTCGCACCGATTCGCCCTGCCATTTCTAAAGCTTCAATAACCCTTTCTACAAGTGTTTGCTGGTCGCTGTATAGTTCATCCTCAAATATAGGGAGGGTTAGACCCGCTATTCGACCCCATTTAGTTTCCATAACAGCATCCCACATCGGAAGGTTGTCAAACCACTTTTGGAGGACTTCATCGCGAGTCAACTTGGTTTCTTTTAGTAGGGAAAGAGGAAGATAACCCAAAGCTGCTGAATCAACTGGTGCTATTTTTCCTACAGCTAACAAGGATAGCAAGGAGCGCTGTTCTAGTTTAAAAAATGGAGAGGAGTCTGTGATTTTGGGTAAAGAAGCAGTCATCGGTTTTTCAACTTCGGTTTGAAGTTCTTTTGGGTTGACAGATGGCTCAGTGGTGAACAGCGGCTCGATAGCTTTGGCTAATTTAGCTATAGTGGGATGCTCAAATAGAAGCTTGACTGAAACTTTAAGGTTCATCTCTACTGAGAGCTTGGATACGAGTGAAACTGCTTGCAGTGAATGTCCTCCTAGTTCAAAGAAATTATCATTAATGCCGACCTTTTCTAATCCCAGGACTTGGGTCCAGATAGCAGCCAGTTTTGCTTCCGTCGGAGTGCCAGGGGCGACAAATGGGTCTTCCTGTTCGTTGTGAAAGTTATCTGGTGCGGGTAAGGCGCGACGGTCTATTTTGCCGTTGGGTGTCAGCGGCAGCGCTTTCATCAGCACAAACGCGGTCGGTATCATGTAATCAGGTAGCTTTTGTTTCAGGTAGTGGCGCAGGTTGCGAGTTACAGTGCGCTGCAAAGTTTTCCACAAGTCTTGAGTGTCCAACTGATAATCTACGCTTTGGTCAATTTGAGCCTGTTCGCTGGGTGTAAGATGAAAGCGAATCCCAGCCTGTGGTGGACGCGACCAAACTACTGTCCCAGAAAGCCCGCGCGGTTCGCTCTCTCCAGGTAGTTGCATATGCACGCGGACGCTTTTACCTCGCTCGATAGCCGGCACCCCCACCAAACCAACGCCGCCAGTGGAGATATCCTGTGTGTGGATTGTGATGGCCTTACCGTCTAGTTCTAGTTGGCATTCACTGTAATAAGGGACACGCTCTGGAATAAGGTTAGAGACGAGATAAGCTACGAGGCGCTTGTTTCCAGGTGTGTCTTCTCGGTCAATGACTGTGACGGAGCGAATGTTCGGATGTTGTGTTAACATCGCTTCAATTTCGCCTAATTCGATGCGGAAGCCACGTATTTTTACCTGGTCATCTATCCGACCCAGGTATTCGATATTGCCGTCGCTCAGATAGCGGGCCAAATCGCCAGTTTTGTAGAGACGTTCACCCGGTTCATTGCTAAAGGGGTTGGGGATGAACCGCTGATCGGTCAAATCGGGACGGTTCAGGTATCCTCGTGCTAAACCAGCGCCACCGATGTGCAACTCACCCGGAACGCCAATTGGTACAGGCTGTTCGTTCCCATCTAGAATGTAGGTCTGGACATTACCAACGGGACGCCCGATCGGCAACTCCTTCAATTTGGTGTCGCCTACCGATAAATCATATATTGTTGCTCCTATTGTGGCTTCTGTTGGGCCGTAATTATTCACCAGACGAACTCGCTGTTCCACACACTCAAGCCAAGTTTTAAATCGTTCGGGCAGTGCTTTTTCTCCGCCAATGATTATTAAGCGCAATGATGGGGGTAATACCACCGTTTCTTGAGTCAAGAAAGCAGTCAGTTCGTGCCAGTAGGCTGTCGGCAAAGCCATTACAGTGATTTCCCAATTCTTGCACTTTTGCAAAAATCCCTCAATGGAGTCCAGCATGGAATCGGTACGCAATATAAGTGTTGCACCAGAAGTTAGGCTGGTATAAATTTCTTCGGCACTGACATCAAAACTAATTGAGGAGAATTGTAAAATGCGATCGCACTTCTCTATCTCATACTCAATATTGACGGCAGTGATATAGTTTACCAAAGATCGATGCTGGATAGTAACTCCCTTTGGTTTTCCAGTAGAGCCAGATGTATAAATAACATAGGCTAAGTTGTCGGCATTTACGCCGCAGGCAGTGTTTTCTTCGCTGTGTTGGGCGATCGCCTCCCATTGTGTATCCAGGCAGACTACCTGTGCTTCATGCTGGGCCAGTCTGTCAACTAATCGTTGTTGAGTCAGCAACACTGGTACAGCCGAGTCTTCTAGCATGAAAGCCAACCGCTCAGACGGGTATGCGGCATCGAGCGGAACGTATGCGCCCCCAGCTTTGAGAATCCCCAGAAGTCCTACTATCATCTCCAGAGAACGCTCGACACAGATGGCAACCAGTGTTTCTGGTTTTACCCCCAGTGTTTGTAAGTGGTGTGCTAATTGGTTAGCTTTGGCATTTAGTTCTCGGTAGGTTAGGTACTCCTCTTTTAAAATTACTGCTATTGCATCTGGTGTTTGTTCTACCTGCGCTTCAAATAATTGATGAATACATAGATTATGAGGATAGTCTTGTTGAGTTTGATTCCACTCGACTAATAACTTGGATTGTTCAATTGCTGTCAAAATGGGTAAATCTGATAGTCTTTGTTCTGGATTCGCTACAATACCTGCCAATAGCGTTTGCCAATGCTCTATCATTCGAGCAATGGTTGTGGTATCAAAGAGGTCTGTACTATATTCAAAAGCTCCTGTTAATCCCTGCTTGGTTTTCTGTAAAGATAAGCTTAAATCAAACTTAGCCGTATCATTGCTTCCTGGTTCAGATATGTTAAATTTTAAATCTTTGAGAGTAATATCAGACGTTGATTCATGCTCCATATCGAAACTTATTTGAAACAAGGGCGAGTAGCTTAAGTGACGCTCTGGCTGTAGTGCTTCTACTAACTTATCAAACGGTAAGTCTTGATGATCGTAAGCTTCTAAGATAACTTGTTTAACTTGTTGTAATAACTGGAGAAAGGTAGGGTTTTCTGATAAATCTGTACGTAGCACTAAATTATTAACAAAAAATCCAATCATTGCTTGAATTTGAGGGTACTGACGATTAGCAACGCTCGAACCAACAACAATATCGGACTGGCTGCTGTACCGATAGAGCAATACTTTAAACGCTGTGAGGAGCAACATAAAGAGCGTGACCCCCTGTTGCTGACTCAAACTTACGAGTGCTGCACTGATATCTTGCTCAAGGGTAAAAACTTGAGTTTCTCCGCGAAAGGATTGTACAGCAGGTCGGGGACGGTCGGTTGGTAATTCCAACAATGCTGGCATTCCTGCTAGTTTTTGCTGCCAGTAAGCGAGTTGAGATTCTAAAACTTCTCCCTGTAACCACTGCTGTTGCCACACAGCAAAGTCTACATACTGAAGACGGATTTCAGGCAGAGTTGGTGCATGATGCTCAATTAAAGCTGAGTAAATTGCGGTTAACTCTTGAACAAAGATATTGACAGACCAACCATCAAAGATAATGTGGTGAACTGTTAGCAGTAGAACATTTTCTGTTGGAGTAAGCTGAACTAACTGTGCTCGAAGTAGAGGTTCTTGAGCGAGATTAAACACATACATTACTGACTGAGAAGCTAATTTATCATACTCAAGCTCTCGTTCACTTGCTGGCAGAGGACGAAAATCCACGACTGGCAGCGTAAAATCTCTAGTGGCAGCGATCACCTGAACGGGTTCTCCATCTACAGCAATAAAGTTAGTGCGTAAGATTTCATGGCGATTGATGAGTAATTGCAAGCTTGACTCTAAAGCCACAATATTGAGTTGACCGCTAAAATGCAAGCCAAGAGGAATATTATAGAACGCGCTGTTCGGCTGCAATTGGTTTAGGAACCAAAGACGCTGTTGGGCAAAGGAAAGAGGGAATGTGTTGTTTTTCGTTCGAGATATAGGAGCGAGCGCACTGGCATTCTTCTGATTATTGGCTTGGTGCAAAAAGGAGATAATTTCAGCTTTACGCTCATTAATTTCTGACTTGAGAGCAGGGGTGAGTGTCCCTTCAGGAGCGTTGCAACGCAGGCGTTCGCCTTCCATAAATAGGTTGATATCCAGCTTGCGTAGATTATTAATAAACTCAATTGTATTCATCAAAATTCCACCTCTTCTCGGTTATTAATAGTTGTGTTGCTCGTTTCGCTATTTTGACTCACCCAAGAAATTGCTTCAATGTAGCTAGAAATATCCGCTACAGTTGGAGCTTCAAAGAACTTCGATAAAGGCAGATTTAGTCCAAAGGTATGACTTACTTTTGAGAGCAGTTGAGTCGCCAGTAAAGAATGCCCACCTGATTCAAAAAAATTGTCATTTATACTCACTTTCTCTACTCCCAAGACCTTAGCCCAGATGGATGCTAGTAATTTTTCTGTAGGAGTCCGAGGAGCTACAAAATCTGCTTTTTGAATCAAACTATTGAGGTCTGGTGCTGGCAATGATTTGCGGTCTACTTTGCCATTCGGTGTCACTGGCAAGCACTCCAAAATCACAAAAGCACTAGGCACCATATAGTCTGGCAGTTGCTCTTTCAGAAAATGACGTAGTTCACTAAAAGTGGGTGCGGGTTCCTGAAGAGGGACAGCGTAAGCGACCAGACTCTTTTGGCTGGGAATATCTTCTCGAAGTACGACTGCAACAGAGAGTAAGTTTGGATGTTGACTCAGTGCTGCTTCAATTTCTCCGAGTTCGATCCGAAAACCGCGCACCTTCACTTGGTCATCTATCCGACCGAGGTATTCAATATTACCATCGGGCAGATAGCGAACCTGATCTCCAGTTTTATAAAGGCGTTCAGTGGGAGAGTCATTAAAGGGGTTGCGAATGAACCGCTCAGTGGTTAACTCAGGACGGTTGAGATACCCCCGTGCTAAACCAGCGCCCCCGATGTGCAACTCACCAGGAATACCAATGGGTACAGGCTGTCCGTTCTGATCTAAGATGTAGGTACAGACATTCCCAAAGGGACGACCGATCGGCAACTCCTTCAATGTCGTGTCCGCTACCGATAAATCATATATCGTTGCCCCCACAGTGGCTTCTGTCGGGCCGTAATTATTCACCAGACGAACTCGCTGTCCCGCATATTCAAGCCAAGTTTTCAGTCGTTCGGGCAGTGCTTTTTCTCCGCCAATAATTATTAAGCGCAAGGATGGGGGTAATGCCAGCGTTTCTTGAGTCAAGAAAGCGGTCAGTTCGTGCCAGTAGGCTGTAGGCAAAGCCATTACAGTGATTTCCCAATTCTTGCACTTTTGCAAAAATTCCTTAATGGAGTCCAGCATCGAATCAGTACGCAAGACAAGCGTCGCACCCGAAGTCAGGCTGGTATAGATTTCTTCGGCACTGACATCAAAACTAATAGAGGAGAATTGTAAAATGCGATCGCACTTCTGTATTCTATATTCAGCAGTCGCAACCGTTGTGTAATTGACTAGCGATTCATGTTGGATTAAAACGCCTTTGGGTTTTCCTGTAGACCCTGATGTGTAGATAACATAAGCCAAATTTTTTGGCTTCACTGAACTTACAGGGTTTTCTTTGCTGTCAACAGCAATTTTTTTCCAGTCAGAGTCCAAACAGACAACACACGCAGAGTGTTGGGGAAGTTTCTCGACTAGCTTCTGTTGAGTCAGCAGCACTGGAACCGACGAATCTTCTAGCATGAAAGCCAAGCGCTCAGACGGATAGTTCGGGTCTAGCGGAACGTAAGCACCGCCAGCTTTGAGGATGCCCAACAAACCGATTATCATTTCCAGAGAACGCTCTACACAAATCCCTACCAGCACTTCTGGCCCCACGCCCTGCGATCGCAGATAATTTGCCAGTTGATTGGCTTTTACATTCAACTCTCGATAGGTGAGTTGCTTTTCTTGATACACCACTGCTACGGCATCAGGTGTCCGTTCCACTTGTTCTTCAAACAACTGATGGATGCACTTCTCTTGGGGATAGTCTTTAGCGGTGTTGTTCCACTCTACTAATAGCTGCTGTCGCTCTGCTGGTGTCAGCAATGGCAAATCTGAAATGGGTTCTTGAGGGTTCGCGACGATTCCCTCCAACAAAGTTTGGAAATGACCTGTCATGCCAGCGATCGTAACATCGTCAAACAGATTGGTATTGTATTCCCATTCACCGATTAAGCCAGAGGTCCTGTTCTCTATAGATAAAGTCAAATCGAACGGCGCTATGCCAGTTTCTACCGCCAATGGACTTACCTTTAAGCCTTCCATCTGGATATCGGGCAACTCATTGAGCAGCATCAACATTACCTGGAACAGTGGCGTATAACTCAAAGAGCGTTCTGGCTGCAATATTTCTACTAACTTTTCAAACGGTAGGTCTCGATGGGCATAAGCTTCGAGCGTGACTTTTCGCACCCTAGACAGTAAATCCTCAAAGCTTGGGTTTCCTACCAAACAAGTGCGTAATACTAGCGTATTAACAAAATATCCAATCAAATCCTTAAATTCGGGGCGATCTCGATTGGCAATGGGCGAACCTACACAAAGATCGGTTTGCCCCGTATAACGGTGAAGTAATGTTTGAAACGCCGCTAACAGCGTCATAAAAAGAGTCACTTTTTGCTGCCGACTTAAACCGATTAGATCCTCGGTGAGCGGCTTTGAAATGACAAATCTATAGTGTTTTCCTCGAAAGGTTTGTGTAATTCCTCGCGCTCGGTCAGTGGGTAATTCTAATAGAGGTGGTGCATCTAATAGTTGTTTTTTCCAATAGGTTTGTAGGGAATCTAATACCTCACCTGTCAAGTATTGCCTCTGCCAAACCGCAAAGTCGGGATACTCAGCCGGCAGTGGAGGTAAGTCTTGGGATAAGTCATTGTAGAAAGCTGCTAACTCCCGCCACATGATGCCTAATGACCAACCATCCCAGACAATGTGGTGAGTTCTCAGCAAAAATATATATTCTGTGTCTGTTAGCTTAAGTACAGTCACTTGGATTAAGGGGTCGCTAACTAAGTCAAAGGGCTTGTGGGCTTGTTCCGTTGCTAATCGTTGGACTTCGTTTTCTCTGTCACTAGCAGGTAGATTGCTTAAGTCTACGACTGGTACTGTCAAAGTCAAACTTTCAGCAATGATCTGAACTGGCTGCCCGTTAACCACCGTAAAGTTGGTACGTAAAGCTGCATGGCGAGCGACAATTTTGTTCAGGCTTTGCTCTAGTGCAACGATGTTCAGTACGCCCAAGAATCGTAGAGCAAATAGTTCGTTGTAAGAAACGTTATTTGAGTTTAACTGGCTCAAAAACCATAGTTGTTCTTGGGGAAAAGATAGAGGTATGTCCCGTTTTGCTGAGACGGGTACAAGGGTTTGTTTAGTATCGTTCGCGCTTGTGTTGCTTTGGGACAGCAACGAGATAACTTTTGTTTTATGCAATACTAATAATTCCCGATTTTCTGATGTCATTACCCCCTTGGGAGCGCGAAAACGCAACGTATCGCTCTCTAGCCACAATTTGACACCGCGTTCGGCAAGTTCAGCTAAAAATTGATTGAAATTCATAGTGCGCCTTCCTCCATCTCATAGGAACGGAGTTCGCCACGTCTGCGGACATCCAGTGTCGCGCAATGGAAAGAGCCCATGAAAGGATAGTAACTCTCAAACTCGCAAGGAATCGGTTTAAACCCCCAGTCTTTTAATGCTTGAATCGTAGATTCCTGTGATTTTTCCACGATTACTCGCTCTTCGTCGAGACTGAGTACGTTCATATTGACCCACTGACTGATCACTTTTGTGTCATAAAGTGTCATCGGCGTTCGGTTCGGTTTAGGTGCCAGCAGGATATCCCAAGATTTGAAGTAGTCAGGCAAATTGTCAACATCTATGAAAAGCGGATTTACTAACACCTTTCCAGGAGCGAGGGGAACTAGAGTGGTGTCAATATGCAAGGCTTGTGGGCAAAGTGACTGAAGCTCGTGAACTCGATATTCATCGCCCAGGTGCCGTCGCACCCATTCGATCCCAAGACTGTTAGTGACGTGACTCTTCTGGACAAAAATATCCCGTCCAAAGCGTACAAAGTCTGCGGCATCAAACGTTGGCTCAAACTCAGTGATTACAAAGCGCCTTTCCTCACCTGGAGCGGGAGTTTTGTAATCTGGGTCGTATTGTGTATCGAGTAGTTGTGGTTTGGGGGCAGCAACCCACTTGGCTCCTCCCTTTAAGTATTCTTTAAGTAGGGAGCGATAAGCCCATGACTCGAAATAACGACTGCGATCGGCCATTGGAGCTTCAATAATCTCATTCCCAATTACCAAGAAAACGTCGCGGGGATTGGCTGAACAAAAGCCATTCATTACTTCCCAATCAGGTGTGCGGAAGGAAGCAGAATAATCAACAACATCAGGCCGACGTACAACAACTCCTTCGGATTCAAGAATATGAGCAAATTCATCGACACACTTGCTAGCAGCCTGAACCAGCCACTCTGGATAGGGGAGCGGTTGTTTCTCCGTCCGCTTGCTCAGGCTTTCCATTTGTTTTTCTTGACCGGGAAGCACGGTAGCGCGATGAATGGTATGCCAGGAGGGAACCATCGCCCCATCGACGATACCAACAATAACTTCCTCAAGTGGGTCCCATTCATTGTAAGAACACACGGGAGATGGATTAGTAACTGTGGCTGATTGATGGAACGATTGGGGGGAGGCGAACTCAGTTACTGTAGTTTTTTCGTTATGCGATCGCTCCTTGTGTGGCTGCTCAGTGCGTAAAAGTTCTAATTGTTGAGACATTAGTTGAGACATTACTTGAAGCTGCTGCGCGATAATTCTTTCTACACTCGTCTCAGATTCTACATTTTCATTGGCTTTTTTCATTGCTTTATATTGGGGGACGGCTACTGCTGCATTCAATGTTTGGGCTTGAGCTAATTTTTGGGGCGATTTACTGGATTGGGGAGTGGGGTTTTCGATTCGCTTCATCGGCTTTAAGTCAGAGCTTAAAAAAGTTGAAAACTCCCATTTTTGTGATGATTTTTCTTCTATATAATTAGCTAGATCCTCAATAGTTTCTAATTCTTCAAAAAACTGTTGAACTTCCACCTGAACCCCAAAATTGCTTTGAATGCTTCGCACAGCTTCTAAAAGAAGGAGGGAATCAGCTCCCAGTTCTAAAAAAGTGACAGTAACCTCTATTTCCTCACTCTTTATTTGTAGCAACTTCGCTACCAATGAACGTAAGATTGAGCGAATGCTGTCTGAGGATGTAGCTTTGAATCCGGTATCTATGTGCTTAGTTGGGCAATTAATATCCATTTTTTGATTAAATATCTTAGGTTTAGAGGAATTTAGTCCCATCGTTTCATCATATTTATGTAGCGCCTGACGATCTATCTTGCCATTAGGCGTTAATGGCAGGGCATCTAATATCACGAACACTCCTGGAATCATGTGAACAGGCAGTTTCTCTTTAAGAAAACCGCGCAGCTCGCTGCGAGAAATCGCGCTAGCGTCCCTGGACACAATGTAGGCTGCTAGATATTTGCGATCTGCAACATCTTGTCGCGCCACGATCGCAGTTTCTAAAACTGCTGGGTGTTGAGACAATACTGCCTCAATTTCTCCGAGTTCTATGCGAAAGCCGCGAATTTTTACCTGATTGTCAATGCGACCAATAAATTCAATGTTGCCATCTGGGAGATAACGAGCTAAATCTCCTGTTTTGTATAGGCGAGAATTTGGTTCGTCGCTAAATGGATTAGGAATGAACTTTTGCTCGGTTAAATCGGGACGGTTGAGATATCCTCGGGCTAAACCAACACCTCCGATATGGAGCTCTCCCGAAACGCCTATCGGTACGGGTTGGTTCTCAGTGTCGAGAAGATAGATTGTGGTATTGGCGATCGCTCGTCCGATGGGGGGCTTTTGACTTCCGTCACTGCAAAGGGCGACGGTGGCGCAGACTGTGACTTCTGTTGGCCCGTAAGCGTTGAAGAACTGACGCCCTGATGCCCAACGCGCCACGAGGTCTGTGCTACAAGCTTCTCCGCCGACGATAATTGTCTGCAATGCCGGAAACTCTTCGGCAGGGAGTACAGCCAAAATTGACGGTGGTAGAATAACCATCGTGATGGCTTCGTCACGCAACAGGCCAGCCAAAGCAGGCCCCGGCATTAAAGACTCCCGCTTTGCCATGACCAGTGTCGCTCCCGATACCAAAGCCATGACAACCTCCCAAACCGAGGCATCGAAGCTAAAGGAGGCGAACTGAAGAATGCGACTGTCTGCCTGCACATCGAATAATCCGAGCTGTGCTGTGGCTAGGTTACACAGCCCTTGGTGCACCAATAACACGCCCTTGGGCTTACCTGTAGATCCTGATGTGTAGATAACGTAAGCCAGATTCTCGGAGGTAACAGTGCTGCTGGCGTTTTCATTGCTGTGGAAAGCAATTTTTGCCCAGTCAGAGTCCAAGCATATAGCATACGCCGAGTGAGGGGGAAGTTTCTCAATCAGTTTCGATTGAGTAAGCAGCACCAGCACAGAAGAGTCCTGTAGCATGAAAGCCAAGCGCTCAGACGGATAGTTCGGGTCTAGGGGAACGTAAGCGCCACCAGCTTTGAGGATGCCCAAGATTCCCACTATCATCTCAATAGAGCGTTCAACACAAATTCCTACCAAAACTTCTGGCCCAACGTCCAGCCCTTGCAGGTAATGTGCCAGTTGGTTTGCCTTAGCATTCAATTCTAAGTATGTGAGTTGCTCTCCTTCAAAGACCACCGCCACAGCGTCAGGTGTCCGTTTTACCTGTTCCTCAAATAGATGGTGGATGCACTTCTCCAGAGGATAATCCCTAGTCGTGTTATTCCACTCGACTAATATCTTATGCCGTTCAGCATCTGTCAAATTTTCTTCGCCTCTAAGCTGCTGGTCTGGATTAAATGCTGAAATTTCTGATTCATTAAAAGGAGATACCATGTGTCTAAGTTCAATTACAAATAAGAGAGCTGTGAGAACGAGCGTCACATTGAGGGCAATTTTGTAGTAACAATTTAATGGCTTGCCCTAACCGAGTATAAATGCGTAAGTTTTAGGAAAGCTAAACGAGAAAACCTAGGCGTAACACCCTATCAAACAAAGAAACGGAGAACAGGATACCGCCCTCCCTATAAGAGGTTTACAACGGCTAACAGGAATATCCGGGAAGTTTTTTTTCCAATAAATTTAAACTTTACCCAAAGCTCGAAGTCGTTGCAAATAATGCCTGAAGCTACGGCTTCCACCACCCCTGGATTTTCTTGCGGATAGGTGCTTTCGTTGTAGTGAAGAATGGTCATAATCCTGGTCATTAAATAATTTGTGTGGTCAATTGGCAGGGGTCTGATCAATGCTCATTTCAGTTCCAATCGCAACCAATTTGGGCACGTTGCTATTGTTGGATAATTTTGTTAAGCAATAGGTGAATTATGCTATTGCTGTTGTGTTCGTAGATCACTCGCTTTGACTTGGAAGACAGCTAACTGCACCCACTGTCCTCCCAAATCTTTCGGTACCTTTCAAAAAGTTGGCTCGGTACGAAATTTCTTGCCGGACGTTGCTATTGCACCCTACGTCCGCTCTTGAATGCCTTGCTCACACTAAGAATCTGATTTTGTGAGCCCCTACCCCTATAGATTCAATTTAATCTTTTTACCAGCCGTACTCATCAGCTTATTTATTTGTCATCTATGTCTCGACCTACTTAAGATAATTCTTTGGATAGATGCTTGTCAAGGGAAATCAATAAAACTTGTGTAAAGGAAACGTCATGGAAGGTAAAAAATCAACATTTCGTTGTTTGGACGTGAGTAACGTAGAAAAAGGTTGAGAAGAAATGCCCCCATTTACATTCACTTCGAGAGCAAATAGTTCTTGAGATAATTGGTACATCCTTATATCATTCGTCCATAGGGGATTTACTGATATAAAAATGATGGACGCACTATTCTGTAAATTACGAGCTAAACAATAGCCGTAATTTCACGCTCGACGTGCGATCATACACACTCGGAACTATGTGGTAGTAATTAAGTAGAAGTCCCTTGTGTAGCGTTAAACCCTGATTATAACTGTATCGTTCAAAAGCTATGAAAGTCTATTAATTGCTTCCACAGGTTGTGAAACGGCATCTGATCTCTATAATACTTCCTCTCCCCCGCCTTTGTAAGTCGGAAAAGTCGGATCGTAAAGTCGGAAAAGTCGGATCTTGCATAATCTCTCGAACTCAGGTTCCTACAACTTTAGGGAACTGTGTAGGACTGTTGCAGGACAGCTAGCAAAACCAGACAATGCTATGGCTGCGGTGGTGGGACACCGAGGGCAATTTGCTGCTGACAGGTGCAGAACGAGCCTC
>PVWI01000376.1 GCA_003003725.1 filamentous cyanobacterium Phorm 6 | reverse complement strand
CAAAGCCACAGTAGTGGAAGCCGCCAACATCAGCAACAGCGAGAAACCTCCCACCAAACCAAACTCCTCAGCAAACACAGCAAAAATAAAATCGCTGTACTGAATCGGCAAATAAAATAACTTTTGCTGCGACATCCCCAAACCAACACCCCAAATCCCCCCAGAACCCACAGCCAGCAGGCTTTGAATCAACTGATAGCCATCCTGCATCGGATCTGCCCAAGGATTCAGAAAAGACATAATCCGGCGGCGCTGATATTCCCGAAAACTAATACTTAAAACCGCCAACAGCATTCCCCCCACAGCCGTTGCGCCCAACTGCAAGTAAGGCAAGCCCGCCGCCAAAGCCACCAACCACAAAGTCATCCCGCACAAAGCTGTGGTGCTCAAATTTGGCTGTAACAAAATTCCTAACAGCATCGCACCAAAAATTCCCAACCAAGTCAGTCGAACTTTATTTGTTAACCGGGGCCAGTTGCCGAAAATACGGGCGCTTTGGAGCACAAAAAACGGCTTGATCAATTCCGAAGGTTGAATAATCGGAACTGGGCCCAGAGATATCCAGCGAGTCGCCCCGTTGACGGTGGTTCCCACTCCCGGAATTAAGGTCAACCACAGCACTCCCAGCAGCAACAAAATGCCCAACTGAGCTGATTTGAGCAAGTAGCGCAGGGGGGAGTATACCATCAAGTTAAAACCGGCCAGCCCGATCGCCACTGCGATGAGCTGTCGTTTAACATAATATAGACCGTCTCCAAGTTCTGAATTGGCGATCGGATAGGAAGCCGAAAACAAAGCTGTCAACCCGACAAACAACCAGAGAAAAGTCAGCCAGCGAAGCCAGCGGGCTTCAGGAGCCCATTCAGATACAGTGGGGTCAAAAAATGGAATGAAGCGTCGAATATCAGCAGCCATAGGATTTTATAGAATAAGGAAGAATAGGACTTACGCAATGTAACGAAATTATGTCATCCTGAGCAACAAATCGGGCAATTTGTCAAAAAAACAGACTGTTTTTTAAGGTGTAGCTACAGTAAGGATTTCACAGATTGGTGAATAATCTAGCTTAGATGCTAGCACATTTTTTTCAGACAAGTTAAACTGTCCATTAGCGTTCGTAATACAAGTGCAATATGTCAGATATTCACCTCTTGTTAGAAAAACTGAGTAAGAGAGAGATTGACCTTCTTAATTTAATGCGTCAGTATCCACTACGAATCGATAAGGGAGTATGGATACTGTCCGAGATACCTACAATTTTATGTGTCAATGACCCAAATGACCGCCGAACAATAATATTTAGAGATCTTAGCACTCTGGAGAAGATAGGTTTAACTCAAAAGCAAAACGATGAAATACACCTTAATCACCTAGGACAAAAAGTAGCAGAATATGTACAAGAGAGGGATCAAAAGCTTTATGAGCAATCCAACAGTAAGGCTAAGAGCGAAGCAAAGCTAGCCAAGAGTGCAAAGCTAGCCAAGAGCGAAGCAAAGCTAGCCAAGAGTAATGCAATGCTCGAACTATACAGGCAAGGCTTATCCTATCAAGATATTGGAACTCAGTATAAGATAACTAGAGAGAGAGTGCGTCAACTTCTAGATTTTAATCCTGCCTTTCATGATTATTTAATAGAAAAAGAACAAAAACAACAGGCAGAAGCTCAAGCTCAAAAACAAGCTCAAAAAGAACAAGAAGAGAAAAATAGACAAAAACAGCTAGCTAAAAGCTTAATTGCAGTCTATCCAGAACGTGTTGCTGAATTGTGGGACTATGAGAAAAACGGAGATCTCAGTCCTGAAGATGTGAGTGCACACTCTGCACTTCTATCACTGTGGTTTAAATGCCCAATTGATGAACATTCATGGCAGAAAAGACCAGACTATATTACTACAAGTTGGCAGAGAGGGTCTAGTGGATGTCCTAAATGTGCTGGGAGAAATAAAAAACCCGAGAAACAGCCCACTCTAATTGAAGAGTATTCTGAACTGATTTCCAAGTATTGGGACTACGATAAAAATGATCAGCTAGGTCTTAATCCATCAGAAACAACTCTCAGCAGCAATAAGAGAGCATGGTTTAAATGTCCACATGATGGCAATGTGTGGCAGTCAAGGATTAATTTGACAGTAAAGCAGCAGTGGTCAAAGGATAATACTGGTTGCCGAGTTTGTAATGGTACTTCTCATCGTAAAATCGGTGAATGGCAGCGTAAAGAACCAATAGCAATCGAATTTCCTGATGAGATTGCTAAATATTGGTTTTATAAGGCAAATGACGAGCTAAAACTCGATCCTATGAAACTGACAAGTGGATCGCTAAAAGAAGCTTTTTTTAAATGTCCTATTGATGGTCATGAGTGGGTAGCTCCCCTATCTCAAATTAAACATTCTTGGACTAGAGGAAATAGTGGTTGTCCAGCTTGTAGAGGTTTTGTTTCAACTGAAGGTAACTCATTAATTTCTCTATATCCAGATTATGTTGAGCAGTATTGGGACTATCTGAAGAATAATACTTTAGGCATATATCCTGACAAAATAACAAAAGGCTCAAACAAAAAAGCTTGGTTTAAATGTCCTATTGATGGGTATGAATGGGAAACAAGTATAACTAGTATTTCTAGAGCTTCTTGGAGTCGTGGAAATAGTGGATGTGCGCGTTGCTTTGGTTGGAGTCTAGAAGTAATTCGTCAATTCGTAGCTAGTTTAGAGGTTTACATTCCCAATCTAACTCAAGCTGAATTGTATAAAATATTTGAGCAATCAGGGGCTTTAGGAACAACCAACTCTGAGGGATTGAAGATTGTCAAAGATATCATCAAGGGCAAGCTTTCAGGACAAAAGCTTCGAGATTTAATTCAAGGAAAAGAAGTCAAAACATCTAATGCCGACAGTAACTCAGATGATAATCTCAAAGCTGATGATGAACTAAGAATAGTCGATGCTGCAAATACATCTCAATCAACTCACGATTTTGAAACTAGCAGTGAATCATCAGCGCAAAACGAAGAATCTAGTGAATTACCAAGAATAAAAGTTCAGAAAAGTCTAGAGTTTTTAAACAGTCAAATCGTTGCATCAGCCGATCAGGAGGCGATTGATTTCTTTATTGCTTCTCGGCGTAATCGAATTTGGGCAGAAGTCTTTGAAGATGAATCTGCCGTTGAAAGTGTAGAAGCCTTTACTGAAGAAGGTTATGGTCGTCAGGTGCGAGATCAATTTCTTGACGAATATACACAGGCTCAAAATATGCAGATTCCTACAGGTTGGGCATTTCGCATCAATGGCAAAATTACACCACCAAACTTAATGCAAAAGTTAGCGGCAGTCAGGCTTCGCAATCAACAGCGAATGTTAAACCTATCACTAACTGGAACAGGTAAAACTATTGGCGGGATTCTTAGCAGTCGCATTATTGATGCTCATCTTACGGTGATTATTTGCCCACTAGACACAATTCCTAACTGGCACAAGGAAATCAAAGAAGTATTTCCAGATAGTCAAGTCACAACCAAAAACTTTAACCCACATTGGCTCGATATTGAAAGTGGACACCACTACATTATTCTCAATCATGAGATGTTTCAGCAGCCATCAACCCCTGCTCATATTCGGCAACTACTAGACCGATACCAAATAGACCTAATTATTGTTGATGAGATTCATCGCTGCAAACATCGTAATGAAGATCCATCTAAACGTCGGCAGATGGTTCTCGCACTAATCACCAATGCTACTGAGAGAAATCCTAACCTTCATGTACTTGGTATGAGTGCAACACCTGTAATCAACAATCTCAAAGAAGGTAAAAGCTTAGTTGAATTAGTTACTGGTGTTGAACGAAAAGATCTTGGCGAAAAAGCAACACTCAACAACTGTATGCGTCTGCATCAAGCATTTGCAACTGTGGGCATCCGTTCTAAAGTCAAACCCAAAATTACAATCAACAAAATTAAAATTCCCGTTGACTGTACGCACCTAGTTGACAAGATTCGTGAAGAAGGTACTTCTATTCTAAAAATGGAACAAATTCTAACCAGTGCAAGGATTCCAGCTATTCTTAACGAAATCCGTCCTAAAACTATTGTTTATACCCATTACGTTGAAGGCATAGTCGATCAGCTAAAAGCCGCTATTGAAAGTGCAGGGTGGACAGTTGGTTTTCACATGGGCGGCGATAAAAGTGGGAAAAATGATTTTATTGATGGGTCTATTGATGTGTTGATTGCTAGCAGTGCAATGGCGACAGGTGTTGATGGATTTCAAAAAGTTTGCGATCGGCTGATTCTGAATATTCCACCTTGGACAAGTGCCGAACTTGAGCAGCTAGAAGGGCGCTTAAATCGTCAAGGTCAAGTCCATGATACGCTCACAATTCTTATGCCCGTTACCTATGGTTTAGATGACGGCGAACATTGGAGTTGGGATGAAGGGCGATTAGCGAGACTGCAAAACAAACAGACAGTTGCCGATGCTGCCGTTGATGGTGTGATGCCTGATGGACAACTGCGAACAGAATCTCAAGCATTCCGCGATCTACGCCAATGGCTAGAACGCTTAAAAACTGGTGAACAAAAGCCAATCATTCGCCCCAGAATCTTTGTCCCTCTTCCAGACGCAGATCCCGCCGATGTTCAACGCCGTAATGTTAACTATGGTGACTTTAGTCGCATGAATGCTCGTTGGAATACTAGCTATAGTCACACCAACTATGAACGATTACAGAATAATCCCGAAGAGTGGATGCAATACCACACACTCTATCAAGAAGCCAGAAAAACATGGTCTGTTCTTCCCTATCAAGAATCTATTAAATGGCTTCAAAAGCGCTCTGGTCTAGTTGTCGGCGATTTTGGTTGTGGTGAAGCACTGATTGCCAAAGCCTTAGCCGATAAACACACATTTCACAACTATGATTTCATTGCCATCAATGATAATGTCATCGAATGCGATGTAGCTCAAGTCCCCTTGGAAGATAGCTGTTTAGACGTTGCCATATTTAATTTATCGCTCATGGGCTTAAACAGTGCTGATTACATCCGAGAAGCAGCCCGTACTCTTAAACTCGATGGACAGCTTTGGATTTACGAAGTAACTTCACATTTCAAAAATCTGCAAGAATTCCTCAGCTTGATTGAGAGACTAGGTTTTAGCCCACATTCCGCACCCCCAACTGGCACATAGGGGGATTGAGGGAGTAAAAGTGAATCATCCAAGACAAAAATGAGTA
>PVWI01000375.1 GCA_003003725.1 filamentous cyanobacterium Phorm 6 | reverse complement strand
TGCTCTCAAAGTCCCCCTTCTTAAGGGGGATTTAGGGGGATCTCCGGCGCATAAATAGTGTTAAGTGAACCGTATTGGACTATAAAATTATACTAATTCTCAAAACTCATGCAGCAGTATCTGTAGGGTGCGTCGCCACCCTTAAATCTTAAATAAGATCCACAATCTTTGAGCGACGCACCGGTGCATACAGTCTTTCAGCAAAAAAACCACACTCATCATTGTTCCAAGAATTAGGAGAATTGGTATTAGTTTGTAGTGAGGACAGCCAGTCCTTAAATGCTGAGGACTAAAGTCCTCACTACAAACATGACGCAGCTAAAAACTAAACTGCGTCCGCAAATTGCCCACAAAAATTGTCGGGTTGTTATCAAAATTATTCGCATTTCCGATCGCATAAAATGCCGGCACGATCGAAATATGGTCGGTGAGAGGCAAATAATAAGTTGCCTCAAATTCGTACTGAGTGCCGCCGTTTCCCCCGCCAGAAACTAAAAATCTCCGACCGCCCGTAACGTCAAAAGGTACTAAAAATGACACTGAAAACAAAGCTCCTTTTTTGAACAAATCGGGAAGCGCAAATCCTAACTGATAAGATTGAGTTTTAATCGTGCCGTCCGGTCGGTTAGTCTTGGGAAATATATTGGTTTCGGCGTAGCCGTAGCGACCGAAAAGACCGAAACGGCGAGTGACTGACCAATCGAAATTAAAGCTAAAAGTATCCGCAGTCGCATTCCCCAGGCGGCCGCCGAAACCGTCATCTGCTACACCGTTCAACGGCTTGCTGTTAGGAGATCCAATGAAGCCGCCGATTTGCTGGATGTTGGAACGGCTGTACAAAAAACGCAAATTTGCCCGATCGCTCGGACTGAATGTTAATTCTGCTGTAGTCGTATTCGTCCCCCCAAACAAGCCTTGAGACGGATTGGAAGCAGAATTAAACACGGAAGTCGGCAAAAATTCCGTACTCTCGCCCAAATAGCCCAAACGCAGTTTCAAGGCGCGGCTGATATCCCACAAAGCCAAAGCACCGGCACCGCGTCTGGTAGCGCTTAACAAAGGACTGTTGTTAGAATTAAAGCTGCTCGCACCGTCCACGAAAAAGTTAAACTTATTGTTGTCAAAGTAGCGGTAGAAATTAATTCTCGGCCCGACTACTACTTGCAAGCTGTTGCTAAGCGGGAACCGATAAGAAAGTTCCCGCAGGACAACTTCATTGGGATTTCCTCCCGCAGTTTGATCGAGAAAAGGAGTACCGAATGTATTGAAAAAACCCGCCGAAGTATACTGGTTTGCTGGCGAATTGCCGTTACCCACAGCTAGCTGTGTAATCAATTCATCTTTCCCTGTAAAAGAAGTAGTCAGGGTCAACCAAATTAACTGGCTAAAAGTGATTTCTGGGTCGTCGTCAACTCTCTGCACGATCGGTCTGTTGGTGACAGGATCGCGTCCGGGAACTCGATCGAGCGGGGCAGCTTTTCCATTTGTCGCTTCAACTCGGACTTTATCCCCCGCAAAAGCTCCAGTCATGTTAAACCAAGCAAATCCGCTTAGCTTAGTAGTAGTTGAAAATTGGTTGGCTTCCAATTCAGCAGTGCGAGCTTCTAAACCATCAACTCGACCGCGTAATGTCGCTAATTCTGCCGCAAATTCTTCTTGCAATCTTTGCAAAGCAAGTAAATCTTCTCGCTTGACTAAATTACCAGTTGAACCGCTAATTTGTTGGGTAATTCGATCCAAGCAAGCGTTTAATCCGGCGGCGAATTCGTAGCGAGTCATTGCCCGATTTCCTCGGAATGTGCCGTCTGGATATCCCGCAATGCAGCCGTATCTTTCTACTAGGGATTGCAAGGCGCCAAATGCCCAATCTGTAGGCCGCACGTCGGACAGTTGCGAAACAGAGGTGACTTGTGCTGCATCTTCTTGTATGCTGAGGTCATCAGCGGTGCCGGTCTCGCTGCCGATCTCCGCAACTTTGCTGGCTTCAGCAACGTTTTGAGACTGAGGAGAGTTGGCAATTTCTAACTCCTGTGGGGGCAATTCGCGAGTTGTCCCCGTTATTTCTGGGGCTGCTGCTGTATCAGTTTCGGGTAAAGCGCGATCGACTGTTGCTGTATCAGTTTCGGGTAAAGTTCGATCGACTGCTGCTGTATCAGTTTCGGGTAAAGTTCGATGGACTGCTGCTGTATCAGTTTCGGGTAAAGCACGATCGACTGCTGCTGTATCAGTTTCGGGTAAAGTTCGATCGACTGCTGCTGTATCAGTTTCGGGTAAAGCGCGATCGACTGCTAGGGCAACTTCTGGAGTTGAGGTATCCTGAATTTGAGCTGTTGCCGCGATCGGCCCCAACAGCATCCCCGCACCAGAAATCAAGAAAGACAGCCAAAAAGCTTTAACCGAGCTTGAATTCTTCACCATAACACTCACACCGCTTGTGGAAAATTAAACTGGGCAAATGTTAACCGATCGGATTGCTGATAAATGTGTTTTGTTTAACAAATTCTGATAAATAGTTAAAATTATTTGAGGAAGCGATCGATTCCCAATCACTACTTACTCCTGACTAATTCCCAACATGAAGTTTTTATTAGTTACAGATTTAGACAACACGCTAGTCGGAGATGACGCAGCAACTCAAGTTTTAAACCAGCGGTTGCAATCAAAACGATCGCAAATTTGTTTGATTTACGCTACCGGGCGTTCTCATGCTTCAACTCGCGAATTAATTGCCCAAAAGCAACTGCTATCACCTGACTATTTGATCGCAGGTGTAGGTAGCGAGATTTACCAAGACGGAACCATCGATTTAGATTGGGCCCAATATCTTTCTCAAAACTGGGATAAAATGGCGATCGCCTCTTTAGCTCAGCAGTTTAAGAAGCTCAAACCCCAATCCCTCAAAGAACAAAATCCTTGGAAAATTAGTTATTGTCTGGAACCAGCAGCAGAAAACAGCTCGATTCTCCAGGCATTGCAGCAAAAATTAACCGGATCGGGACTGGCAGCTCAAATTATTTTTAGCAGCAATCGCGACGTAGATATCTTACCACAAACTAGCAACAAAGGCAATGCCCTGACTTATTTACAAAAGCGCCTGCAAATTCCATCTAAAGCAACATTAGTTTGTGGTGATTCTGGTAATGATATCAGTATGTTTGAACAGGATGTCCGGGGAGTAATCGTCGCTAATGCTCTGCCAGAACTCTTAGGATGGCATCGCGAATATGGTACCGAAAATCATTATTTAGCTGGCTCTACTTGCGCTTGGGGAATCATGGAAGGAATGACATATTTTTGGGATTTTTGATTGCCTCAAATGCTTTTAAAGGTTTGATCGTTCGGACTTCAGTCCTGATCCAAATTAGAGGACTGAAGTCCGAAGGATCAAACACGGAGAGTGCGATATCATCAGCGTGTACCCGATCGCCACACCGCCAGATGGAACAAAATACCTTACCGCTAGAGGTGATTCTCTCTCACCCCCGCCAATCCCTAGGCAACATTCGGCTGGATTGGGCGCCACAACCGGGGAACTATATCGATTTAGAAGGACAAACCTACGCTGTGTTGGAACGCCACCACCGCTATCAACTCAAATTCGGCCGCTACCAACTGCAAAAAATTGCCCTGTACGTGCAGTCAGCCCAACCGCTGACGGAAAGAACATTTGTCAGCGGCATCTGGGTTATTGGAGATGCTAGCTGCCAGTTAAATGCTCGATCGGAAATTCTACGCTGTGCCGTCAACCCCAATGGCCCGTGCGACGGCTGCCGCGATTACCAAAAGTGTTGATCTCGATCGAGCCGATGCACCATTCTAGCTCGATCGCGCAACCGATCAGAGTGCCGAGGATCTCGGCATCTCCCTCAATTACCACAAACTATCTAAACCAAGTAGCAACTGTCGAACAAGATTTAACTTGTTCCAGAAGGCGGTAATCTACCTTCTGATAGCTGTCGAGCAAGTCGCGAATGCCAGTATGAATCAAATCTTCTATGTGCAGCAACTGCTCTGAAGAACAGCGAAACTGGACTGCTTGGCCCGGCACATACTCGCCGGAGTCGATCGCAATATACTTATTAGGAACTCGGCTCAGCACGTAAGCAATTAAATCCTGTCGCAAGCCCGAGGGCGAAAAAGCTTCTTGGTAGGGATACTTGCGATAAGACTCCAAGATAATTTCTACTTCCTCTGTGACTACGGCCAAGGTGATATTGACAAGATTTTTCTGCATTTTCCCAATCCCCGCATTACTTAACTTAGATATTTGTTGCCCCGATCGAGTTCGTCTGATTTGTCCTGAATTTTAGCGGGCTAATACCGCACATTTTTCTGGAATAACCAGCTCGAACTCGGAACTTACCTCTTCTATAACCCGCAGCACGTAGCAGGGAATATTGTCCGATAAAATAGCACTTGGCACCGCGCCAGTGTGAATTTCTAATACTGCTTTTGTCGCAGCTTTAAACATCAGTCGCTGTCCCGGAAACACCACTCTTTCAAAGTACCAATTAGGAATATTCCCAATCCTAACTACCTGAATTTTGTTGGTAACATTTGCATAATAGCATAGCATCTGGCTGTTACCTTTAGAAGATAGCTGATCTGACATTTGAAAAATCTCCACACTCTTTAAAAAAAAATACTCAGACTTGGCTTTGCCTATTAGCGGCAATTGCCAGTTTTGATCTTGACAAAATGACGGACTTATTTTCGGGGCGTTATTCGAGAGCGCGAATCAGCTTCTCAGT
This sequence comes from filamentous cyanobacterium Phorm 6, assembly GCA_003003725.1. Classification (GTDB taxonomy): domain Bacteria; phylum Cyanobacteriota; class Cyanobacteriia; order Cyanobacteriales; family Microcoleaceae; genus Microcoleus. Next base: position 508 of record PVWI01000375.1, on the reverse strand, counting down.
TATTAATTTCTTGTTAATTGAGTTCTCCTGCCAACACTTAGAGGACTTTCCTAGAAACCCAGTTTTTCGCTGTTAAAAAACCTGGTTTGTTTGCTATGCAGTGCCTAACTCCTGACTTATTCAGGTTGGTTGTGCGATCGCACTCCTTAATTTAAAGTATCGTCACTGACCCGAACTCCCCTGATTACAGGCTCGTTCTTTGGCAGCGGGATGCTGCTGAGACTGCGATCGACCTTCAACTCAAGAACCTAGAATAAATATTATCTAAAAAATATGAGGAAATTATGAAGACAATCATTGTTTTTTATCAATATACTTTGGCCGCAGCAGCGATTAAAACACTGAGGCTGAAACCGGGTTTTTTACCAAAAAACTTGACTGTATTACGAGTCTGGGTGAAAAACCCGGTTTCTTGAGGCAAGTGTGGTTAACTTCAGGGGCAGTTATTCTGCGTGTAAATATGGCGGTGGTCGATCGGCGTTTTACAAAAAAAAAAAAACCCACCCCC
>PVWI01000084.1 GCA_003003725.1 filamentous cyanobacterium Phorm 6 | reverse complement strand
AGAAGGGGGACTTTGATCGGACTCTTGTCCCCCCCTTCTTAAGGGGGGCTAGGGGGGATCTGGCCTTAATAGTCAAAAATCAGTCTCTAACTGGGTTTGACGTTAAGTTGACACCAACGGGCACGGTGTCGTGCCCTCCGTTGCCTATGTTTTTATCCCTAAAGCTGAGTTAGGGTCGCGATCGCCTCCAGTTGGAAGTTATCGACCAAAAAAGTCATCCCTTCGATCAGCATCTGCTCCTGTTGGGGAATTTGAGCCATCAGTTGTCGGATCTTCGCGTCATCCAAATCAAGAGCTGCCTCATGAACTTGAGCGCTCCATTCCAGTGGCATGATGTGCATATCTTGTGTCATCAGGGGTTTTCGTTCGGAAATGGCTGGCTCTGATGAAGCTTGATCTGCGTAGCAGTATTGCACACCCAAATGACGAGCGATGACCTCGAACAGTGCAGCTTCGGTAAATGGTTTAGCCATATAATCATCGCAGCCCGCCTGCAAACTAGCCGTGCGATCCTCTTCAAAAGCATAGGCGGTGAGGGCGATGATTTTGGTAGGAAGTGGGGACGGTGGAGACAGTGGGGACGGTGGAGAAGATAAAAAACGATCGCCCCTCTCTCCCCCATCTACCTGCTTCTGCTCTTCTAAGCGAATCTGCCGGGTTGCTTCGTAGCCATCCATGACAGGCATCTGAATGTCCATGAAGATCAGGTGCGGTTGCCATTGTTGCCATTGGGCGATCGCTTCGACTCCGTTCTCTACGATATGAACCTCAAACCCAATCGGCTCCAATAAAATCCTCAGCAGTTGCTGATTTTCGAGTAAATCTTCAACCACCAGAATGCGGAAAATCGGCTGTCCTGGCTCCAAACCTACTACCAGATGAGTCGTTTCCGGTTCTACCAGCTCCATCGATTCTGGCTGCTGCAAAAACACCTTGCAGGTAAAGATCGATCCCTGATTCACTGTGCTTTGAACGGTAATATCACCCCCCATTAACCGGGCAAACTGTCGGCTGATGGACAATCCCAACCCGGTGCCTTGGGCATGACGACCTTGCTCGGTTTGCACAAAGGCTTCAAAAATCGCTTCCCAATCATGGCTATCAATCCCGCATCCGGTGTCTTTCACTTCAAATGAGAGGATGAGAGCATGGCTGGGGGGTGAGGTGTTTGGATCGCAAGTACCGCCTTGTTTCGCGGTTCTGGTTGCCTCCGCTCTAACCCGCACAGTGACACTACCCTGGGTCGTAAATTTGATCGCATTACTGATCAGGTTGAGCAGAATTTGCCGCAATTTTGCTTCATCACTCCAAACATAACCAGGAACGCTCCGATCTTTCTCAAAGGAGAGCGTGAGCCCGTTCTGCGAGGCTTTGAGGGCAAACATTTCTTGCAGCGATTGCAGCAAGCGGTGGAGGTTAAAGGAGCTTTCTGTCAGTACCTGTTGCCCTGCCTCAATGCTGGACATCTCTAACACATCATTGATCAGTGCCAGCAGATATTCTCCACTACGGCTAATGATGCCGAGATGCTCCCGAAATTCAGTGGGAGTATTGGGGCTGCGGTTCATCACCTGGGTAAAGCCCAGGATGGCGTTGAGGGGAGTCCGCAACTCGTGGCTCATCTTAGCAAGAAACTGGCTTTTGGCACGGTTGGCGATCGCGGCTCGTTCGGCGGCTTGTTCTAACGCTACCTGGGAAAACTCCAACACTGCCAGCATCAATGTATTCCGCATCATCTGTGCCGCTTGTATCTCTGGCGCTTTCCAGGGGAGCGATGTTTCTCGCACTGTTTCTTTCCAGAGTTCAAAAGATTTACGCGGGGTCAGGCGTTGCTCTCCATCTGGGTCAACCCATACAGCCGTGCGTGGATCGGCGGCCCAGTTTACGGTCTGGATTTGTTCGGGTCTAAACCACAGGAGGTGGTAAGACTTTTGGTGCAACACAATGGCGATCATTAAAATGCCGCTTGCAGTGTTCTTGAACTCTCTTGCGGGTGGGTAGGATCGAGCGAGGCAGTCTGTTTGATAGATGTCCGGTTGATTTAGCTGTGGCAGCCAGGACAAAAGAGCCTGGACATCCTTTAGTGAAGGCGTTTGCCCGATTAATGCAATTGGCTGATCCAGAACAATTGCCACTCCCTCGGCATGAATGAGATCTAGCAATTGAGTCGCATTTCCGGTCAAAACCTGCTGAATAAAATTAGGATCGCGCAGGAATGCCTGGTGAAGGTTGTCCTGAATTGCTTTGACTTGGGCGCGATAACGGCTCAATTCTCGTTCTTGCTGCTGTACCAGTTCGATCGAGGCAAACTGTCCTAAGAATTCGCAGGTTTTGCGCGTTTCATAACCTACCAGTTTAGGGCTGTAATGGTGACAGGCAATTAGCCCCCATAGGTGTTTATCGTCAATCAATGAGATGGTGAGTGACCCGGCAACCCCCATATTCTGTAAGTATTCGACGTGACAGGGAGAAATTCCTCGTAATACACAGTCACTCAGATCGAGTGGTGGTTCGTTTGAGGCATTGTCGATCGCAATGAGACGGGCAGGAGTGTAATTAATATTGGGAATTTGGCGCACCCAGTTGCGAAGAAACAACTTGCGGGCAGGGACAGGAATATCGATCGCTGGATAATGCAGTCCCAAATAGCTTTCTAGATGGCTCTCTTTCTCTTCTGCGATCACCACTCCATGATCGTCGGCTTCAAAACGGTAAACCATGACGCGATCGAATCCTGCGATCGCCTTCACTTCTATGGCCAGTGTTTGAGCTAAATCAGAAAGGCCGATCGCACTGCGAAGCGTCAGGATTGCAGCTTGCAGACGAAAGTAAAACTGGATTGCATGAGTTTTGTCGGTGGGAGGCTGAGGTTCCAGTTCCAGGATCAGCGCCTCCGTTGTTCGATGGAGCGTACTTCTAAAGGTTTGTGCCCTCACCCTCGCCCTCTTCCCCCGGGAGAGAGGTTGGGGGTGAGGGTCTTTTACCCGCGCTTTTAACTCAAACGGGTTGCAACGTTCCAGGTTGTCTTGCAGCAGAAATTCAGCAATTAGTTTTACCTGAGTGCGAGAAAATAATCGATGTAAGGATTGCCCCAACAAAGCGGCTGCGGGAATACCAAAAAATTGCTCCACATTCTCACTCACTTGCACAATTTTGAGGTGTGGCTCTTGCAGCGTCAAAAGCACTCCATGAGGTTGAATATAGCCTGGAGCATAGACAGATTCTTCACTGCACTCCTCCAATTTTGTTAGATATGAAGGGGTGAATTCGGCTTGTTCCATACTTTTATCAACTATCAATTGTGGGTATTCGTGTATTTCTTTTTGCCCCATTTCATCAATATCTAACATTAGTATTTTCCTAAAATTTTAGTTAATTAGTAGTATTTAATAGAAACACTTCACGCTTTACATCTGTCATTGGATATACTAGATTGTATCACAAATTTTCTGCCTGCTTAATTGATGCTTTTTTACCTACAGCTACGCTCGCTACAACTAAACAAGCCGTGACTAGGGCGATCGGCTCCAGAGTCTCACCAAGCAAAATTGCCGACGCCAAGAGCGTCAAAAATGGTTGTAATAACTGAATTTGACCTACCCGTGCAACTCCACCAATTGCCATCCCGTGATACCAGGCAAAAAATCCAATAAATTGACTAACAATACTCACATAAGCAAAACCCAACCAGGCAGTAGGTGAAGCTATCAACCCTTCTTTTATAACAACAAATATTGTCGGCAAAACCTCGAAAGGAGCGATGATCACCAATGCCCAACTAATAACTTGCCACCCACCTAAAACTTTAGCTAATCGCCCACCTTCGGCGTAACCAAAAGCAGCAGCAATGACTGATGCAAACAGCGCTAAATCTGCTGGTTGAAGGTGTCCAGCACCGCTAATAATTCCAAAAACGACAACGGTTGTACTACCAACAATGCTAGCAATCCAAAAAGTGACATCAGGGCGATCGCCCGCTCGGACAACCCCCGCGATTGCTGTTGCTAAAGGCAACAATCCCAACACCACAGCACCGTGGGCCGCAGGTACTTGCTGCATAGCCCAAGCCGACAGTACCGGAAATCCCAAAACAACTCCCAATCCGACAACTGATAAACTCCGTAATTGCTGTTTTGAAGGAATGGGTTGATGCGTGAACCACAGAGTAAATGCTGCGAGTATACCGGCTACCAATCCGCGTCCCAAACCTACAAAAAGCGGGTCTAAATCGAGTACAGCGGCTCTGGTTGCTGGCAGTGTTAAGCTGAATCCAACTACGCCGATAAAACCGTAAATTAAGCCGATGTTTTCCGAATTTAAGTGAGAATCTTTCCAGTCTAATTTCATTGAGTTTCCAATCAAGACGAATTTAGGGCGATTTGCGGTGCACCTTAACCATATTACTTCTGAAAGTAGCAATTCTGCTCTTATATCAATTCCGGTTGCATCGGAATTAATATAACCCGAAATCAGGATACGGCAGTGCCGTGTCCTACAATTAATCGAGGTAGGGAAACGGCACTGCCGTGTCCTCTATATCATTCCGGCGCAGCCAGAATTGATATTACCCAACAATGCTACAATAATCTGTAAACTTCTCTCTTTCTTAACTCTGCGTTCTCTGTGTTCTCTGCGGTAAAAAAAAATATGTTTAAACTTTATGAATATTCTCCGTCTGGGAATTGCTACAAAGTCCGCTTGCTTTTAACTCAGCTTAATCTTCCCTTCGATCGGATCGAAATAGACATTCTCAAAGGAGAAAGTCGAACTCCCGAATTTTTGCTAAAAAATCCTAACGGGCGGATTCCGGTATTAGAAATACAACCGGATAAATTTATATTTGAATCAAATGCAATTATGTTTTACTTGAGCGAAAGAACTGACTTTTTCCCCAGCGATAAATTTGAACGCGCTTTAGTCATGCAGTGGTTGTTTTTTGAACAGTACAGCCACGAACCTTTTATTGCGACTTCTCGCTTTTGGTGCATGACAGGCAAAGCTGAGGAATATCGAGAAGCGCTACAACAAAAACAAGCACCGGGTTATGCTGCTTTGCGGGTGATGGAACGGCATTTAGAAAAAAATGACTTTTTTGTAGGCGATCGCTCTACGATTGCTGATATCGGTTTATTTGCTTACACTCACGTTGCGGGCGAGGGCGGATTTGATTTAACCAGATTTCCGGCAATTCAAACTTGGATCGATCGCCTAAAAAGTCAGCCTGGATATATCAGCATTACACAATAAGTAAGGTGCTTTTGGTAGATGATATCAATTTCGCGCTTCATCGGAATTGAGATTACCCATAATCAGGACACGGTTAATCGGGGGATGGTGATATCTCTTAGGTGGCGATCGTTTTGGGGTAGGGAAACGGCACTGCCGTCTCCTCTTAGCCATTGCTTACACACTCGTTAGCACTACAATTTGCCTCGTTTCGCTCGATCGCCTTGCAGCATCTGCTACCTTCAAAGCGTACAAACTACTGGCATTATTCACGTACAAAGGCGTACCGTTTAACAAACAGTCCAACACCATATCCATATCTTTGGCAAACAAACCGCGCCGCGTTCCCACTTCGATAGTTTGCCTATTTTCTCCCTGAATTAATTCACCTGATTCGGGAGTAAAAACCAGTGTTCCCTCTTCTCCGTAAATGGTAAAAATATTTTCTGACTGCCAAAATGTGTCGCCTTTGCCATAAACAGCTTCCGCAAAAACTCCATTAGCAAAGCGTAACTGGGCGTTGCACAAACAAGCTTTGTAGAAATCTGGTTTAGTATCCCAAAATTGAGTTTGACAGTTAACGTTTGTCACTTCCCCAAACAAATCGGTAAATCTGTGGAGTCGAGAAATTGCCCCAATTAACGGAAACCCAAATAACGAATGTTGATAAGTCCACCGCTCCTGCATTGAATGCACAGATGTAATAGTAACGTAGCGGGTATAAAAAACTTTGCCAATTAATGGCAAAGATTCTTTGATTGCTTGATGCAAACCACCTAACAATTCGATGTGTTCGATGTGGAGGAGTTTTTGCTTTTGTTTGGCAAGCTCGATCGCCCTTTCGCCCTCAGATACATCTAAAGATAGAGGATATTCGACCACAACGTGCTTATCATTTTCCAGGGCGGCGAGGACAAGAGCCCCGTGATCTCGATTCACCGTACAGACAATCACCAAATCCAAATCGTCCCTTTCCACCAACTTACGCCAAGAAACCGCAGCTTCGGCTCCGAATGTTTCACAAAATGCTACCGTCTTATCTGGGTTGTGGCCCGCAACTGCTACCAAGTTCGATCGGGCGTCAGCTACCAGCATCTCGGCCCTCAACTTAGCCGCAAAACCAGTCCCCACAATTCCGACGCGAATTGGGGCATTCACCGAAAAACCAAAGCCAGTATTAATTTGAGTCATAGGATTTTAGATTTTAGATAGTTATAGAGTTGCGGTAGAGGGTTTAGGGTTCCATCGCTCAAATTTTAAGCTGTGGCGACAAACTCAAGCAAGTCTTGCTGAAAGTCGATCGATACAACGCATACCAAAAACCATTTTTTGGGTTGTAGGCCTCAAAACAAGATTTTTAAGAGAAACCGGGTTATTTTGCGTAAGTCTTGCCGCAACAGTATCACACCGCTGAGCCCCACATAGGTATAAGCAATCAAGATGAAATTAGAAAAAGTTATAACTAATCCCATTCAGATTTTTTGTAAATGAGTGTTGCAAGATCGCTTCTATCCCCTACTATCATAGAGGGAACAAACCTAAGAGCTAACCTCAAAGCTGATAAAGCATTGAAGTTTGCATTAGGAAAAATTATCAATATTGTTGAATTTTTGAGAGGATTTAGTGCATGGCAACTTACAAAGTTACCCTCATCAGCGAAGCCGAAGGAATCAACCAGACCATTGACGTTGATGACGATACTTACATTCTCGATGCTGCCGAAGAAGCAGGACTCGACCTCCCTTACTCTTGCCGCGCTGGAGCTTGCTCCACCTGCGCCGGTAAAATCACCAAGGGCGAAATTGACCAATCTGACCAATCTTTCTTAGATGACGACCAAATCGAGGCCGGATTTGTTCTGACCTGCGTCGCCTATCCTAAGTCTGATTGTACGATCGAAACTCATCAAGAAGAATCCCTCTACTAAGAAAGGATTCTGAGCGCGATGCGCTAAATAACCCGGTTTCTTATTTTCGGAATTAAGCTGTTTCAGCTTAATTACGTTAAGAAACTGGGTTTTTGCGTTGAAACACGGCGATAAAGATCGGACGTGCGGTTGAAATCGCCCGGTTTTCTTGTCCCAAGCGTGTTGTCTTATAAACCAATATGCTTGGGTTAACACTGTTTATCGCCCGGAGATCCCCCTAAATCCCCCTTAAGAAGGGGGACTTTGAGTAACTTCTTGTCCCCCCCTTTTTAAGGGGGGATCTGTCTTCACCCAAGCGTATTGTCTTAATCAACTATTCCCGCCAAAATGTAATGGAATCGTTGAGGGGGACAACTTGAGTGCCGGGAAAATAAAAGCCCAGAATTCGATCGCCATTCCACCCCAAATTAGCTAAATTGTAAGAACCGGTTTGACTCATTCCCACGCCGTGTCCGAAACCGCCTCCGACAAAAGCATAACCGTTGAGAGTTTTGTCTGGATTGTAAATCGGTTCTAGGTAAAAAAGCGTGCTAATCGGCGGGTAAAAAGCATTACGAATCTCATCTTTGTCGATATCGATAGGCCCCAAGTCAGTTTGAACCTTCATTTGCAAAACTCGACCGGCGGGCGACCTTTCCACCACTTCCACCTGAGTGAGAGTTTTAAAATTAGCTAGCGGGTGCTGTTTCTTTTGAAGATACTGTTTGAGAAATGCCCCAATCGATGTCAAAGAAACTTCTTCGCGCCAGCGGAAAGTGTCTTCTTTTTCCTCATTAAACCCTGTTTTGAGAGTCATAAAGCGGCGGAAGTTGTTTTCGTCAGACAAGCTCTGCTTTGACAAATCCCAGACGTTCTTGGGGGAATCGACAATCGATCGCAAATAAGGACGTTCTGGCCCGTGCCACACATCGCCAAAACGTGCTGTCACGCCGCCGCTAGACGCGGAATAAAGCGCGTCTACTAGCTGATTTTCGTAAGTTAGGACTAAACCTGCTGTTTGGGCGATCGCCTTATCAGTTTGCGGGAAAACTTCCGTCAAACCTTTATAAACTTGACAGTTAACATCAGCGCACAACTCATAATTATCCACAGCAAACCGGCGCAAATTTCTCAGGGCGTAGGTTCTCGCTAAAATAGTTTGAGCGACAATCGAAGCGTAAGGCGAAAAAGCCCCAATTTCGTGAGGAACAACACCCCGCAAATAAGTTTCAGTCAGCACATCATTGACTAAAGTATAAGTGCCGTAAGAATTTTTTTGCAGGTGCAAACTGCCGCCATAACGACGAGTTTGTTGAAGAACTTTTTCTGGTTCAGTAGCTGTCGCCTCTTGGGTAGTTTGTTCCAATACCTCGATCGCATTTTTGCCCGCCGTCACGTCCAACTCATTGCGGTTGAAGCGAAAGCCATTTAAAATCCAAAAAGCTTGGGGTATTTGTTTAATAACTTTGGAATCCAAAAAAGCTGTTTTGTTACCTTGAGCTTGCAAACTTTGCAACAGCCAGCGCCGCACAATCGGAGAATTGTAAATATCTCTTTTCGCCCAAACTTGCCAGCGCAAAGGTTGAGCAATTTCTACATCAATACCCTTAGCGCGCCACTGATTGGCGCTATCTTCTGCGCTTTCAAAACTGCGGTGGGAGCTCAGAACAACTCGTTCTTCTACTAATGGCGATTGCAGAGGTTTATTGGCAATTTCTAGCTTGATGCTGGGAGCAGTTTTGGTTTCTGTGCCTTGAGGAGTTTTGTAACTTAATGTTAAGCTGTCGCCCGGTAATGCTTTCAGCGTGAGTTTGTCGGTGGCTTTAGTACCAAACCGCTGCACCACACCAATTTTGATGAGTCTATTTTGGGGATTTTGGGCGTTTCCCGCAGCGCCCAAAATCGGCAACAGGCATAATGCGGCGAATACAGTGCGAGAAATGCAGCTAAACCATTTGTAACTTGGAGTTGGAGGTGTTTGAGCGAACACAGTTATCTGTCTCAAGATAGTTGAAATTTCGGGAGTTTTGATTGTACGTTAGCACATTTGGCGATCGCGGAGAGGGGAATTGCCGGAGATAGGCCAATATACTTGGGCTAGTCGCGAGTTCAGAAACCGGGTTTCTTGCGTGATTTCTCGCTACTAAACGCACAATTTCCTAGAAACCCGGTTTCTAGCCTCCCACGATCAGCCGTGAAACTGTCCAAACTGCCGTCACTGATATCGTGTCTGGTGGATTGATAACAACAAGATTAATGCGATCGTTCTGACTTCAATCCTCTAATTTGGAAAAAGACTGAATTCCTGACTGCGAACCTATGTTAATTTTGGGTAATTTAAGGGCAAGGATATTGTATCAATTCTGGTTGCACTCATACATGATGTTAGCTGTTAGCTGTTAACTGTTAACTGTTAGCTGTTAACTGTTAACAGTCAACAGTTAATTTACTATTCCGATGAAGAGAGGATTTGATATCACTTAGTTGCTTGCTGTTTCCAATACTGACAGGCGGCATAGGCTAAGGTGACAGCGCCCGTAACTATAGCTGCTTCATCCACCTCAAACTGCGGGTGGTGGAGGGGATAGTTGGGTTTGTCAGTCAGTCCCACTCCCAAGCGAAACATGGTTCCCGGTGCGTGTTCTAAATACATCGAAAAATCTTCGGCGCCGAGGGATGGTTCTGGTAAAATTTGGACGCGCGATCGACCTAAAGCTTCTAAAGCCGCAGTTTCGACTAATTGCGTCAGTTTTGGGTCGTTTTGGACTCCGGGTACGCCGCGTTTGTAGGTGAGTTCGTATTTTGCGCCGTAAGTCGCGCAGACGCTGGAAACGATTTGTTCGATCCAAGCCGGTAGTTTTTCGTGGGTTTCGGGATGGAGCGATCGCACGGTTCCCAATAATTTTACGCGATCGGCAATCACGTTGGGCGCTCGTCCGCCGCTAATTTGCCCGATCGTCAAAACCACAGGCCTCAAAGGATTTTGCATCCGGCTAATTGCCTGCTGCAAACTGGTAATTACTTGAGAAGCTATCCAAATTGCATCGATCGCCTCGTGAGGACGCGCACCGTGGCCGGATTCGCCCATTACAATCACTTCTAGGTCATCCGCCGCCGCCGTCAGTGCCCCGTGGCGAATACCGATACAACCGCCCGGAATCGTCGGAAAAACGTGCAATCCGAGGATGGCATCAACATCTTGCATCGCCCCATCTTGAATCATCCAGCGAGCACCTTGGGCAATCTCTTCCGCAGGCTGAAACAAGAAACGGACGTTACCAGAAAATTTTTCTTTTAACTCAGACAATATCATCGCTGCGCCCAAACCAACGGTGGTGTGGATATCGTGGCCACAGGCGTGCATCACTCCCTCGTTGCGGGAGGCAAATTCTAAGTTAGTGCGTTCTTGAATCGGCAAAGCATCCATATCCGTGCGAATTGCTAGCCAGCGCGACTCGTTGCTGTTACCTTTGAGTTCGCCGAGGACTCCGGTTTTGCCGATTCCTTCCGTGGCGCGGACTCCCCTGGAAGCCAGAACACCCGCTACATAGGCGGCGGTTTGGTATTCTTTGCCGCTGAGTTCGGGGTGTGAGTGGATGTGGCGACGGATTTCGATTAAGCGAGGTGCTAGGGTGGCGGCTAGTTCTTGGATGCGGGCAAGAAGCATGAATTTTGTTGGGAGAGCTTTAATTTACTAGGGTAACGCAAATGCTTGGGTGTGACACTGAAGATTTTTTTTACCGCAGAGGGCGCAGAGGACGCAGAGAGAAGAGGGAAAAGAGTGTTAGGTAGAGATGGGGAATAGGAGTCTATATTGTAGGTTTGAATGCGGTTTTTTAGTTGAGAATTATTTGTATGATTAGTTTTGGATTGTGGAATTTGTTTATTATCATTACAATCGCTTTCTTGCTAAATCGTAATTTGCGATTAGACTGCGACCGAAAAGCATGGCAAGATTTTTTGTTTTTCAAACATCCTTTTATCCAAAAGTTGAGTCATTTTTTTTCTCGACCTATCGTTAATTTTATTTGCCAAGCGGTGCTTGTATTAATTCTCACCAGATTTCTGTGTTATGCAGGTTGGTTGGTTTACGATTTGACTCATCGATCCGATCCGCCTTACTGGGATTTTAAGTGGTTTTATGTGGCGAGTAAATTAGCTCATCAGCATTTGAGTCCTTTTAATTTCCAAGTATTTAACAAAGGTTTCTGTAGCATCACCAATGTGTGTGGGTTAATTCCATCTTTTGTTTATCCACCTAATGTCATTCCTCTGATCTGGTTTCTTGGTTATTTTCCGATGAAGGCTGCATTCAACTTTTGGATTGTACTGCACCTTCTTGCCACAGGCGTTGTTTTATGGGGAGCGAATATCCTGTTAGAGTGGAAGTCACGAGCTTTTAGGACTATTTGCAGTATATTAGTGGTATTTCTCTATGGTTTTGTCTTCGATCTACAAGTCGGCAATGTGGCAACTTTTATTGCTGTTCTGCTGTTATGGATGTTTATCTTAGCTCGAAACAATCTGGATTTACCCGCAGGAGTTTTATTAGGAATTGCTCTGTTTAAACCGACATTAGTTATATTATTTATTCCCTATTTTTTGATAAAAAAACGGTTTTATCTAGTTTTTGTATCGATAATTACGGCGATTTGTCTAGCACTGACTGGTTTGGCTATATCAGGTAATTCTATAACAAGGTTTCTACAAGATTCTATTAGTGGATTTCCACTCTGGCTGAACGATCCATCGAATAATCCTTATATTTCGATGAGTCGCATTGACTTAAGAGTTATGGGGCCGAGATTTTTTCCCGATAGTCCATTTGTGGCTAAGCTATTCTCTGACTTAATTATTCTACTGTTAGTTGGTTTAGTCAGTTGGTATTTTTATAGAAAACAATCTCGCAATGCTTGGTCAAAAAATATTGATTTATCTGAAATGGTGTTAGTTTCCTGTTTGAGTATTGGAATCAACTATTCTCAGCCAACGAGTTCTGTGATGCTAGCATCGGCGGTAGTCTTTTTGCTCAACGACTTATATTTTCAGATTAAATATTGTGTTTTTTCTGGCAAAAGAATGTCTATTTGGTTATTGGGAGTTTGTTGTCTTTTGATGCAAACCGCAGTGATTTATGGCGGGTTGTTGGGTTTTTTCGGCAAGCGCTGGAACTGGAAGGGTGGGGAATTGCCTTATTTGTTGAAAGTAACTGTTTTTTCACTACCTAGTTATGCCATTTTAGGGATTACTTTGAGTGTTTTAGTTTTAGCAATTACATCTATTGATCAAAAACAGGTTTGTGAATTTGACCGATCGTAAATGATATTACTCGTTGCTGTCTATTTTCTGTTTTATTTAATAGTTAATTTGGCTTGCCTCACCCGATCGCCCATTGTACCTGTTATCGTGATATTTCCGCGTCGCAGCTCTCTAAATGTGCCCGGTTGCGTACCGATACGATGAAAAGTGCGATCGAGTAACGGTGGCGAATTCGGAGGTTTGGTTGGGGCATTAGGCTGATATTGCTGATAGTCGGGAGTCCGAAATCCAAAAGATACCGGAGGCAGTAATTTGCCTTGGGAATCAGAGGCGATAATATCAAAGGTAATGCGATCGCCCGCGCGGACGGTTGCAACTTCTGGTAGAATCCGAACATCCCAATCTGGCGGATAACCAAGATTGATTTATTTTGACGATTCATCTGCGTTTATCCGTGTTTATCTGTCTTTCATCTGCGATCGATCGCAAATTCATGTAATTCAAGTCTAGTCTCTCTCAATAAAATAGCAATCTGATATTATTCTTGAAAATTGATAAATCGTAATTAGCTTGGCGCAATGCACAAATGGCTTTCGGTGGTGGGAATTGGCGAGGATGGACTTTTGGGATTAAGCCCGATCGCCCGATCGTTATTCGATCGATCTAAAATCGTTGTCGGGGGCGCGCGCCACCTCGCAATGCTACCAACCGACGACACCCGCGAAAAATTAGTTTGGGCTTCACCCCTGCAAACAACCATTGACGACATCATCAGCAGGCGCCCAGAATCTGTCTGCGTGCTCGCAAGCGGCGATCCGATGTGTCACGGGATTGGTGTCACGCTATCGCGCCAAATTCCCATTTCAGAAATGATTGTGATTCCCGCAGCATCCGCTTTTAGTCTGGCTTGCGCGCGTTTGGGTTGGGCGCTGGCGGATGTTGAGACTTTTAGTTTAACAAATCGCCCGATCGCATCGATCGCCCTTGCTTTGTCCCCCGGCGCGCGCTTGCTGGTGTTGAGTGCCGATCGACATACACCGGGAAAGGTCGCCGATTTGTTGACACAGCGGGGTTTTGGCAGCAGTTTGATGACTGTGTTCGAGCGGATGGGGTCGGAGGCGGAACGGCGAATTGAGGGGGTTGCAGCGGCTTGGAATGTGGCGGATTTGGCGGATTTGAATGCGATCGCCATTGCAGTTGCAGCCGATCGCGAAACTCTGCTGCTTCCCCGCACTTCGGGTTTACCGGATGCTGCGTATCGCCACGATGGACAGTTGACTAAACGGGAGGTTCGAGCCGTTACTCTGTCTGCGTTAGCGCCGATTCCGGGGGAGTTGCTTTGGGATGTGGGGGCGGGCTGCGGCTCGATCGCGATTGAGTGGATGCGGAGTCATCGGAGTTGTCTGGCGATCGCGATCGAGCGCCATCCAACTAGACTAGAATATATTGCTGAAAATGCCTCTAATTTGGGTGTTCCCGAACTCAAAATCGTGGCGGGAGACGCACCGGAAGCTTTGGCAAATTTGCCGCCACCGGATGCTATTTTCATCGGCGGCGGTGTCACTGTTGAGGCTTTGTTAGAAACTTGTTGGAATGCTTTAGGTGAAGGCGGCCGTTTGGTAGTAAATGCGGTGACTGTTGAAAGCGAACTTACGGTGCTGCAATGGCATTCTTTGCACGGCGGCGAACTAATTAGAATTGGGATTCAGCGCACGGGGGCGATCGGTTCTTTTCAGGGTTGGAAGTCGCTTGCACCGATTACTCAGTGGGTGGTAGTTAAGTAGGTGAGTGGGAAAAAAATACTTTTGGAAATATGATGAACGATAAAACAGTAGCAACCCCATTTAAAATCCCCGCAGAACTGCCATTTCTTCAGGCTATATGCTGGCAAGTTGCTAATGTCCATAATCTTAGTTTCAAGGAAATGCTATACCGCTACGAATCAGGCTGGCATTATTGGGGAGTATTGGGACAACCCGACTCTGAGGAACTCGCTTTTATTCAACAAATTAGCCAAGACTATCAATCTTGGCTGGTAGCGGAACTGGGAAACATTAATCAGTCCCCAAAAACTGAAAAATCGGTAAATTCTAAACCAATGTTTAAACGCGAAATTCACCAAAAAATATTAACTGTACTCAGCCACTTGAATGTCGAGTTTTTACAGGAATGTCGCGCTTATTTTGGCGGCGGAACTCTGGTAAGTATGGAACATGGAGAATATCGGTTAAGTCAGGATATTGACTTTATGTGTCCGATGGATGGTGGCTACAATCTCCTGCGCCGAAAAGTGGCGGCAGCAGGCTATGATGTGATTTTTGCTAATCGCGATCGTATTGTTCTACCGAACGAAATTCAATCAAACCAGTATGGTATTAGATTTCCAGTTATTGTTGATGGTACGATAATTAAATTCGAGATGGTTTGTGAAGGGCGAATTCAGTTTGATGAACCAAGTTATCCTAGTTGGTCGCCTGTTCCTTGCTTGAATCAAGTTGATAGTATAGCAGAAAAGCTGTTGGCAAATGCCGATCGATGGCCGAGCGATCGCGTAAACTCTAGAGATTTAATCGATTTGGCAATCCAAAGGTTGGCAAGTGATCTTCCCCAAAAGGCGATCGACAAAGCTGAAGCAGCTTATCAAGTTATGGAACCGCTGAATCGAGCGATTGAGTATTTCCAAGACCGTCCCGATTATCGAGAAAAATGCTATGATATTTTAAGTATTGCAGAACCAGATCGAGTTATTGACGGTATCGATTTATTAGCTCAGGATTTAGGCAGGGAAATCACAGTCAGGACATTTAGCGAGACTATTTCCCCGTTCCCTGGCTCTTTGTTGTAAAGAAAGTTTCTAGTTTAACGAGCCGACTGGTGGCAAATTGTCGGGTGTCATCGTCTAAGATTTGAGCGGCACGAATGCTGATGGAAGGTTCGCCCCGAAATGCACTAATTAGAACACCTGAATCCAGATAAGTTAGTTTATCAGACACCGTGGCCACCTCGACGATCGGCAATTTCTTGCTCTAACTCCACTTCATTGAGGAGTTTCATACCGTTGGCTATCGCCCGTTGGCGAAGTTTCCACAGGGTTTGACCGAGTTGTGTTTTGGGGGTAAATTCAGGTGAAGATTTGAGCGCTAGAGTTTGGGTAAACTGAAGGACTTTTGCGCGATCGGCGGGGGCAAGTTCGCGCCAGTATTGTAGGAGGATTTCTTCGGGAGGCATGGAATTTTTTTGGGCGTAACTCTATAATTTATTTTACTCTTTTACAATCGATCGGGTCAATGCCATTGGCGATAAAAATCTAGTTTATTCCCAGAGTCTTTGAACAGCATAAGCATCAAACATTTCCTCGTGGCTGATTAAATAAATAGGCATCTTCTGTCCACTATGCTAAGATGAAGGTTGGTTTACATTTTCTGATGAGGTCATTATGACCAGTTCTCTATCATCTACAAGCCTTTCTCGCTATGTCACCCGCAATCCTGAAGTTTTGCAGGGGGAACCGATTATTGCGGACACTCAAGTTACTGTACGGGATATTGTGGTGTTTTGGAAATCGGGAATAAAGCCTGAAGAAATTCCACAGAAGTTACTTCAACTGGTGACGGCTGCTCAAGTTTTTGATGCGATTAGTTTTTATCTGGATAATCAGCTAGAAATTGACGATCGGATTGCTTGGTATGAGGCGCGTCCGATGTTGAATGTTTCACCTCTTTTGAGATGTAATCCGTTGCTGAATGAAGTCACCAAATATGTTGAAGTATATCGCCACGATCGAAATGCAGATATCGATTTTCCTGAGTCTGAGACCCTATGACTCAATATATTCTCGATACCGACCATATCACATTGCTGCAACACTCTAATCCACTCATATTACAACGTTTTGAAACTCTCCATACCAGCGATGTTGCTATTACTGTCATCAATGTTGAGGAATTGATTCAGGGCTGGTTCAATGCAATTCGTCAAGCTTCACAACCCGGACAGAAGCAACGCTTAACTTGGGCTTATGTGGGTTTGAGATCGACTGTTAAATTTCTCAACGATTTTCTCGTTCTGGATTTTACCGAGTCAGCTTACGAGCAATATTTGGCGCTGCGCCGTCAGGGAATACGAATTGGGACACAAGATTTGCGAATTGCGTCCATTGCTTTGGTTAATAACTCAATTTTAGTGACGCGAAATCGACAAGATTTTGCACAAGTCCCAGGACTGGTTTTGGAAGATTGGACATAACAATTGCCAAGCCAAGCTTATCCGGCATTTCCAACTTCTGCAAGGTGCCAGAAAGTCACGCCACCTTCATCGTGACTGAGCAAAATTCCCAAATCTTCCAAGCTTTCCAAACAGTCGAGAATGACTTTTTGTTTGCGATTTGCTGCTTTGAAATGGGCGGTGACTTGGGCGGCTGTCCATTCGCCGCTTTGAGTGCGGAACAAGTCGCGGATGGCGGAAAGTTGCTCTTTGAGGGTTTTGGGAAAGGGTTGTTGTTCTGCGGGAATAATCGCGGTTTCGGTTTCGGTGGTGATGCCTGCAAGGGATGGTTGCACGTAGGTTTCGCCTGGGGCTTGGTAGTCGGGACGCAGCCAGCGAATGAGTCCGTTGCGTTCTTCTTCGGCGCGTTGGGCGTTGAGGGTGACGAGGTTTTCCAGGATTTGCTCGTCGGTGAGGGTGGGTTCCCAACCATAGGCGGCAAATACGGCGGCATCGAGTTCGTCGTGGATTTGTTTGAGGGTGGAGACTAGGGCTTTTTGGTTGAAGGCTTTGTCTTTGTCGTCGAGGGGTTCAGCTTTGCGGAGTTTTTCGAGGAGGTTGTACATCCCGGTGATGGTGACTTCGGGGTGAGTCGCTTGGACTCGTTTGCGGTGGCTGTCGAGGCGTTCTCCGAGTTCTCGGATAGTTTGTTTTTGGGTTTCGGTGAAGTCGGGGAAGGGGAAGGGGTCGAAGCATCGAGTTTTGTTGTAACGAGGTCTATCTTCTAATGTTCCGCCTGCTGCCAGCGACCAAGTAACATGAACTTGACTAGAAAGAACTCCTAAGAAATAAGCATCATCAAGGGCGATCGCAATCAATAAGTTATCCGGTAAAACCTGACCATCTAGAAAAATAAAGACTCGATGTTTAGCTGTCTCTACTGTAGCAATATAACGTTTAATCCCAGCAAGTGCTTGACGTAGGATTGTATTAGCTCGTCGATACAGCCACCATTCTCTGCGAAGCTTTGGATCGTTGTTAGTCTCTCGTTCTGGCTTCACTCTTTCTAAAAGCCATTGATAAGTTTTTGGATATTTGTTGCTTAAATGAGCTTCGGTTAAACCGAAAGAATCAATCGCAAAATTGTTTCTTGACGAGTGTAAGATATCTCGACCATTGAGATATTTCTTCAGCAGATCGGGTTCAATTCTTTCTCGCTCTTGAAGTGTCACTTGAAACCCTAAACTTCCAAGCATGACACCACGGCTTGCTAAAATAGAATTAGCTTTTAATTCCTCGATATCAGTTGAGTCAGTACCAGACTGAAGATTGCTAAATATTTTAACAGCGCTGACATAGTTAAGTTTTATTGCCTCTGCTTCGTCTTCAGGTGTTTCGGCTTGAGGTTCAGAAATTACTTCTCCTATTTGAACTGGGACACTCACTTGAGGATTGAATAAATTAGTACCAGTCATTGAAATTCTTACTGCTGCTCCTTTATCCACCCAAGGATGATCGGGAATAGCCAAAAATATCTGAATTGGTTTTTTCTGATTTTGATGAAACTCAATTAATGTTTTTTGTCTTGCTTGGCGGATACTATTTGTCGTTATCAACCCAAATTGCTTGACTTTAGAAGCGCGAATTAACTCCGCAGCCTTGTGCCACCAATACATGACAAAATCAACAGTATCCGGCACATCTTTATAAACTTTCCTCAACGTTTCTGCATACCCATCTCCCAACATTTCGCGAATCCTTGCATTCCCAATAAACGGCGGATTAGAGACAATATAATCCGCCTCCTGCCACTCGGCCGCCCTCGGATTCAAATAGCGATAAATCGTGACTTTATCTGTCGGATCGGGAATATCCTCCCCTGTCACCGGACTTTTCATCATCCGTCCACCCCAGCGAGTTCTCACCTTCCCCAACCCATCCACATCCGGTTCGATCGCATCATAGGCCAACACCGCATCCCGGCATTCAATATTGTTGTACTCTCGCAACACAGGTTCGATCGGCGGAAGATCGCCAAACCGCCGAAAATGCCACTGCAAATACCCAATCCAAATCACCAAATCCGCGATCGCCGCCGCCCTAGGATTTATCTCAATCCCCAAAAACTGACTCGGATTCACCTGATTAATATCTAACCGCAACTGCGCCGCGCCGGTGACATCCTCCAAACGCCGCAACACTTCCGACTCCAACCCCTTCAACAAATCCAACGTCACATATAGGAAATTCCCCGATCCGCACGCCGGATCGAGAATTTTCACCTGTTGTAACTCAGTCAAAAATGCCTCTAAAACTGCGATCGCCTTTTTCCTTTGATTTGCAGTCGGTTCCGCTTCCCCCGCGTTGAGCAACTGTTTAACCTCCGCTTGTACCGCAATCCAGCGATCGCCCAAAGGCTCCATCACCACCGGTTTTACCAACCGTTCCACATACGATCGCGGCGTATAATGCGCCCCCAACTTACTTCTTTCCCGCGTATCCAGCGCCCTCTCCAACAACGTCCCAAAAATCGCCGGTTCCACATTACACCAATCGCGCTTCGCCGCCTGCAACAACACCTGCAACTGCGCCTTTGTCAACGCAAACGCCCCAGAATCCGCAAACAATCCGCCATTAAACCGCAACAACTTGCCATGAAAACCAAAACTCGTCCCCTCATTCATCGCTTCCCACAGCGCCTCTACCTCCGGTTTAAACATTTTCGGGTTGAGAATCCATCGCGTTTCTAGCGCCTTCGTAAACAGATGTTCCTTCAGCAACCCGACATCCTCAGCAAACATAGTAAAAATACAGCGCATCAAAAACTGCGCGACTTGCTGGGGATACTCCTTTTGGGAGTCGATCGCGCGATCGACATTCGCCTCCATTCCCTTCGCCAACTCTGCCAAATCGGCGGCCACTTCCCGCGTCACCCGCGCCGCAATTTTCTCTGGGTTGCGCTGCTGCGGATTGCTGAAAATATCCACAAACAAATCGAAAACATCCGCTTTTCGGAGTTCGGTTAACCCAATTTCTCGCCGCGCCCCATAGCCGCCATAGTCGCCGCTAAAGCCCATCCACAACTCAAAATGATCGCCAATATCGCAAGTTAACAAAAACGGCGGTTTGCTGCTGAGACTGCGCGTATAGGCAACTGCTTGCACAAAGGCTTTCTCCATTTCTCGCAAATAGGTATTAGTTCCTCGCTTTGCAGTTCCCTTTTTACCCGTGGTTCCACCCTGTTTTGCTTCTATTAAAAAATGCTCTGCTTTGTGAAAGTCGATAAACCCCGGAGTCACTTTCCCGCTGGGGTGAAAAATTTTGACATCTTTATCAAAGCAGTAGGGATCGTTGGGAATTCTGCCTTTATCGATCGGGCGATCGACTCCCAGCGCATCACACATTTCCGCAAAAAATAGCTGGTAGTTTGCCCGTTCGTTACCGCTAGAACCGTCCCAGCGCGTGATGAATGTTTCGACTCTGGTGCGATCGGCTTCATTCATTTTTCAACCCTGCTGCTTGCTTTTTCCTTATTCTATAGTTAGATTGGTTCGTATTGGCGATCGATCTGGCGATTTTGCTTGATAGCAACCGCCGTGGCGGTTAGGACGCTTTACTATTGACATTTGCTATAATATGTTTGACGATATTCCTAGATACAGGCGGAGTCAAAAACCCGGATTCTGCCTTAAAGTCGATCGTTCACAACGAAGATTTTGCGTAGCAACCGGGTTTTTATAGCTTTAGTGCTTGAAAAATACCTCAATAAATATATGAAAATTAGAGCGATCGTACATCCTGCAGAAGAAGGTGGCTATTGGGCAGAAGTTCCAGGGCTTCCCGGCTGCATAACTGAAGGGGAGACGATAGAAGAAGTAATAATTAATTTAAAAGATGCGATTGAAGGTTGGCTAGAAGTTGCTAATAGTCGTGAAGCAATTGCCTCCACAGATCGAGTTGTGGAAATTGCTGTATGAAATCTATTTCTGGCAAGCGACTTTGCAAAATAGTAGAGCATAAAGGTTGGGTTTTGAAAAGAGTTACCGGCAGTCATCATATCTATGAAAACCCGGAATTAGAACAAATTTTGTCAATTCCTGTTCACCGAAATCAAGATTTGAAAGTTGGAACCTTGAGAGCCTTAATGAAAATAGCTCAGCTATCTGAGGAAGATGTACAAAGTTTTTCTTAAGTATAAGCTATTCTGCATTTAAATTGCATATTCGACGCGGGCTCGCGTGCCCACCCCACTCATTGTTTGATTGATTCTTGACACACAATTTAAATGCGGAACTGCTTAGCACAATACGGTTCACTTAATTCAACGTAGGGTGCGTCGCCAAAAACAACTCTCGCCCCACAACGCCAGATTAAACGAGCGACGCACCCTACAACTGGCACCGATTACTCAGTGGGCGGCAGTTAAAAGGTAAAATAATCCCCAATCTTCTATTTAGAAACACTTTGGCGAGATTTGAGTTCATAGTAGATGGCCCACCAGTATCACAACAAGCTCGTAGGCGAGCTCTTCTCAAAGCTTGGAAAATCACGGTGAGGCAAGAGGCTGAAAAATACTGGTCTTCGGAGCAGAAAACAGCTACTGGCCTAGTCAAGCTCCAGATAACTTATTTCTACGATTCTGTTAAAATCGATGTGGACAACATAGTAAAGCCAATTCAAGATGCAATTATCGGGCTAGCCTATGTCGATGACGATCAAGTAACTGATGTCCTAGCCCGCAAGAGGAATTTATCAGGTAACTTTAAAGTAGAAAATATGACCTTAATCCTAGCGGAAGGATTTGCCCGTGGCAATGAATTCTTGCACATTGTCGTAATTGATGCTCCTGATCAAGAGGTACTGACATGATGGCAACTTCAACTGCAAACATAGAAAGAGAGCGACTGTTAAAACTAGCAGAGGAGTATCGTGAGAAAGGTTATGAAATTTCATTTCATCCAAACTCTGAAGATTTACCGGACTTCCTTAAAAGCTATCGCCCGGATCTGATAGTGCGTCGGGGGGAAGAGTCAGTGGTTATTGCAGTCAAGTCACGGGCTTCACTCAACTCACCCTCTAGTACATATCTACGCAATTTAGCCCAAGCAGTAGCAGAAAATCCTGGTTGGAGGTTTGAGTTAGTGATGACTAACTCGGAGGATGCAGTCGAGCTTCCCAAAGCTGAGGATTCTTTTCAAGAGCATGAAATAGAGTTAGGTTTACAAGTTGCTAAGCAACTTGTCACACAACATTTAGAGTCAGCCATGCTATATTCTTGGTCTTTAGTTGAGGCAACTTTGAGGATTGTTGCCCAGAAAGAAGAGCTAAGTTTGCAAAGATTAGATCCGCTTTATTTAGTGAAACAACTGACGGTGGAGGGCGTGATTTCTAAATCTGAATATCAGTTATTAATGAATGCGCGTTCTTTGCGTAACTCTATTGCTCATGGGTTTAAAACGACACAACTTACGCAAAAATCTGTGTGTGAACTGATTGAGGTTACAGAGCAACTATTGAAAGGTTTGCATACTGGCGATGGAGCAGGCTAAAATTTTAAAAAGCACAAAAATTACGTAATTTCTCAAACAAATAGGTTGGGTTTAACACAATTAAACCCAACCTATTAATTCAATGAGACTTCAGAATTTAACCTTGATTTACCACTGTCGGTTTTAAACTATTCTGCGATTCAGAGATGCGATCGACAATAGCAGCATTTACCACAGATTCCTGAATCGGCTTCCGCGCTTCAATTAAACCCAAAGCTTTGGTGACGCCTTCCGGTAAAATCACCACCAAACTGCCCTTCGGCGCTTCGTCTAAAGCCTTGTTAACAGCAATTATTTCATCGAGAATCAACTCGTATTGAACTTTGGATTGATCTGGGGTGCGTGCAGCGATCGCCTCGGCAATCCCCTGGCAAATCAACTTAGCCACGACACCGGGTTCTCGGCCACGTCTGTCAATATCTTCTTTGACAATAATACGAT
>PVWI01000374.1 GCA_003003725.1 filamentous cyanobacterium Phorm 6 | reverse complement strand
TTCACAATCTTAGTCAGAGGCAAAACTTGGCCAGTATTCCACAAAATATGACTGATTACCAACAAACGAGTATTGGGCTGCAAATAATCAGCAATCACCTGCACCGCATCGCCCTCATTCAAAGTAGCCACCAACGGACAAACCGAAACCTCAAGGTTGAAACGGCGCTGAAGTTCCATTACACTAGCTACAATGCCGGGATGTTCTGCGTCAGAAAGCAATAAATGGTCGCCCGATCGCCAATCAATGCCCCACAGAGCAATATTGCAGCCGACGGTGACATCTTCCGTCAGGGCGATCGTTTCGGGAGGAACAGCTAACTCGTTTGCGATCGCACGTCGCGTCAGCATCGCCTCCTGAGCCACCCAAGCACCGATTTCCCCCGAAAACGGCCCCCCAAGCTGCACCCGCTTATAGGCTGCGTAAATCGCCTCTAAAGCAGGGTCAGGCAACGGCCCTTGTCCGCCGTAGTTAAAATAAGCTTTATTGGCCAAAGCTGGAAATTGTTGCCGGTATTTGTCCTTTGTCATGTTTCTTGGGGATTTATTGATAGCGTTAATATTGAATAATACCAAATCTGGGTTCGCCACCCCCTCGATCATTCGGCGGTTGAAACCGCTACTACACAAACAAAGTCCGCCTCCGCGGACTAAGAAATAAAGAGGATATTTAAGCCGAATTTAGTATATATAACTAATGTGACTGAATGCCTCAAGCTCAATAATCAATCCGTGTATCCATGTCGTGCCTTTGTATCCTGAGCGAAGTCGAAGGGCTTTCTACTTATTCTATGTCTTGCGAACACTAAATGTTAATAACTGACAAACTGCTACTTTCCTATCAGCGATGCAATCTCCGAGCATTTTTAGACACTTGGGGAGATTGGAAACAACAAGATCCACCAAGCGACTTTTTGCTAAAATTGATGCGAGACAGTTCGACACACCAGCAGCAAACTTTAGAGCACGAAACTTACCAACAACCATATTATCCTAGAGGAGATTGGGCTGCTGGTGCGGCCGCTACTTTGAGTTTAATGCAGCAAGGAGTCGATCGCATTTATCGAGGAGTCCTTTGTCAAGGTGAATTGGGCAAAACCAATGGTGAAAGAGCTTCTATCTCAGGAATAGACGGCCAATATTTGCCAGACATCGGCGAAATTCCCGAAACTCCAGTGCATCTTTCCTCCTCAATCCTGCACTCTTCCGAAATCACCCTTGTCAGCCGCCCGCACTTATTAATCAAACAGCCTGGAGATTCCAAATTTGGCAATTGGAGTTACGCTAATGCCGATATTTGGTTGAGTAAAAAACCAAAACTAGACTATCAAATTATCGCAGCTTTTCACGCGCAAGTGTTAGCTTCAATGCAGGGAACAATGCCCGAAAATGCGTGGTTGATGCTGCGGACAAAAGGACTTTGGGCGGTGAATCTCTACCAGCGAATGCCTCAGATGTTCGAGATTTTGGATGAGTGCATTGAGATGTTAGAAAATCGGCATAAACCGGAGGTTTTCATTTCTCGGCAAAAGTGTACTCTTTGCGGTTGGTATACGGTTTGTCACGAGGAAGCCGAATCGATTAAACATCTTTCGCTATTGCCGGGAGTTACGGCTAAGCGATATGCTATACTAAAAGTTCTAGGATTGACTGATTTAGAATCTCTGGCTAATGCTAATCCTGATTTGTTAGCGAGTTATCCTGAGTTTGTGGCGGGAGTAGCAGTCGATGTGGTGCAGCAAGCGCGATCGACTTTTTTGAATCAACCGTTTGTGCGGGAAGAAGGAAGAAGGAAGAAGGAAGAAGGAAGAAGGGAAGAAGGAAATGAGAATTATGCCGAAGATAGCCAATCTAAAATAGTACCAGATATTGCAGACAATATTTTGGATAAGATGGCGGTTAAGGAAGTAGAAAATATGGTCGTACTTAATGGGGATTCAGAAACCGGGCTTTTTCACCAAAATACTTCGTCGCCGCGCGCAGAGTCGGTAAAAAGCC
Organism: filamentous cyanobacterium Phorm 6; assembly: GCA_003003725.1. Classification (GTDB taxonomy): domain Bacteria; phylum Cyanobacteriota; class Cyanobacteriia; order Cyanobacteriales; family Microcoleaceae; genus Microcoleus. The sequence goes on along the minus strand of PVWI01000374.1, from coordinate 3,274 downwards.
CGGTTTCTTCAGTCGAACTTGATAAATCATCTACGGAAAATAAACCAGCCAAATATTCTATACCTGCGCCAATTCTCCGCCCGAAACCAATTCCATATTCTCAATCAGTGTTTTTGCCGATCGCACCTATTGAACTATACTTCGATATTGAAGCGGAACCAGAATTAAATCTAGATTATCTCCACGGAGTCTTAGTCATTGACAGATACAATAATACCGAAAAATACTACAAGTTTTTAGCAGAAAGTGCCGCCGAAGAAGGAGTGGCTTGGAAACAATTCTTAGAATTAATGTGGACTTATCCCATTGCTCCTATTTTCCATTTTTGCGACTATGAAGTCAAGACTTTTAAGCGACTGGCAAAACTTTACAACACGCCAGCATATCTGTGGAAACCTGTGCTCAAACGCTTTATAGATATCCACAAATATGTCACCCAAAAAGCGATTATGCCGGTAGAAAGTTATGCGCTCAAACCTATAGCCCGCTGGCTGGGTTTTGAGTGGCGAGATGCTAAGGCTAATGGTGCTCAGTGTGTCTGCTGGTATGATGATTGGCTCAAAACGGGCGATCGATCGATCTTGGAGGCGATCGTCCGCTACAATGAGGACGACTGTCGTGCTACTTATGTGGTTAAAGATTGGTTGACTAATTTTTTGCTGAATCAGAAACAGTGATTTTATGATTAAACGAACCGCGAAGGCGCAAAGGGCGCGAAGGAAGAAAGAGAAGAAGATAGTAAAATGCGAAATCTAGCAAAGGTAACTATATTTATTGCGTGTATTTTGATAGCAGCAACTGTTGCTATTTTTGTCGGTATGTCGGCTCAATCTTTTGCTGTTACTCAAATTGATTTGATCGGTAGAGCAATATTTCCGACTGGTTCTTCGTTTGGAGGTACGGAAATTGGCGGACTTTCTGGGATTACTTATGATTCTGACAAACAAGTTTATTATGCCATTTCTGATGACCGTAGTAGCAAGGCTCCGGCGCGTTTCTATTCTCTAAAAATAGATTTGCAATCTGGTAAACTGGAAAAAGAGCAAGTTACTTTTACTGGTGTGACAACTTTACTAGATGAAAACGGCAAGAGTTTTCCAGAGTTAAGTTTAGATCCTGAAGGGATAACTTTTACTGGCAACAGTGTATTTGTTTCTTCGGAGGGAGATGTCGATCGCAAAATCACTCCTTTCATCAAAGAATTCTCCTTAGATGGTAAACTGCTGAAAACGCTGCCAATTCCTGAACTATTTTTGCCCGACGACAAAGGCACTAGAGGCATCCGCAACAATTTAGCATTTGAAAGCTTGACTTTGACGCCCGATCGTCAATATCTATTCACCGCCACAGAAAACGCCCTGGTTCAAGATGGCGCGGTACCTTCGCTGCAAAGTGGTAGTCCGTGCCGGATTTTGCGGTACGATGCGCTCAGTGGCAATCTAGAGCGATCTTTTGCCTACATCACTGAACCGCTACCACCGGGTGCTAATCCTGTGAGAAAATTAACCACGAATGGTTTAGTGGATTTATTGGCGATCGACGAAAATCGCTTGCTTAGTTTAGAGCGTGGTTTCTCGTGGGAAACTGGAACTGTTGTTAAACTATTTGAAATTTCTCTGGAAAAGGGCGATCGCATAGAAGGGATCGAAAGCCTCAAAAATCGTCTGGGCGAGATTTCTCCCGTTGAAAAACGGCTGCTGCTTGATTTGGAAACCCTGAAAATTCCCCTAGACAACATTGAGGGATTGACATTGGGCCCCGTCTTAGGGGATGGTAGCATAGGTCTGATTTTGGTGAGCGACAACAACTTCAGCCCGTTGCAGGAGACTCAAATTTTGGGCTTCAAAATAAAAGTTCAAAAAACCTCTTGACAAAAGGTGAGGTCATAGGCATAATAGAGATTGTGCTTGAAAAACAAGCAAAAACGAGGGACAGTAGTTCAATTGGTTAGAGCACCGCCCTGTCACGGCGGAAGTTGCGGGTTCGAGCCCCGTCTGTCCCGTTCTCTCGTAAATAGAAAGTCTCAGGCTTTAATAAACCTGTTTATGGATTAAGTTCGTTTGTAGCAAGGACTAAAGTCCTCAAAAATGTAAACAAGGACTAAAGTCCTGAGTGCGAACTTATGATAGTTAAATAACCGGACATGATTAAGGAGTGGGAAAATATGCTCGTTACGCCCATTAAGCCCTCACCGGAAACAACTACACAACGGATAGTATTATCTAATATCAGTTGGCAGACTTACGAAAGCTTATTAGCAGAAGCGGGAGACAAGAGATCCTCGCGATTTTCTTATTCTCAAGGAGTCTTAGAAATTATCATGCCATCAGACTTGCATGAAACTATTAATTGTTTGTTGAAACAGTTTGTGACTACTTTAAGTGACGAATTAAAATTGAAACGCAAGGGATTTGGTTCGACGACTCTAAACCGTGAAGAGTTAAAACAAGGTGCAGAACCGGATTCCTGTTTTTATATCCAAAATGTCGATCGCATTCGCGGCCGAAAAATTAACTTGTCAATCGACCCGCCACCTGATTTAATCATCGAAGTCGATCTCACCAGTCCATCTACTAATCGCTTTACTATCTACAAAAACTTAGGAGTTCCTGAAATTTGGCGATATCTAGGAGAGACTGTACAATTTTTTCAACTTCAGAACGGAGAATATGCGCTCTGTGAATACAGTGGCGCTTTTCCGATTGTTTCTTCAGGAATAATCAATCATTTTTTGCAGATGGCCGAGACGGAAGATGATACTACTATAATTGAGGCTTTGCGAGGATGGGTGAGGCACCAGTTGCGATCGCCCGAAAATGAGCAATAATAATTAACTTAATTTAACTAATTCCTTTCTCCCACGGACGATCGGCTTCCAGCAGCCCTCAAAAGTGTTGGATAATAAACGGGCGGGCTATCTGATAAGTCAAAACCAGGACGATCGGCACTAGGATCGGAATAGCCACCAACAATCCCCATTTGCCAAACCTCAGCTTTTGACCGTCCGATTTGAACAGGAAAATCACAGCGACAATTCCCATGACTACCCAGAGGCCGCCAAAGCCCATGAAGACTGTATATCCTGCATCTTGCATTGTTTTTACCTGCTTTCGATCAATCAATCTTTAATGTTAGTTGCAGTTGGTTCCTGCTGAAATCTGCAAATCGGTCGATCGCACTTACTAATACCATTTTTCTAAAGATGTGCTATGGATGAAGTCTTAGCCCCCGCCTTACTAAGGGGGGGTTGGGGGGGTAATATCTAGCACTACTT
>PVWI01000373.1 GCA_003003725.1 filamentous cyanobacterium Phorm 6 | reverse complement strand
CTCCCCCGCCGCTATCACGGGCTGCTGGTTGCCGCCCTGAAACCACCACTGGGACGGACTTTGATGCTCGCCAAGCTGGACGAAACGGCTGTGTATGCCGATCGCGCCTATCCGCTTTATACCAACCGCTGGGCCGATAGTACGATCGAACCTCACGGCTACAAATACGTCGAAAGCTTTCACCTCGAAGGTACGACGCCTGTTTGGAGATTTGCTCTCGCTGATGCCATCCTCGAAAAGCGGATTTGGATGCAACAAGGTGCTAACACAACATATATTCAATATCGGTTGCACCGCGCCTCAAAACCGATCGCCCTCGCAGTCAAAGCCCTAGTCAACTACCGCGACTACCATCACCAAACCAGGGCGGGCGACTGGCCAATGAGCCTAGAAACCTTAGACAGAGGGGTTTGCGTGACTGCTTTCGGGAAAGCTGCACCTCTCTACCTGCTGACAGATGCCGAACCAGAGCCCAAATTTCGAGTTTCTACGCCTTTATACAATTGGCACTACGGATTTGACCTCGCAGCCGAAAGACGGCGCGGATTGGACTGCTGCGAAGATCACCTACACGCGGCGACTTTCCATTTTGCGATCGAACCGGGACAATCTCTCACTTTGATAGCCAGTACGGACAAAAATCCCCAGTTAAACGGCGATGCAGCTTTAGAAGCCCGCCGCACTTATGACCAAGAAGTGCTGGAAAAATGGTCAAAAGCGGACGAATCTCCCGATTGGATAAATCACTTAGTGCTAGCCGCCGACCAATTTATCGTCAGCCGCCCGCTACCGGAAGAACCGGAGGGCAAAACGATTATCGCCGGATATCCCTGGTTCAGCGACTGGGGGCGGGATACGATGATTGCGCTGCCCGGTCTCACAATCTGTACCGGGCGATCGGAGATTGCGCGATCGATTTTGCGAACTTTTGCGCGGTATGTCGATCGGGGGATGTTGCCGAACCGCTTTCCCGATGCTGGTGGCGCACCGGAATACAACACCGCAGACGCCACACTGTGGTACTTTGAGGCAATTCGCGCTTATATCGATGCCACGGGCGATGACCAACTTTTGAGCGAACTCTGGCCGATCTTATGTGAGATTGTTGATTGGCACATCAAGGGTACTCGGTATAAGATCCGCGTCGATCCCGACGACGGTTTAGTCTACGCGGGAGAAGCGGGGGTGCAGCTAACTTGGATGGACGCGAAAGTGGGCGATTGGGTGGTGACTCCCCGCACTGGTAAGCCGATCGAACTCAGCGCGCTTTGGTACAACGCTATACAAGCAATGGTCAGTTTTGCTCGAAAATTGGGCAAATCTCACTATGAATATCAACAATTAGCCGATCGGACAGCAGCCGGATTCACCCGCTTCTGGAACAGCGATACAGGCTTTTGTTACGACGTTCTAGACGGCCCTGACGGACACGACGGCTCTCTCCGACCAAATCAGATATTTGCGGTGTCGTTGCCCTTAGATTTGTCTCCCAAGTCCTTATCAGCAGATGAATTGCGGGTTAACGGAACCCACCGATATACACCATTACTCACGCCCGATCGCTGTCGGGGTGTGGTAGACGCCTGCGCTCAGCAACTTCTCACTTCTGTCGGGCTGCGCAGTCTCTCGCCTGAAGACGCAGAATATCTCGGCAAATATGGAGGCGACCAATTGCAGCGCGATCGGGCATATCACCAGGGCACAGTTTGGGGTTGGCTAATTGGGCCCTTTGTTTTAGCTCACTTAGATGTATACAAAGACCCAGTACAAGCTCGCGAATTCCTCGAACCAATGGCACATAATATATTGGCCGGCGGAGTTGGCAGTTTGGGCGAAATTTTTGAGGGCGACGCGCCCCACTCGCCCCGGGGCTGCATTGCACAAGCTTGGACAGTGGCCCAGGTGCTCCGGGCTTGGTTAACAGTTGACAGTTGACAGTTGACAGTTGACAGTTATACCAGGAGTCAGGAGTCAGGAGTAGGATGCTTAAAGAAGTCGCGGATGTAACAGCGATCTTTGAATGGCGGTGCGACAATAATTGTTAATAGCGATTAGTAGGTTGGGTACAACGAAGTGAACCCTACGCAACGCTTGGCCCAACCTAAAAAATATTGGTTTAACAGTGGACAATACTGTCAACTGTCAACTGTCAACTGTCAACTGTCAACTGTTTAATCGGAGGTTTATGGCATTATTATTAGCGGGTGACATTGGCGGAACTAAGACAATTTTGCGCTTAGTGGAAAGGACTGTTAACGGTGAAATGAATGCACTTTACGAGTTTCGCTATCCCAGCGGGGAGTTTCCCGATTTAGTGCCAATAGTTCAGCATTTTTTGACAGAAGCTGCTATTGAGTTGAATTTTGCACCAGAGCCTGAAAAAGCTTGTTTTGCGATCGCAGGCCCGGTGGTTAACAATACTGCAAAACTGACTAACTTGCCTTGGGTGCTAGATGCGAAGCGTCTGGAACAAGAATTAGGCATATCCCGCGTCAGTTTAATTAATGATTTTGTAGCGGTTGGCTATGGTGTTTGCGGTTTGGATGCGGAGGATTTGCACACTTTGCAAGTGGGAAAACCGCGACAATACGATCCAATCGCTGTGATTGGTGCGGGTACTGGTTTGGGAAATTGTTTTGCAATTCCTGAAGCAAATGGAGTGAAAGTTTTTTCTTCTGAAGGGGGACACGGTGACTTTGCACCGCGATCGGAATTGGAGTTTCAATTGCTGAAATATTTGTTAGCAAAACACGACATTGCCAGAATATCGATCGAGCGAGTAGTTTCAGGACAAGGGATTGTTTCAATTTACCAGTTTTTGCGAGACAGAAAATTTGCTGCTGAATCAGCGGAAGTAGGGGAAATCATCAAAAAATGGGAGTCAGAAATTGGTAAAAGCGAGAAGACTGTCGATCCGGGGGCGACAATTGCCAAAGCAGCTATGGAAAAGTGCGATCGGCTTTCCGAACAAACAATGCAAATGTTTGTAGAAGCTTACGGCGCTGTGGCCGGAAATATGGCTGTGTCACTTTTACCTTACGGCGGTTTGTACATAGCAGGTGGCATTGCTGCTAAAATTTTGCCACTGATTCAAGAAGGCAGTTTTATGCGCGCTTTCACCCACAAAGGGCGGATGGATTCGCTATTAGAAATGATACCAGTTCGATTGGTTTTGAACGATCATGTAGGGTTAATTGGAGCCGCAGTTTGTGCGGCCAGTTTGTAGGAAATTGTAAATATTTGTGGCACAGGCTAGGAGGGCCTGTGCCACAAATGCAGCTTATCTCATCTTCAAAATCTTCTCTACCGCACCTTCAGATATCGGCATCACCGATAACCGATTACCTTTTCTCACAACCAAAATCTCATCAGCACTAAACTTTTGTTTCAGTTCATCCAAAGATATTAATTTAGCGAATTCCTCAACAAACTCGACTTTCACAGTTTGCCAGCGAGGTGCATCAAACGCTGATTTAGCATCATAATATTCGCTATTTAGATCGAACTGAGTCGGGTCGGTAACATGAATGTCAACGACACGCATCAATCCGACAATTCCCGGTACTTTAGTATTGGAATGGTAAAAAAAAACTAAATCTCCCAGACTCATTTCTCTCATAAAATTGCGGGCTTGATAATTGCGAACACCATCCCAAATCGAAAATTTATCAAATTTCAAATTTGCAATACTGTAAACATCCGGTTCCGACTTCATTAGCCAATAATTCATCTAGTTGGGAATGGGGAATAGGGGATTGGGAATTGGGTCTGGATAATTAGAAGCAACAACTAACAACTAAGTAAGGCGCGCACTGTGCACCCTACTTTACCATTTTAGTATCAACGGTTTGATTCCCCTACTCTTTAACTGTCAACTGTCAACTGTCAACTGTCAACTGCTATAAAATATCTTTCCGCTTCTGCAACCACAGGGTCAACATCAAATAAACCCAAATATGCACGCACAAAATTGCCCAATTCAAACTCAAATTCTCCCAGGTTGCATCGTAAACAGCAGTAGGCTCAAACGGCTGAGGAAGCGTACTCCCGTCGGGCAATGTAGTAGGTGCGGGAACCATCGCATTCACATTAACCAAAGAGCCGTAAGCACCCACAGACCAGCGACTTAATGTCAGCCAAGAAAACTTGCTCGCCACACCTTCCATTTTAAACAAAACCCCCGAAAAGATAATCTGAGGTAGCAATAATAAAGGCAAAGCGCTATTAGCTTGAGAGCCATTTTTGACGATCGCCGAAACGACCAATCCGAGACTGAGACAACTCATCAAAGTGAGAAAAGTCGTAATACTGACTCCCACAGTCCAGGAGATCAAACTTGGTTCTGGGTCTTTAAAAGCAATCAAAATTACTCCTACCATCAAGATAGTTTGCAATACTGCCAACCCCGAAAGGATGAAAAATTTTGAACCCAGATAAGCGAATAATCCTAAATTTACCAAACGTTCCCGTAGATAAATAGCCGATTCTTTGACGATTTCTTGCAGAGATGTTGCCAGTCCTACCCAAATCGCTGCACAGGTGAATACAAATAAAACTCGCATCGCTAAAGGTGCTAAACTTGCCTCTGGTGCGCCAATTAATGGGTCTTGATCTCTGACGGCTAGCCGCAGTAAACTAATGCCGATTGGTGCTGTTAAAAGAGCTAAGCTTAAGTTAACTAAGTCGCGAGAAATAAGCTGAAAATAGCGCTGAGAAAGTAGCACAATTTGCTTAAAAAAAGATACAGATTGTGGCTTAGGCGCAACAGGTTTTTGCCCGTTGGCGTTGCCAGTGCTAAAATGGTTGACAATATAGCGCTGATAGTATGGAGATTTACTAAATTTTTCTGCCCAGCTTTGAACGTTGGTTTCTCCTGTTTCTAATTCGTTGTAAATATCGGCAAAATCGTCAGTTCTGACATCGAAAAAATCGAGCGCTTCCGCAGGCGGGCCGAAGTAACAAAGGCGTCCGCCACGGCCCATAAATACAATACGATCGCACATCGTGATATTTGCCGTCGCGTGAGTCACCAAAATCACCGTCCGACCTTGACTTGCCAACTTTCGCAGCAGTTGCATCATCTTCTTATCCAAGCCCGGATCGAGTCCTGAAGTCGGTTCATCTAAAAAGAAAAGTTTCGGATCTGCTAACAGTTCAACTCCGATACTAACCCGCTTTCGCTGTCCGCCGCTAAGCTGTTTTACAAAAGCAGTACGGCGGTGAGACATTTCAATATCTTCTAAAGTTTTTGTGACTACTTGCTTGATATCTGTATCGGGAGG
>PVWI01000372.1 GCA_003003725.1 filamentous cyanobacterium Phorm 6 | reverse complement strand
AGGCGAAACAGGAACACCATCAGAGCCACAACTCCGACTTGCAGGGCAAAATTGGGCAAAGCAGAGCCAATTTCGCGCCCAGAAGCAATTTTAGCGAGGAAAACCACGCCACCGATGAAACCGGAAGCGCCACAAGCTACGTACACAAACTGTCGCACAGGCCGATAGGGAGCGGCGATTTCTGCGGTTAAACGCTCGTATTGTTGGCGACTGAGGTTGCGGGGGTTTTTGGGGATGTATGGGCGATCGTCCGAATTTGGAGTTGGCATAAATTTAGAAAATAATTCAACAGTTGACAGTTGACAGTTGACAGTTGACAGTTTGAGAGCGACCTCTACCTAAAAGGAAGAGGATTGGAGTAATGAATAGTCTGGTTTTTATTTCTCCCTCACTCGTGTTCCGGCTTTCAACCAATTATTTCTGGTAAATACAGCCGAAAGACTTGGTTTTAGGTACTGCGTGCACAGGAGAGAGTGAATATTAGACTACAACAAATTATCTCACAACTGCCGAAATAAATCACCGCTGAATCCAAAGCACAACTGTCTGTAAACAACCGACGAAAATGCCCAAAACCCCTCCTAAATTTACAATTCCCTGCAACTCGCTTTTGACGATTCCCTGAATTGCTAACTCTAAATCTTCGGGAGAAGTACCTTTTACTCGATCGATAATCACCTGATCGATATTCAAAATGGGGATAGCCTGAGCTACAATATTTTCTAAATCCCGCTCCAGATAGCGCTCTAAAACCAAAGCCAGTTCTTTGCTGACAATTTCCAGGGAAGCGCTCATCACCGCTGAAGTTTGCAATCGATTGAGAATCAACCGCGAAATATTTTCCCAGTCAATAGATTTGCTCAACCCATCAAGTACCTCTGTACCCCGCTGTTGAACGTAGGTGCGAACGCTGTCGCGCATAGTTTTTCGCAACTGTCTCACAGTCGAAACTGGTAAATTTTGCATCGACAAATTTTGCAGCCATTCCTGAAGTCGCCCGCGAATTCCCAAAGAAACAGTTAACTCTGCTAACCGTTGATTTGTCACTTGTCTGTCATCTAGACAAAAAGTCCGCAGCCGAGTTAAAGTGTTACGCAAACCAAACAAGTTTGCTACTACCCAATAGGTGCCGCTGCTTTTTTCTCGAAACCCTTCATCGATAATCGAAATATTGCGATCGGTCAAAAAGTCAATCAAGGCCTGTCGCAGCACTTCCGGCGGTATTACTATTTGCAACAACCAATCGGCTAACTGGCCCGCCTGAGCTTCAGTTAGCTGAATTTCCAGCAAAACTTGGTCAAAAATTTGATTTAGCTGAGCTTCTAAAAAATCTTCCCGGCGCGCCAAAACTTTGAGAATTCGCGGCACCGATTCCCCCAACAAATCTCGCAGAATGTTAGCGAGAATTTTAGATGTTTTTTGTTCTGCGTCTGCTTTTACCTGATCTAATGCCAACTGCAACAGCCAGAGAATTACCGATTGCATTCGCTCAGTTTGTAGCAGGCGACGGGCTAAGTTTTGCAGTTCCTGCGGCGTCAGCAGCGAACCCATGATTGTGTCAGAAATTCGCTTTGCTAAGCGTTCTTGGTTGCGGGGGATCAAGCCGGGAGTGAAAGGTAATTGCCGCCCTTTAATATAAATGGCTCGATAGGGACGGAACAGCATTTTGATAGCTATATCGTTAGTGAAATAGCCAATAATTCCTCCCACTACAGGTGGGGCAAACAACAGCCAAATATCAGACGGATTCATAGGATTTTAGATTTTAGATTTTAGATTTTAGATTTACTCCACAGATGAATCTAGGGGACTGAACAATAATCTAAAATTTTGATCTGGCGTATTCGATCGACCGCAACAGCAAACATTTTTAATTTTCAATTGCTTTAGCAACTACCAATACTCCCATCATAGCTCCAGCAATGGGATAGTGGGTGGCCGTGGTAAATCCGGCTTGGCGGGCGATCGCGACTTGCTCGGAGCCGATCGGGAATTTGTCTAAACTAGGATTAATGTAGGCATATTCTTGAGTCATGCCAAATTGCTGAGCAATGGGGACAACGAGACTGTCTAGATAGAACTGCTGAAAGCTCCGCATGAGGGAATTGCTGGGGCGGTGGAGGTCGATAATCGCGGCTTTTGCGCCCGGTTTGAGGACGCGGTGCAATTCCTGAAGACTCCGGGGGATGTCCGTCACGTTGCGGAGGCCGTAACCCATTGTGGCGCAGTCGAAGTAATTGTCGGGAAAAGGCAATTCTAGGGCGTCAGCTTCTACCCAGGTAATGGGACTTGTAGGGGTGAGAAAAGGTCGATCGCGCGATTCAGCAACAGCCAATTGTGCGGCGGAAAAATCTACTCCAAATACTGAACCGGTGGGCCCTGCTTGTTTTGCTAGCAGCAAAGCTAGATCCCCGCTACCGCAGCACAAGTCTAAACAAGTATTTCCGGGGCCGGCACCGCTCCATTTGACCGCCATAAGTTTCCAAATCCGGTGCTGCCCAAAGCTTAACCAGTCGTTCATTTGGTTGTAAACTGGTGCAATTCGATTAAATATAGTTTTAATTTGTTCTGGGTTATTAGTCATCAGTTATTGGTTATTGGTTATTGGTTATTGGTTATTGGTTATTGGTTAGTTGTTATTGGTTATTGGTTATTGGTTAGTTGTTATTGGTTAGTTGTTATTGGTTAGTTGTTATTGGTTATTGGTTATTGGTAAAATACAATTAATCCGTCCATTCATGTCATGCTGTCGCTAGCCATTAATCCTTTTTTTATTGTTGGCTATCGGCGCTCCTTTGTCTTGAATCATTGGCTTGCGATCATTTTATACTCAAGACATAGAGCAGACTAATGACCGATGACTAATGACTAATGACTAATGACTAATGACTAATGACTAATGACTAATGACTAATGACCAATGACCAATGACCAATGACCAATGACCAATGACTACTTATCCTGAAAACTCGTCAGTACCAAAGCAACTTGTTGAGCGGCGAGGTGAACTGTTGTGAGTTCGTCGGGGCGCAGGGAACAAGGTTGTTTCCACTGGATGGACATCAGGGCGATCGATCGACCTTTGTGAATCACCGGCACGATCAAGTGAGCTTGAACGCCAGATTTTTGATAGTGCGGCAGACTAGCTAGGGCTGCGTCGCTGGCAATATTTACAGCACCCTGAATAGTTTGAGAGGAAATTGCCTCTCCGACCAGAGGGTCATCCGCAAGCCAATTTTCCACAATTTGGCCGCTGGTATGACTGCCTTGGGCTGGCATTAAAACAGTTCCTTCCACCAGTTGCAAAATGCAAGTGTCCGCCAAAAAATTATCGCTTATAGCAGTAGCAATCGGCTCTAAACTTGCTTCCAAATTCGGATATTCTACAGCCGTTTGCATGATTACTGCCAACAGTTGGATTTGATTTTGGGCGTTGTGCAATTCCTCAGTCCGCTGTTTGAGAACTTCATAAGTGTCGGCCGCCTTTTGCACCACCATTTTCAATTCGTTCGGGTCCCAAGGCTTGGTGATATACTTGTAAACCTGTCCCGAGTTAATCGCATCCACCAAGTCTTCAATGTCCGTAAAACCAGTCAAGATAATTCTGACGGTATTCGGAAACTGGGGCACGGTTTTGCTCAGAAACTCGGTTCCCTTCATTTCTGGCATCCGCTGGTCAGAAATGATCACGGCAACCTCGCCCTCAATGTCGAGGACTTCCAAGGCGCGAATCCCGCTCTCAGCTTTTAGGACGTTAAAATCTCGTCGGAAAGTGCGGTAGAGTAAATCCAGATTGTCTGGTTCGTCGTCTACTACCAGCATTTTGGGTTTTTTCGGTCGGTGTAGGGTCATGAGCTGGCGTTTAATTTGATCTAGCTCTGGAATGGCATTATCCATAACAATACGATAAACTCCCCTTTGTAAAATTAGGCGAGCAACTATTCTGTAACAATACTCTCATAACTCACTTACTATAAATCTATAGCTCTGCCGCGACACGAGCTTTGCTGGCATCCAATCACACATAACTCAACGCTGGTTTTTGATTTCATTATGACTGATACACCGCAAGATTTCTCACCTCCTGCATCTGCACCTGCCACAAATGCTGTGGATGTCGAAAAGTTAATTCGATCGCTCCGCCGCAAGGAAGGCACTTGGGTAGAGTGGGGACAGGCCTGTACGGCGCTGCTGCAAGCGGGCTACAACTCTCAGCAGATTTTTGAACAAACTGGTTTTGAGCCAATTCAGCAAAATCAGGTCGGCGTTGCAGCACAAGTTTACACCAGCATGGTCAAGGCTGGCGCTTCGGAGGAAGTTCGATCGCACTTTCTGCGCAAAGGTAGTGATATTTTATACGAATTTCGGATTTTGTCTCAGACAGAGCGGGCCGGGGCGGCAGCTTTGATGCTAGCCCACAACTTGGATGTTGACGATGCTCGCCAAGTTGCTAAAGCGATCAAGGAGTTTTCGCACTTCGGGAGTCTCCCGCAGGGGTTTACAGACACTCCAGGGGATGCTGTAGCTTACCAGTGCTGGCAATTGGCGAGACAGAAAAGCGATTTGCAAGAGCGATCGCGCTTAATTGCTCGCGGTTTAAAATTAGCTAGCAGCCAAACGGCTAGGGCACAAATCGAGCAGTTGCTCGTAGATTTTACCGTAGTTCCAAGGCGACAAGCGCCCCGATTGCCAATCTATCGGCTGGATTCTGAGGAACAATTGCCCCGGATTGTCCCGGTGGTGGGCAAATTGCCCCTGTCTACGTCAGATATGCTGGCAGTGCCTTTGCCGGAGGAAATCTGGCCGTTCCGCATGGTAAAGTTTTCGGGAGCAGGAGCTTGGGTGGCGATTCCGGGATGGCAGGTAATTTTGAACGCTGAAGATCCGGTGGCGATTTTGGAAATGAGCGATCGATTGCCGGTACCGCTGGAGGGTAAAGTTGAAGAAGTTTTGATTATTGCCGATCGAGCTCAAAGACAGTGGGATGCTGACAGTTATTTCCTCGCTGATAACGGCGGAAATTTAGAATTGCACTGGTTTGAAACATCCCCAGATATTGCAATTTTGGGGCGAGTTGTGCTGGTGATGCGTCCGAAAAAGATTGTGGATGAAGATTATACCAAAGATGGATGGCAAATTGATGATTAGTCAGTTGACTGTTGACTGTTGACTGTTGACTGTTGTCATTCGTAGGGTGCGTCGCGAGCGAAAACCCCTAAACAAATATCGAGAATCTGTCTCTTATACACATCT
>PVWI01000371.1 GCA_003003725.1 filamentous cyanobacterium Phorm 6 | reverse complement strand
GGCAAACTGTGATAGATGCCGATCGGGCGATCGTCAACTTAGTCACCCGCCAAGTGGTAGCATCAGGCAACGTCGCCTATACCCGCGGCCAACAAGTAGTCCGCGGGCAGCAGATGGACTTCAATCTCGGGCTCAACTCCGGCGCAGTCGAACAAGCAAGCGGCGAAATATTCCTCCCCGCAGCAGGTAGCGAATTAACGCCCACACTACCCACAGATATTAGTGCCGGAACCATTCTCGAACAGCCTCTGAGCGATCGAATTACCAGCCAGCAACCCCTGCGCGGAGTCAAATCCCCAGGAGCGGCCAGCGTCACCATCGGTGGCGGCGGACAGCTAGCAGCCCCCCAAGTTGTCGGCGCAGTCAACCGCATCCGCTTTGAAGCAGAACGCCTCGAACTTCTGCCAAACGGCGCCAGAGTAGCAACCAATATTCGGATTACTAACGACCCGTTTTCCCCGCCAGAATTTGAATACAGGGCGCGGAGGGCGACGATTAGAAGTATTTCGCCCACGGCTGAAGAATTAGTCACAAATTCGCCCCGCTTAGTATTCGACAACCGTGTCAAAATACCCGTATATCCCCGCAGGCAAGTCTTTGACAGCCGGCAGCAGAGCGGCCCGTGTTTGACCTTTGGCTACGACGGCGGGGACAGGGGCGGTTTGTATGCCGAGTGCGGTTTTCAGGGATTGCAAAACGGGCCGGTGCGGCTCACCCTGACACCCCAAATATACCTTCAGCGGGCAGTGGCAGAGCACGGCGGCAATCCGTTTTTTCCCGACAGCTACGGGCTCAAAGCGAAGTTGACCTCTAGGCTCGGCCCCCGTACCAATATCGAAGCCTCGGCGATATTTCTGAGTTTCGAGGATTTCCCGAATTTGCCAGAAGACAGCTTTCGGGGCAATTTGCGCCTGCGGCAGTCGATCGGCAATCACAACTTAGCAGCAGAATATAGTTATCGCGATCGACTGTTTAACGGTTCTCTGGGCTTTCAAACCGTGCAGAGTAGCCTCGGGGCCGTCCTGACTTCCCCCGTCATCCCACTCGGAGGAACTGGCATCAATCTCAGCTATCAAGCCGGGTATCAATTTATCAATGCTGACACCGATCGACCAGACTTGCTCGAACCAGCGCGGGAAAACAACCGCATCGATTTAGGCCGCGCCCAAGCCAGCGTCGCCTTGAGCCGCGGCTTCAACCTCTGGGAGGGTAAACCGCTACCCCGCACTCCCACCCAGGGTTTGAAGTACACGCGCAACCCGGTAGTTCCTTTCTTGCAACTAGCCTTGGGAGTCCGAGGAGTTGGCTCTTATTACAGCAGTGGCGATCAACAAAATTCGATCGCCAGCAGCGTCGGCATTCAAGGGCAGTTCGGCCATTTCTCCCGCCCTTTCCTCGATTACACTGGGTTTAACGTGACCTACACTCAGGTAGCGCGGGACGGCATATCACCTTATTTGTTCGATCGCTTAGTAGATTTGAAAGTCCTATCTTTTGGGCTTGTCCAACAAGTTTACGGAGGGTTTCGAGTCGGATTTCAAAGTGCTATTAATTTAGACAGCAGGGAAACAATCAGTACAAACTACACTTTAGAATATAGCCGCCGCAGCTACGCAATTATTTTGCGTTTTAATCCTGAACGTCAAGTCGGGAGTCTGACTTTTAGAATTAGCGACTTCAACTGGAACGGCACTCCCCAACCTTTTTCCGGCGACGTGAAAACTGTAGAAGGAGGTGTGCGTTTATCCGATTAATTCAAGTTGGTAATTGGTTATTAGTTATTAGTTATTGGTTATTGGAGCCAACAATTAACCACTAACAACGAATCACTAACAACGAACCACTAACAACGAACCACTAACAACGAACCAATAACAAATGACAGAAGTGACAGCAATATCTGCACAAGCAGCGGCTCTGCTGGTTCACTACGGTTTTGACCTAGGTGGCAAAAAAGCAGAGAAATTGGCGGGTGAATGGCTGACAAAGTATCCCGGCTATTGGCTGCGTTTAGCAGTAGTTGAAGCGCTTTATCAAGGGCGATACAAGGCTGTTTCTGTCGGACAGCTATTGAGTATGTGGCACAGAATGGGTCAACCTCTATATCATTTCAATCGCGAGTTTGAACGCTTAGTCTGCAACAATTTCCCTCAAGATTTAACCTCTGAAAGAGATCCTAAACTACCGCAAAACGATCTACTTTTATCGAACCCAGAATCGGAAGTCAGTGTCGCAGAGTTAGATTTGGTTGAGCCGTCAGAACCAAAGATCGATCGCGCGCCAGATGCAGAAGTCCCGAAGACAGAGGCCCAGGAAACAGAAAAACTGCCCGCAGCCGACGACGATCGCACCAAAGAAAATACAGAAATTGTAGTATACGAAGATGTGGTGATTAACGCCCTAGCCGATCGATCCGAGGTCGATCGCTTCTTAGTGCACAAACCTGTGTCAAAATCATTCCCTGTTGTCAAACACACGGACTTTCACACCAAGTTAAAAGCCATTGCCAGAGAAGGTCGAAGAATGAAAGGAGAAAGCAGAAAACAAAAATAATATTAATTCCGGTTGAACTCATACATGACTGTTAACTGTTAACTGTTGACTAATGACTAATGACTAATGACTAATGACTATAGTTGTTTTTTATTCTGGAATTTTTGCAGTTACTCCCATCCGAATTTCCGAACAAAAAGATGCTTGTTCCGTACCGTTAGCTTGCTTGACAACGCTAGTCCGAAGCCGCAGGTTGGGAATCAGATACCACAGCCTTTCTTCAGCATGAATGGTGTCTGATTCTGTAATCAATGTCAGCACATCGTCGTCACCCATCACGTAGCGGGTGTTTCCCTTATCTTGCAACACTTGTCCTTCGCTGGGATTGTCAATATCCGGGACGATCGCTAATATTGTAGAACCAATTTGTTTAGCTTCGGCGCGATCGGGAATACCATCCCAACTAATCCGAACACTGGTTAGCTTAGTAGAGGCTGGATTAATCGAATGCTGTTGGCAAAGTTTAACGACTGCTGCATCGCTAGCTGTCAGTATTTCTATTTTTAGGTCAGATTTACCTGCCTGCAATTCCCCAGAATTGAGATTGTGTACAGTACGCTGAGAAAACCATTTACCTGCACTTAACTCGAAAAACTCAATAACATCCATGAAATTTGTCTCTAAACTTAAATATTTCTTTATTTTCGATCGCGACTTGTGCCAGATGGAGTCAGAAACCCGGTTTTTGACTGATCACCTAGCAGTCAAACCAATGATTTTAGCTATAAACCTGGTTTAAGAGTGCAAGTCCTACTCTATATTTTAAAGGAATGGGGCGCGCCTGCAAAACTTTCCGAGAGCTTTGGGCTGGCGCAGATTGCAGATGCGGTTGAGGTACGAAGCCCAACCGGGGGGAGACATTTACCTCGCTGATACAGCCCAAGTGACCAGAAAATTAGAGCATCCAGCATCATGTTTCGTTAAAAAAGTCTTGTTTCGACATCAGATAGCATTGCCACACATCAAAATTTTTAGCTTTAACTAGCTATATTAAGAAAAACAAAGATATATGTCAGCTTTTAGCGATCGAACGCTAAATGTAGCGCTGCACCGATTGAATGAGATTGGTCGCGATTTATTAATTCAATCGGACTCATAAAAAAATGCTCAAAGCAGACTCGGACTAAAAAACCAGCAATTCATCGAACCATCAGCAAACAAGCGGCAGCATAAGACGTAGCAAACAGCATTCAAATATGTCATGCTAAGTCAAGAGCGAAATCCAGAAAAAAGTTTCTCGATCGACTTGGAAAGCAGGGTGCAGCGATCGTATACATTTAAAAAAAGACATCCACAAATTTATGAGTGACTTTACACAAGGGCTGGATAAAATGCAGCCCGCAGAACAAACACACTGTTTGGGAATCCTGCCAAATCAGCTAGCAGCGACTTCCGACTCAGACAAACTATACAGCTTACTAACAGATTATAATTTTATTGAAGCCAAGCTGTCAGCATCAGGAGTACAGGCGCTAATAGAAGATTACGATTTAGCACCAATTCCCGATATTATCACCTCAGATCAAAAAGCCGACAAACTAAAATTAATCCAAGAAGCAATTCGGCTTTCTGCCCACATTTTAGCCAAAGACCAAACCCAACTAGCCACGCAACTAATTGCCCGGTTGATGCCCTTTGAAATTCCCGAAATTCAAGAACTACTAGCACAAGCAAAACAGCAAAAACAACCCTGGCTGCGGCCTCTAACACCAAGCTTTACCCCTCCTGGCGGGAGATTGTTGCGCACCCTCACCGGACATACAGATTGGGTACAAGCTGTAGCGATCGCCCCCGACGGCAAGCGAGCAGTTTCTGCATCGTCCGACCACACTCTCAAAGTTTGGCACTTAGAAACAGGATCAGAAATTTTCACCCTCAAAGGTCATCTTACCTACGTCAATGCTGTAGCTATCACTCCCGACGGCACCAAAATAATTTCCGGTTCTTGGGATAATACGATTAAAATTTGGAATTTAGAAACTGGAACCGAAATATTGACATTTGCCGGCGATACTTTTGCGGTAGAAGCAGTAGCAGTAACTCCCGACGGCAAGCGAGTAATTTCTGGTTCCTGGGACGGCAGCATAAAAGTTTGGAATTTAGCGACAGGGGCAGTAATTTTCAATTTCAAAGGTCACAGTAGTTTTGTGCAGTCCGTAGCAGTAACTCCTGATAGCAAACGATTAATTTCCGGTTCTGGAGACAACAGCATCAAAGTCTGGAATCTAGAAACTGGAAAAGAACTTTTTACTCTGACAGGTCATGAAGATTGGGTAAAAGCTGTAGCAGTTACTCCTGACGGCGAACAAATAATTTCCGGTAGTTATGACGGAACTGTCCAAGTCTGGAGTTTGCTAGAAAAAAAGCAACTTTTTAGATTAGGAAAACACAGTAGTTTCGTTCAAGCTGTGGCCATCAGTCCCGACGGAAAACGGGTAATTTCGGCTTCCGGCGACAAAACCCTAAAAGTTTGGAATCTGGAAACAAAACAAGAACTTTTCACTTTCACCAATCACATCGCGCCAGTAAATGCTGTAGCTGTCACCCCCGATGGCAAGAGGATAGTTTCTGGTTCCTCTGACAAAACTCTGAAAGTTTGGCACTTAGAAATAGGTAAAGAAAATTTATCATTTGCAGGTCACGATGACTGGGTAAATGCTGTAGCAGTGACTGCCGACGGCACGAAAGTGATTTCCGGTTCTGGAGACAACAGTATTAAAGTCTGGAATCTCAAAAATGGACAGGAACTCTTGAC
>PVWI01000083.1 GCA_003003725.1 filamentous cyanobacterium Phorm 6 | reverse complement strand
TTACCGAACATCAAGGAACCAGCAACTGGTTCGCGGATGCCGTCGATGTCCACTGGGGGCGCACCGATGAAGGCGATGACGTAACAGATAGTGGCAGTCAGTAATGTAGGAATCATCAAGACGCCGAACCAACCTACATAAATGCGGTTGTCGGTGCTGGTGACCCAGTTACAAAACTGCGACCACAGATTGGCGCTTTCGCGCTGCTGTAAAGTTGCTGTCATGGTTGTATGATTGCTTTATTTGGTTTTCAATGTTCGTGACGGCTTTGTGTTCCGCCATGTAAATAACATAAACCTTTTGTTTCAGTTTGTAAAGTATTTTAACAACAGATTAACTGATGAGACAGATAAGCTTAAGCTATCAATGTTCAGAATGCTGGATAAACGGGCAAGAATGCACAACAAAGTAGGGAAAGCCTGGAAGCCGATCGCCTTCAGGCATGGAAATATTAGGATACAGACTTTTGCTGGCTGGGAATCATTATGAGAGCCCAATAGGGAACTGCTGCGGGATCGACATCTGCGATCGCCCGAATGACCTGATTTGGCATTGTGGCGCGTTCGATATACAAAGCTCGATCGAACTGTCCCAACTCAATCAACACATCCCTAACCTTCGCAAAGTGTCGGCCCAGCTTAATAATCACAGCAGCATCAACAACCGCCAGGCGATCGCGCAAAACCTCAGCATCCAGCGTCGCAGGCATAATGCTTAACACATCGTTACGATAAGTCAGCGGCACTCCCAGCGCACTCGCACTCGCCATCGTCGAAGAAATTCCCGGCACAACTTCGGTAGTGAATTTTCCTGACAAACGGTTGAATAGATACATAAAAGTGCCGTAGAGAAAAGGTTCGCCCTCACACAACACAGCCACATCCCGTCCTTCACTGAGATGAGCGGCAATTTTCTCCGCAGCAATATCATAATAGGGTTGAGACGATCGCGTCGGACTGAAAGGCAACGGCATCGGAATCTCAATTTGTTCTGGGCGCAGGTAATCAGCGACGATCGCCCGCGCGAGCACCTTACCATTTTCCATCGCCGGATAAGCAATCACCGGCACCGACTGCAAAATCCGGTAAGCTTTCAAAGTAATCAATTCTGGATCGCCAGGCCCGATGCCCAATCCATACAATTTACCAGTAGTCTTAGTCATAATTCGTCCTTTTTAGCTAACGCATTCACGGCCGCCGTTGCCATTGCACTCCCACCACGCCGCCCGTGTACTGTAATAAATGGCACACCCCGACTATTCTCCGCGAGTTCCGCTTTAGATTCGGCCGCCCCCACAAATCCTACCGGGAAACCTAGGATTAAGGCCGGTTTCGGAACTCCATCATCTAACATTTCCAGCAGTCTAAACAAAGCAGTCGGGGCATTACCGATCGCCACAACCGCACCTTCTAAGTCATTTAGCCACAAATCAAGGGCTGCGGCCGATCGAGTATTGCCGATTTGTAGCGCCAATTCCGGGACTTCGGGATGCCAGAGTGTGCAAATCACTGGATTGTCGGCGGGGAGACGTTTGCGAGTGATACCTTCGGCAACCATCCGGGAATCGCACAGGATGGGTGCGCCGGCGGTGAGGGCATTGTATCCAGCGGTGGCTGCACCGGGAGAAGCTGCTAAATCTGCGGCAATATCTGTCATGCCGCAACTGTGAATTAGGCGCACTGCGACGGATTCTAAGTCGGGCGGCAGTTTTGATAAGTCTGCTTCGGCGCGGATTGTAGCGAAGGATTTGGTGTAGATTTCGGTTCCGTCTCGAATGTAGTCAAGCATAGGGAAGAAGGAAGAAGGAAGAAGGAAGAAGGATGAGGAAGAAAGAGAAGGGGAAATGATGATAGTTTGTCTGTTTTAATGATTTTCTGGGCTAAGTAATTTCTGTAACTTACCGATCGCACTTCGATCAATAAATTCACCCAATGACTCGTCGGGCGATCGACACCGCTGATAGATTCGTAGCAACTTGTTCATATAACTTGAAATCTGATCCACTCTCACACCCTGGAAAATTTGCCGCCCAAAAGGTGAATCTGTTTTGCCTGCGTAAATGTCATAACCTGGAATGATTTCATTTCCGTGTTTAATCTGAATTCCCACTAACGTTATATCAATTGGAGAATGCTGGGCGCAGGACTTTTCGCAACCACTGAAATGAATGTTAATTGGGCGATCGATATGCAATTTTTCGGCTAAATCTTTCACCATTGCTAGGGCGTTACTTTGAGTATCTGTCATCGCCGACGCACAACCGATGCTGCCGGCACAAGCAACTAAGCACGAGTCTAAATTGGTTGTTGACGAGTGCAATCCCAAACGGGCGATCGACTTTTCGAGTTCACAAATCCGGGAGTTGGGGATATCAGAAATCAATAGATTTTGCCAAGGTGTGAGCCTCAGAGTGCCTCTGCCAAAAGTTTGGGATAAATTCGCCAAATCTCGCAATTGCTGCGATTTTAGCCTGCCTAGCGGGAGTACAATTCCGATGTAGGAGAAACCGGATTGTTGCTGGGAGTGAATGCCGAGATGTTGGTGATTGCGGATGAATTTTTCAGATAGGGAATGGACGGACAAGATGCCCACCCCACCATCAAATTCACTCTTTGTGGAACAGGCATCTTGCCTGTTATGAGGATCGTATGAGGCAGATTGGGCGGGCAAGATGCCCACCCTACCATCAAATTCACTCTTTGTGGAACAGGCATCTTGCCTGTTCTTGAAAAAGGACAAATTCTGCTGTACCCTTTCTAGATAACTTTCAATACCCCAATCTGCTAGCAGGTGACGCAAACGCGGTTTTTTTCCTTCAATTCGAGGCTTATTTTGGGTATATTCAAGATAGACACTAGCAAGGGCTGACAATACTGAAATACATTGCGATTCTGGAATTATAATGCCTGTGTCACCGTTTAAATGCAGCCGGAAAACGATTTCTGCATCAGTCGTTTGCCTTTCTGCTGCTAATAAAATATCATTACGAATAGCGCGAATCGAAACCAATTCTCCGCCGTCAAAACCCACACTAAATTTAGGCGAAAGTTCCGACAATTCGGGATGTGTTTGCAGGTAATTGTCCCAAGCTTGAACTAGCGGGCGAGTATCGAGTAATGATTGTCGATCGATCCCTGCTGTCGGGCTTGTCATAATATTGCGAATCGGGTCAACTTCAACGTGGCGAGATGCGAGTCCCAATTCCTGCAAATCGTGCCAAACTGCGGGAGAAATTGCCGAGTTCAAGTCTCGAATTTGCAAATTCGCCCGATTCGTGACTTGCAAACAGCCGCTACTGTATCGATCGACCAAATTGGCGATCGCCCGACACTGCGGTACATTTAAAATTCCCCCCGGAATCCGCATCCTCGATAATATTCCGTCGCGGGCTCGGGAACCCGAAAATAGGCCCGGACAAGTAGGTAATTCACTCAAACCTAACAAATAAACTCCTCCCCGTGCGACGCAGGGAATCTAAATTTACACTCCTGAAATCGGCATTCTGGCTTTGACAGTTGCGGCACAGCGCCGGAATTACACCGGACTTTCCCGTTCTCAGGCTTAAGAAATGTATCACAAGTCGATCGCCCGAAACCAGATCGATCGAGTTTCTTAACAAATCTCCGAGGTATCAACTCAACAAGTGTAGCAGAGGGAAAAAAGTAAGCAGGGTACACAAGCGTTAACAGTTAACTGTTAAGATTGCTATAGCCTTTTGAAGATGCCTGTTTGATAACAGATGAATTTTCTTGTGGGCAGTTTCTCCGACGCCTCCGGGAAAGGATTATTGAGAATTGTCAAAGTGTTTTATACACTTAGGATTTTGGTACATAAGTCGATCGCACTTGCAACTCCTTCAACTGCTTATCATCCACCCCAGCAGGCGCATTCGTCAGCAAACAACCAGCCTGTTGAGTCTTCGGAAACGCAATCACATCGCGAATCGAATCCTCCCTCGCCAACAGCATCACCAACCGATCCAAACCGTAAGCAATACCTCCGTGGGGCGGAGTTCCGTACTCAAACGCATCCAACAAAAAGCCGAACTTATTGTAAGCTTCCTCAGTCGATAAACCGATCGCCTCAAACACCTTTTCCTGAACATCCCGCTGATAAATCCGCAGAGAACCACCGCCCACTTCCGTGCCGTTTAACACCAAGTCGTAAGCTTGAGCCCTCGCGGTCTTCAAATCGTGAATATCGTCAGGATGCGGCGCAGTAAACGGGTGATGAATAGCTTCTAAACGCTTCTCATCAGCGTTCCATTCAAACATCGGGAAATCCGTCACCCACAGCAGATTCATCTTCTCTTTGTCAATCAATCCCAATTCGTTACCGACAAACAAACGCAATCTATCCAAAGTCTTATTGACAGCAGTCGCGTCGGCTGCTGCAAACAACAACAAATGACCAGGTTTCGCGCCCGTGCGATCGAGCAATTCCTGTTTTTGCGCTTCCGTCAAATTATCCTTAATTGCGCCGATCGTATCAATTTCGCCATTTTCCCGCACCCGAATAAAAGCCAATCCCTTCGCACCCGCTTCAGTGGCTTCCTTAAACAAATCGCCTTTTTTAATCCGTTCGTTAGAAAAAGCCTCATTCCCCCCCGGAATCGGCAAAGTTTTCACAATTCCGCCCGCAGCAATCGCCCCAGAAAATACCTTAAATCCCGAATCTTTCATCAAATCGGAAACATCGACCAATTCCATACCGAAACGAGTATCCGGTTTGTCACTACCGTAGCGATCCATTGCTTCGGCGTAAGTCAAACGCGGGAAAGGACGGGGCAATTCTACGCCTTTGACACTTTGGAAAATTTGGCAAACTAAACCTTCGTTTAATTCGAGGATTTCTTCTAAAGACATGAAACTCATTTCCATGTCTAATTGCGTGAATTCCGGCTGTCTGTCGGCGCGCAAATCTTCATCGCGGAAACAGCGGGCAATTTGATAATATCTGTCAAATCCCGAAACCATTAACAATTGTTTGAACAACTGCGGCGACTGCGGCAAAGCGTACCATTCGCCCAAGTTGACACGGCTGGGAACTAAATAATCTCTGGCACCTTCGGGAGTCGATCGCGTTAAAATCGGTGTTTCAATTTCCATAAAACCGCCCACATCTTCCAGGTAGCGGCGCATAGCTTTGACAACTTGGTGGCGAAGCTGCAAGTTGCGACTCATACGATCGCGCCGCAAGTCCAAATACCGATATTTCAGCCGCAAATCTTCCCGCACATTTTCACTATCCGCCGTCGAAATCTGAAACGGTAACTGCTTGCGTACCGCATTTAACAACTCAATTTCGTCCGCGTAAATTTCTATTTCACCCGTAGGCAATTTGGGGTTGAGGGAATCTTCGGGGCGGCTGGTGACTCTACCGGTAATTTTCACCACGTATTCGCCGCGCAAAGCCTCAGCCCCGTGATAGGAATCTGGCGTGCGTTGGGGATCGCTGACAATTTGCACAATACCCGATCGATCGCGCACATCGAGAAAAATCACTCCGCCATGATCGCGGCGGCGATCCACCCAGCCGTAAAGGGTGACAGTCTCTCCGATATGTTTGCTTCGCAGGTCGCCGCAGTAGTAAGTTCTCATGGTTCGGGGTTTTGGACTAAAAATAAAGCTTTTTTATTATGCAGTATGGCTGAACCTTTTGCTGAATGCAAATTAAAGGGCGATCACTATTAGCCCGCCCAGTTTGGAAACCGGGCGGGCGGGCTGTAGCGCAAACATCGCCAGATTGTGTCCAATCTTGCTAGGAATCGCCGCCATTGTTGCGAGACTTCTCACAAAACGCCGTTAGCGAGTTCCATGCAGACTTAGCCGTTTCCTTCAAGCGAGTGCCCAGCGACTCAATTTCTCCCACAACAACGTGCCAATTTTTTTCAGTTTGTTTCTGAATGTCGTCAACAGCTTGTTCGATGCGATCGCGTTCGACCAATTTATTTTGTTCCACCGCTTCTCGCGCTTGTCGCACTGCTTTCAAATAAGCTTCGCGGCTGACTTCGCCGGCATCTTGTACCTGCGCTTGCGCCCGCGTTTTAATCGCATCAAGTACCAGCCAATTTTTCTCGGATTCTTTTTTGATCAGGCTGACTGCTTCTGTCATTCTGTCTTTGGCGATCGACTTATTTTCGTCGATCGCGTCACTGGCTTTCGTCACAGCTTTCAAATAAGCTTCGCGGGTGAGTTCGCCGGCGGCTTGAAATTCGGCCGTGGCGCGTTTTTTGATTGATTCAAACAGGGCCGCAGTTTCTGCGATCGTTTCATCAGTCGCGTCGGGCATCTCTTGTTTGACGATCGCCGTCGTTTCGGGAGTTACCTCTACAATTGTTGTCTCAGTCACATTTGGATCTGTCATATGAATTATCTCCTTTCTTAAATCCGGTGGGAATGGACTTTGTATTTATAGCGCCATAATTCATTCTGGCATTTTAGCATTGAAACCGCCTGTCGGATACCGCCCACTTGCAGGTACGGTTTAGCGCACTTATATTTATGATAATTCCCTTCACCTAACAACACACAACAAACTTAATTTTTCAAAATCAAAGTTTAAGATTTAAAATTTCAATCTTTCCCCTGCAAATCTCCGACATCGCTATTCTGTAACAATTGGTGACTTTTTTGGGCGTACAGCCAAGATTGAGGAAACTTGTATTGATCTAGGAGAATATCTTCGATCGCAACTTTCATCTGCAAGGCGCAGATATCCAACGGCACTTTGCCTATTCCCGTACCCATGCCGGGAATTGCGATCGTTTCAATGATATGTTTGACTGGCGTTCCGTCTGGAACAGTGCCAAATTTTACGAGAGTTAAAATAGCGCGAGTTGCTAGGTAGACATTCACTGTCTCTGTTAAAATTGTGGGAACTCGCATTGTTGGGGCAGCGATTAAATAGGGAATTTCAGCATGATCTGTGTCTACAACTTCTGCCATTCCTACCAAGAGTTCGCCGTGATGGCGAGTCTGAATTAATTTTTGCAAGCGTTCTTGAACGTGATCTCCAAAATATTCCGAAATCTCTAAATCTAAGCCACCATCCATGAAGCCAAAACTATTTGTCGGACTCACAATCGCATCGCACTTCACATCAAAGATTGAGCCGCGATGTATCTTGACATTTTGCATATTACCGCAAGTGCTTTCCCAGGCTCTAACCAAGTCATCGTTTACGGCAGCCAGCACAATTTGCATAGATACTCTCTATAATTTTTAATTGGGAACAGCCTGAGCGATCGCCAATTTAATCATACAATAGTTTAGATGAGTCCGCTCAATCTAAAATCTAAAATCTAAAATCCTTTGATGCTGCAAGACCCGAATCTCCGCCATCCGATCGCAATTAGTTTAGGTGCCGTTGCCGGCGCATTGAGCCGCTATTATATCACCTTGTGGTTTGCCAATCGCTTCGGCACGGCTTTTCCCTACGGAACTTTTTTTATTAACATCACTGGTTGCTTGGCTATGGGATTTTTTATCACCCTCACTTTTGAACGGGTGCCGGCGATTCCGACGGAAGTGCGGTTAATGGTTGCGACGGGATTTTTGGGGGCTTATACTACTTTTTCGACTTACGGTTTAGAGTCAAATGTCTTGTGGCGCGATCGATCTTACAGCTTGGCGACTTTTTACTGGGCTGGTAGTGCCATACTAGGAGTTATCTCTGTTCAGTTAGGTGTGATTTTAGCTCGCTTAGGAAAATAGATAAAATAAGAGTAACAAATCTCAATTATCGCTGATTGATTGGCTATTGATTAAATTAATTCCTAATCTAAAAATTTAGTTTTTTGATAAAATAGGATTTTGGCGATCGCCCCTCATTTCCGCTTAAATTGATATCTGGCATATTTTACCAGAAACAATTGGTTTAAAGCCGGAACCCTGATCGGGGAGAAATTCAAACAAAACTATTCATTACTCCAATCCTCTTCCTTTTAGGTAGAGGTCGCACTCCGAAGTCAACTGTCAACTGTCAACTGTCAACTGAATGAAGCATTCTCGGCAAAAGGTCTTGCTAAAAATGACTTTATGAGGTATAGGTATGAGAACCCTTGAATCAATTTTAAGACCGCCCGGCGCGGATTCCTGCCTGCACACAAATATCAGTTGTGCGTTTTCGAGAGTTTTTTGCTAATGACTAATCACCAATAACTACTAAGTAATGACTAATTTTAACCTAAATTTAAACACATAGGAGGTTTAGTTGTGATACTCAAGACAGCAACAGAGTGCCTCATTACCTTAAAAGGCGTTAGCAAAGCTTACCAGCAGCCCAACGGTCAAAAAATCTCTATTTTAGAGCCAATTAATTTAGAACTGCGATCGGGCGAAATAGTAGCTTTGCTCGGCCCTTCCGGTTCAGGAAAATCAACATTAATGCGGATGATTGCCGGACTTATCCCGCCCAGTAACGGTCAAGTTCTCTACCACAATCGTCCTTTGGTCGGCTTAAACCCTGGGGTAGCAATTGTATTTCAAAACTTTGCTCTTTATCCCTGGCTGACGGTACTAGAAAATGTAGAATTAGGCTTAAAAGCTAAAGGAGAAATGCCCGAACCGCGCCTCCAAAAAGCCTTGAAAATGATTGATATTATCGGTTTGGACGGATTTGAAAATGCTTATCCCAAAGAACTTTCGGGCGGAATGCGGCAGCGGGTGGGATTTGCTAGAGCTTTGGCGGTGGAACCCGAACTGCTTTGCATGGATGAACCGTTTTCAGCTTTAGATGTTCTGACTGCTGAAAACTTGCGGTTTGAGTTATTAGATTTGTGGCTGGAAAAAAAGATTCCGACTCAAGCTGTGTTAATCGTAACTCACGGGATTGAGGAAGCGGTAATTTTAGCCGATCGCATTGTAGTCCTCGGCCGCAATCCCGGGCGAATTCGCGCCGAACTGACAGTGACTTTGCCGCACTATCGCGATCGCAAAACTGCGGAATTTCAAGCCCTTGTAGACCAAGTTTACAAAATTCTGACGAATCCAGAGTTAAGCTGCGAAACCGTGGCTGCACCCGCTGCAAGTGCCACTACTGTGTCTCAACCTGAACCAGCGCCCAGTGCTAAATACCAATCTCTGCCACAGGTACGCACCGGTGCGATCGCAGGTTTGTTGGAACTCTTGGAAGACCGCAAGGAAAAAGACCTTTACCGCCTCGGTCAAGAATTAATGTTAGAAGTTGACGACATTTTGCCGATCGTCGAAGGTGCAAAATTAATGGAATTCCTAGTAATCCAAGAAGGCGACCTCCTGTTAACGCCCGTTGGTATTCAATTCATAGCCGGCGGAATTGACCAGCGAAAACAAATTGTTCGCACCCAAATTCTCAGCAATATTCGCCTCGTACAGCAAATTTCTCGAATGCTTCAGGCCAAGCGAAATCACCGCATTTCTGAAGAGTTAATTTTGGATATTCTCGAAGCCCATTTTAGCCCCCAAGAAGCAATGCGACAATTGAAAACTGCTATTGACTGGGGACGTTATGCAGAGTTATACAGCTACGACGAACCGGGCGGCGAAATCTTCTTAGAATCTGAAGATAAAGATGAGTAGTCAGTTAACAGTTGACAGTTGACAGTTGACAGTATTCAGTAGTCATTGGTATTTTTACCGAATCACTAATAACAACTTCTAATTTCAACCTTCCTTTCATCCGTTAAATCCGTTAAAAAATCCACTGCCGAACCTTCCTTTCATCCGTTAAATCCGTTAAAAAATCCGCTACCGAACTCCCTTCTGCATTATGACAAGACCTCTAACACCCGCCAATAAAACATTAGAAAGATCGGCTTGGACTTGGCAAGACGGCTTGCTGATTCTAGCAATCTTCTCTCTAATTTTCGTAATAGTCCAAACAGCTTCTCAATTCACTGGTGACTATAACCCTACTTACAAAATTGAAACAACGCTAAGTGTCTTGCCAATATATACAGCCCAAACTCTTTTACGGATGGCAGCCGCTTATTTTTTATCGCTACTATTTACCCTAGTCTATGCTTATTCGGCTTACCGATCTCCCTTAGCCGCAAAAATTTTAATTCCCTTGTTAGACATTTTGCAATCGATTCCAGTTTTGTCTTTTTTGCCTGGAGTTGTTTTGGCGCTAGTTACGTTATTTCCGGGTCAAAGAATCGGCGTAGAAATAGCATCAATTATCCTGATATTTACTGGGATGACTTGGAATCTGACCTTTAGTTTCTATCAGTCGCTTTCCGGCATTCCGCAAGAACTTAAGGAAGCTGCTAAAGTTTACCGACTCAATGCTTGGCAGCAATTTTGGACGTTAGAATTGCCGGCTGGTGCGATCGGGCTGGTGTGGAACAGCGTCATGTCAGTGGCAGGCGGCTGGTTCTTTTTGATTGCGATCGAATCTTTTACCTTGGGTGACAAAAACTTTAATTTACCCGGACTCGGTTCCTATTTGGGCAAGGCAGCCAATGAAGGGAATTTTGGGGCGATCGGCTGGGGTTTAGCAGTATTAATTGGTGTCATTATAGCCATAGACTTTTTTATCTGGCAGCCTTTGATTGCTTGGGTAGAAAAGTTCAAATATCAAGCCGTGGAAGCTACCAATGTACCGCAGTCAAAGGTGTTAGATTTTTTAAGGCGATCGGCGACACTGCGGGTGTTGAAGTCGCGCATATCGCCCGTAGGAGACAGTTTCGATCGCTATGTGGCAAGAGGTTTTGCACCTGCTAATTTACCCAAAAACTCTCGCCAACAAACCCGCATCGGAAGTTGGATAAATTGGCTGTTTGTCAGCGGGTTTGCCCTAATTGTGCTTTGGGGAACTTCCGAAGCGGTGATGCTGCTCAGGTTGGTGAGTTTTTCTGACTGGCAAAAAGTTGTGGGAGGTGCATTTTTCACGGCTTTGCGAGTTATTTGCGCCCTATTTCTATCGCTGTTATGGACTGTACCGCTCGGAGTGGCGATCGGTCGAAATCCGCGTTTAGCTCAGATTTTGCAGCCATTGGTACAAATAGCCGCTTCAATACCAGCAACGGCTTTATTTCCCGTATTGCTGCTAGGTTTAATTCAGGCTGGAGGCGGCTTACAAATTGGTTCAGTGGCGCTGATGATGTTGGGTACAATGTGGTATTTGCTATTTAATGTGATTGCAGGCGCTCAATCAATACCTTCGGAGTTGTTTGAAGCCGCACAAGTTTACAAACTTTCCTTGATTCAGCGCTGGAAAACTTTAATCCTACCCGGAATTTTCCCTTACTTAATCACAGGAATTATTACGGCGGTTGGCGGTGCTTGGAATGCGAGTATTGTCAGCGAATACGTGCAGTTTAAAGGTGAAATAATTAGAACAAGCGGTTTAGGTGAGACGATTTCTGAAGCAACAGCATCAGGCAATTTTCCTTTGCTTTTAGCGGCTACTTCTGTGATGTCATTACTGGTTGTATTGACTAACCGTTTGGTGTGGCGGCCGCTTTACCGTTTGGCACAAGAAAAATATCAATTGTTGGTTTAAGTCCGGTGCTATCATATCATGTCGATCTAAAATAATCGGTTTGTAGTAAGGACTTTAGTCCTGCTAAATTCGAGGAATCAAGTCTTCACTAGAAACGTAGATAGGTTGCACCGGCGAGATTCAGAAGCCAAAATTAGGAGACGGCAGTGCCGTGTCCCTACATTATTTTGGGTAGGGAAACGGCACTGCCGTCTCCTCATTATTCCGGCTGTGCCGGAATTGATATCACCGCCCGAGTTTATTCGGAATACCTTCGCAGCCACCGGGAATACTATCTCTTGACTTCGAGCCACACCAAGCGCAGCAGTATTGGCGCTGCTCATCCGACAGTCGCTTAACACCAGTGAAATCAGCACGTTCCACCACAGCACCAGTATTTTCACCAGTTTTGTAGTCAGGAAATTCGTTGCGGGTGCGGGGCGAAGCACTTTCGAGCGAGCCGTAGAATAACGTCGCCCCTTTCAAGTCAGCGCGCGAGAGGTTGGCGTCGTACAAGATAGCGCGCGAGAGGTTGGCTTTGACTAAATCGCACTTGCTGAGATTCGCCCGCACGAGGTTGGCTTCGCTCAACTCTGTCCACCGCAAATCGGTGCCAGCCATGTCAGCACCCGCTAACATAACATTTAAATCGATGACGCGGATGCCGTGATCTCTGTCTTCAGCGTAGCCGCCATCGCCGTCAAGGATGGGGCGGCCTAAAAGCCGATCGCGCTTCAAAGGAGTAACCAACCTCGACTGCGACAAAAACCGCAGAATTTTAGCTTTACCTTCAGCATCCACACTGCTCATAATTGCAGCGGTGCGGCCTTCGGCGATCGCCCTTTCCTGGGGCCAATCTTCCAAAAACCCTTGTTCATCAAGGGCTAAATCGGAAACCCCTTGAAAATAAGCATCAATAGTTTGCTGCTGCGTAATTCGATTTTGCTGAATCGTCAAATCCTTCGAGATTACGTACTGCCGCCAAGCCACGTAAACGCCCAAAATTGCGATCAAAATTTGCCCCAAAGCGCCGATTAACTCGCCGAGAGCTCCGATAGCGTCCCAGTTGATTTGGATGTTGCGGCTTCCCGGTTCAGTATTAGTACCGCTAAGCATCAGCAAGCCCACAATCCCAGCTAAAAGACCGAAACAGGAGACGATCAAGGTGCGCCAAGCTGGGGGAATTACCTGCACCCAAATTTTGCCCCAACTCGGCCACATCATCCGCAGCGATATCCCGATCGCCGCGATCGCCCCAATTAAGCCAATCCAAACAACGTCATTTGCCAACCCTACAATCATCGCGACGATCGACCCCAAGATCAGCACCGATGCCGACATCTCAGCAGTCGTTTGTGTCGGCTGCAACGGCGCAAAAACCTTACGACTTGGAGGAGGCGGCAGCGGTTTTGTCGGTTCAGCAGTAGCGACGATTGTCGCTGGCTCTGTGGGCACATTAGGGCTAGCACCGTTGAGATTTTCTACAGTCGCGATCGACTGAGAAGGATTGGGTTGAGAAGAGTTAGGTTCTGGTGTCATGCGTTGAGGCAAATTCTAATTTTGGGCGATCGCTAAAACGATTTTAACTAACCAAGCACGATTCTAGATAGCATTACAATAGAAATCTCCAGTAATTATACTCAAACAGGTAAAATAATGTGACTTTGGTACTCCCCAATCTTCAAGGCAAACAAATGGGTCAAGTAATCACTACAATCACCGTCACGAATTTCATCGATCTAGTTATGGCAGAACGAGGATTCATTGCTGCTGAGGAAGTTCGTTGTGCGGTACTCGACAAAGTTGTTGTCGATACTGGAGCAACTCTACTTTCCTTGCCAGCTCCCATTATTAGCCAACTAGGTTTAAGACAAGTAGGAGAAAGAGATGTAGAAACATCGGCTGGCATCAAGAAAGGTCGAATTTTTGCCGGCGCTCAAATTATTGTAGAGGGTAGAGAAGGCAGATTTGATTGTTTAGAATTGCCCGAAGGCATTTCCGCTGTTTTGCTGGGCGTGACTCCAATGGAAGAACTCGGCTTAGAACCCGATTTGAGAAATCGACGGTTGCGAGTATTGCCGATGAACAGTCAGCAAACATATCTGATGAGTTAGCCGATCCGTTCGTAGTGAGGACTTTAGTCCTTCTTCAAGATTTCATAAGAAAGGACTAAAGTCCTAACTACAAACCATTTTCATCAACAGTATTTACCTACATCTAACGAGCCAAGTAAGCCTTGACTAAATATACACCAGAGGACTTTAGTCGTTCTTCAAGATTTCATAAGAAAGGACTAAAGTCCTAACTACAAACCATTTTCATCAACGGTATTTACCTACATCTAACGAGCCAAGTAAGCCTTGACTAAAGACACACCAACCGTCCCCAAAATCACAACAATTATTCCTAAAAGCAACTCCATGCTCAACCTTTGAGCATTACCCAAAGCTACAAGAATTTGTTGCCGCACCACAAAGGCAAACAGCCAACAAACCTCCGCTTTCAGCCAAACCAAAAGGCTTCGCCCAACCAGATATTGCCGACGCGCATTTTCCGAAGTAATCGGTACGGGATATTTTAAAGTATGCGGATAGCGAGATAGCGCAGTTAAAATCCCAAAAATAATGGCAGCAATCGCCGGCATTATCCAAATCGTCACTTTGTCGCCCCAAGCATCAGCCAGCCCAGAAAACCCGAAATGAATCGGAATTCGATCGGGCAAAACCTCCCAAAACTGTACAATGAGCAAAATCGACAGTAAAATTGCGATCGCCCCTGCGAGCTCTACCACCACTAAAGCAGGCGAAAACCCCAGAAAAATAATCGGCCGTTGGTTTGGTGCGTTTCCAGTCATGGCTACCTGAAATTAGATTAATATTGAAAATAATAGTATTGGTTCCAATTTCATCCCCAACAGCTTTCGTTGGGGATTTCCCAACATCCCGCGAGGTTTTATGACGGTTCAGGTTTTGGTGGAAAAGAAAAAGTTAGAAAAACCGCCTCTAACAATATACACATTAGGCGATCGAGTCCTGCGACAGCCAGCAAAGCGGGTCAAAAGCGTCGATGCAGAAATTCGGCAGCTCGTACGAGAAATGCTGCAAACGATGTACAGTGCTGAAGGCATCGGTTTAGCTGCCCCTCAAGTTGGAGTGAACAAACAAGTCATCGTGCTTGACTGCGAACCGGACAACCCTGAAACACCCCCATTGGTTTTGATTAACCCTACTATCAAAAGTACCAGCGGTGAAGTCTGTATCTTGCAAGAAGGGTGCTTGAGCATTCCGGGAGTCTATTTAGAAGTCAAACGTCCAGAAGTCATTGAACTGTCTTATCGTGACGAATACGGCCGTCCTCAAACCCTGAAAGCGACTGAATTACTGTCAAGGGCAATTCAGCACGAAATGGATCACCTCAACGGAGTGCTGTTTGTAGACAGAGTAGAAAACAAACTGGCACTGAATGAAGAATTAGTCAAAAACAAATTTTCGCCAAAGGCAGTAAAATCAGTATGATGGCAGGAACTCCGAAAAGTGGTTTATTGTTAGCTCTTTCGTGCATTACGGCGATCGCAGCAGTCGGCTCAATCTTTGAGCTATCTTCGGGAGAAGCTCAACTCGGTAATTTAGTTACGGGTATCATCCTCGCGCTCAGCATACCGCTAACAGGTATATTTTTCTATGCAGCCGTTCAGGATGCCAGAGCAAATTTATGATTAGTCAGTAGTCAGTAGTCATTAGTCAGTAGTTAGTTGTTATTGGTTATTGGTGAGTTTTCCTATATTACTTGTTGTTGATTCCTAGTTGTTGAGGATTAGTGGTTAGTTGTTGATTGTTACGAATAACTAATAACTGCTCGCCCATCATCAATCACAAATAACAAATAACTAATGATGAATAAATGATGACTAATAACTAATAACTAATAACTAATGACTGATGACTAATGACTGATGACTAATAACTAATGACTAATGAAATAGGATTTTTGCGACAAGTGCTAATCAAAGGTGCTGCGCAAGTGCAAGTAGAAAAGTACCAGCTTTCTCAAACTCACGAAGTTGCGATCGGGCGAGATAGAAATTGTCAAATAGCTTTAGAGTCGATCGCCTACGGTATGGTTTCCCGCCGCCACGCCACAGTCCGCCCCCTCACTAAAGGCAATTTTCCGAGCTGGGAAATTTGCGACCTCAACAGCGCTAACGGCACTTATATCAACGGCATCAAGCTGGAAGGCTGCCAAATATTAGAAATGGGCGATCGCATCAGTCTCGGTACTGACGGCCCTGAATTTATATTTGAAACTCCCCTAAACAAGAACCAAAATCAGCCACGATTCGCCACAAGAAATCAAGGATTTTCTAATGTGAGCGAACACGAAGCTCTCACTTTTACTCAATTATTCCCGATCGCCTCCACCGGCAAACAATTAAGCCAAAAAGCTTATCTCTATCCCGGCATTGCCACAGTTATTTGTGTCGTGTCGATGTTCGTAGCAGTGGGAAATTCAGTAGCCTTTAATTT
This sequence comes from filamentous cyanobacterium Phorm 6, assembly GCA_003003725.1. Classification (GTDB taxonomy): domain Bacteria; phylum Cyanobacteriota; class Cyanobacteriia; order Cyanobacteriales; family Microcoleaceae; genus Microcoleus. The sequence continues at coordinate 6,637 of PVWI01000083.1, read as the reverse complement.
GTTGCTAGCTGCTTACCTTTCCGGCGCAGCTTACTATTTTATATATCAACTGTGCGGCAAGCACAAGCCTTGGTGGGTATTGCTCGGTTCCGCTTTAGCTACCGTCTTAATTTTACTCAGCCCGTTATTAATTGGCTTTATCCTAGTATTTCGAGAAATTTTGCCCGGGCGACTGCCAGTTGAAGGCGAACAAATTAACTTTTTATCTTTCTTAATCAGAATGTTTTTCGGGGCTGGGCTGATGGAAGAATTGCTAAAAGCCCTGCCAGTTTTGGGCGCGATGTTGCTGGGAAATTGGCTGCGCAATCCGTGGCGCGATCGCATTGGCGTCTGGGAACCTTTAGACGGAATACTATTAGGAAGTGCCTCGGCAGTTGGCTTTACACTATTAGAAACCTTGGGGCAGTACGTTCCCAATATCATTCAAAATATCACCCTGCAAGCAGGGCCAGAAGCGGCTGAATTAGTAGGGTTGCAGTTGCTAATTCCCCGAATTTTGGGTTCCGCAGCCGGGCACATGGCTTACAGTGGCTATTTCGGATACTTTATCGGTTTAAGCGCTCTCAAACCAAGGAAACGCTGGCAAATTTTGGGCGTAGGTTATTTCAGCGCTTCGGCACTTCATGCTTTGTGGAATGCGTCTGGAACTGTAAGCGTGCTGTTGTTGGCTATGGTGGGAGTTTTGTCCTATGCGTTTTTGGTAGCAGCGATTTTGAAAGCTAGGGCTTTGTCTCCCAATCGCGATCAAAATTTTGCAACTCGCATATCTTCTGAAAAGTGAGATAGTGGACGATCGATCGATCGCGATCGATGTAAGGTTTGTAGTGAGGACTTTAGTCCGCAGGATTGAAGGACTAAAGTCCTCACTACAAACCGTCTCTCGCGGGCAAGAAGCACGTTGCGGAGGACATCGATCGGACACGACGATCTGAAACGATATCGCCCATCATACCGCCCTTTTTTTCTGGGATTTAAACCAACTCAAACCAGCCAGTGCTAAAGCTGTACCCGCAAATGTTAAGGGTTCGGGAACCGGTTCGGCTGCCGTATCCACTAGGGTGTAAGACATAGGCACGTAGTTAAGCTGTTGACCCGCACCTCGGTCTATTATTTGTCTTAATTGACCGCCACTTAAGTATGTAATTAGGATACTACTGTATCCCCAAAACAAAGGTTTCCCATTGCCCATAGCAGGATACATACGCCAAACTGCCGAGCCCTCATATCTAGTATAAACAGGCCCTCCTTCTGCATCCGGAATGTTAGTTTCTGAAATCGAGTAGTCGCCACCGCTTGCTATCAGTCCCTGAAATTCCCCACCCTTGAACTCAGCTTTTGCCCCTGCTAAATCGTGGTATTTTTGAGGTGGCTTTTCTTCATATAGGCCCCTGCCAGAGGGAGCTGTAAAACCATTAAATTGTCCCTCAGAAACTGCTATTTGTTCAGTTTCTCCGCCTGTAAGCGAGGAATTACTCAACTTAAAAAAACCACTACCTCCACCCTGTGCCACTCCAAAATTGTAGGTGAGGACGGCAGCTTGTACTTCATCAACTGCTGCTAGTGACAAGGCTGCAAAACTTAACATTGTGCTGACGATCGCACTTCCCAATCTCTGCCTTTGTTTCTGATTCATCGTTGGCCTCATCAGATTTTATATTTAACTGTATTCGATCACACAAAACGATCGCACGTAACTATCAGAATTCTTAACATACGCGCGGATTTGTGTTGTTCCGATGCTGCGGGCGATCGACCGCGCCTTAGTGCATATTTCATAAATTTTGTCAATACGCAATTAATAGCAATTTTATTTGGTTCCTTCTGCCGTCTGCCCTCTGCCTTCTGCCTTCTCTTAGAAATTCTTCACAAATAGATTGACTGTGGTACTATCTGGATGGCTGTGAGTAGCTGAAGGAAGCCAAAAGGCTTGATTCCTGTGGTGGAGGAGAATCCAGGAGTGCTAGATAGGATGTCATTGGGATACGCAAATGTTTTCGCCCACCGAAGTCAACCCGAACCCCTTCGCATTGGGGTAATTGGGGTTGGCAATATGGGCCAGCACCACACGCGAGTTTTGAGCTTGCTAAAAGATATCGAGCTCGTGGGTGTTGCAGATATAAATGTAGAGCGGGGAATTGATGTAGCCAGCAAATACCGGGTTCGCTTCTTTGAAGACTACCGAGATTTGCTCGCTCACGTAGATGCAGTTTGTGTCGCGGTTCCAACTCGCCTGCACCACCCTGTGGGGATGTCTTGTCTCCAAGCGGGTGTTCACGTTTTAATTGAAAAGCCGATCGCCGCTAGTATTGCTGAAGCCGAATCTTTGGTCAACGCAGCCGCAGAATCCCACCGGATTTTGCAAGTGGGTCACATCGAGCGCTTCAATCCAGCTTTTCAGGAACTCGGCAAAGTGCTGAAAACTGAAGAGCTACTGGCATTGGAAGCTCACCGGATGAGTCCCTATTCCGATCGGGCCAACGACGTATCGGTAGTCTTGGATCTGATGATCCACGACATCGATTTGTTACTGGAATTGGCAGCTTCGCCAGTGGTGAAGCTGACGGCTAGTGGCAGTAGAGCTTCAGATTCGGGTTATTTAGACTATGTAACAGCGACGTTGAACTTTGCTAACGGCATTGTGGCCACTTTGACTGCGAGCAAGGTGACGCACCGCAAACTTCGTTCAATAGTGGCTCATTGCAAGAATTCTCTGACAGAGGCAGATTTTCTCAACAACGAAATCTTGATTCACCGACAAACAACCGCTAATTACGTGACAGATTACGGTCAGGTGCTTTACCGTCAAGATGGGTTGATCGAGAAAGTTTACACCAGCAATATTGAACCGCTCCACGCAGAATTGGAGCATTTTATTAATTGCGTGCGGGGTGGAAATCAGCCTTCTGTTGGGGGAGAACAAGCTCTGAAAGCTCTACGGCTGGCGAGTTCGATCGAGCAAATGGCTCTCGACGGTCAAGCTTGGTATCCGAAAGAGCTGGAGCCTACTTTACAAGTTAATTAGATCGAGATAAATTATGTCGTTTCCGGGTGCTTCTACAACAGTTTGGGTTTGTTGTTCGTTAGTTGGGTAACTGTGCTCATGCAACCGGATTCGATATTACAATTTATCCCAAAAAACAAAGACTATTTGACAACTGATAGTTTGACTAACTAGCTGATTTCCCAGAGGACTGAGGTGAATGCTATCTCGATACAAATTTGGAAGTTCCGTCGCTGAATTAAAAATAGGAAGAAAATCTATGTAAGTAATTTTCTCACTTTCGACGAATTCGGCGAGACGCAATCGAGCCTTGACTTCCCAGTCGCGAGGGCCAGGCTCGCCGAATTCGTGCCGTTTGGGCGTGAGGCTCAGCAAAAACTGAATGTTGGCTCTTGCTGCTTCGGTATTGATTTGGCGAATGGCTTCTAAGTTGAGGCCGACTAAATCGCCACTTTCTGCTGGTGCTAACAATTGGCTCCCGAACCGTGGCAGTAGATAGCGACTCAACAGTTCTACTGTAGCTAACACGGGTTGGCGATCGGGATAAGATCGATCGCGCCCCACCACCGCACTATTCGGAGCTGATGCAAACAAATCGTCCGTATTCAGCAGCAACACCAAAACTTTTGCCCCGAAAAGGCCGAACCGTTTAATGTAAGCAAGTTGATTCCTCGGCCCCCAAGAATTGGCTGAGCAGTTGAGAACTTCAGATTCGGAATACTTGACTTTTAAATACAGTTGTGAATTGGTTGCCAGATTTGGTAGTTGCCGTCTCAACTGCCGAGTCATGATTTCTGATATGGTGTCTGTCTGATTAGTCCACCAACCGCCATTAGCAACGGAATCTCCCAACAGCAAGACGCGCAGAGTTTCGGGAACCGGAAGTGGCGCGATCGAGCCCGATCGCATCGAATACTGGTTAATCTCAATCCAGTTGCGCAAACGGCGCACCCTCTGGGAAGGCGCCAACAAATAGCCACACTCCGCATCGGCAATATAAATCAAGGGATTGCCAAAACCTAGCAGCACGCGCAACAACACTTCCAGCACTGTCAACAATCCTGCGATAACAGCCAAAATTATGAGCGCAATTTTCAAGAATTAACCTCGATCGAAAACCAAAAAATCCTACTGAATTAGGGGTTTTCGTAACTTGGTTGCTCGATTGAGTCAACCGAATCGACCCCGTGCATATAGAATTCTAAAATATACCGTCAAAATTCGCCGTCAGCCGTCAGTCAACTTGGTGGTTTCAGGAAACCCGTGGACTTAAAACAAATATTCAAAACGCCGAATCCCATAATCGGTGTCGTACATCTACAGCCTTTGCCAACTTCTCCCCGCTGGGGCGGGAACCTCAAAGCGATTATCGGAAGAGCCGAGCAAGAGGCTACTGCGCTGGCTTCTGGCGGCGCAAACGGTATCATTGTCGAGAATTTTTTTGACGCTCCTTTTGCCAAAGATCAAGTAGATCCGGCTGTTGTGAGTGCGATGACTCTAATAGTCGAGAGGCTGACAAATCTGGTAACGTTGCCGATCGGCGTTAACGTGCTACGAAACGACGCCCACAGCGCGATCGCGATCGCCTCCTGCACAGGAGCCCAATTCATCCGCGTCAACGTCCTCACGGGCGTCACGGCCACAGATCAAGGCTTAATCGAAGGCCAAGCTCACCAGCTACTGCGCTATCGGCGAGAATTGGGCAGCGATGTCAAAATATTAGCAGACGTGTTAGTCAAGCACGGGCGACCCCTAGGCAGCCCCAACTTGACCACAGCCGTCCAAGAAACGATCGGGCGCGCCTTAGCCGATGCCGTAATCCTCTCCGGCTGGACAACCGGCAGCCCTCCAAATCTCGAAGACTTGGAACTTGCAAGTGCAGCAGCGGCCGGAATTCCAGTTTTCATCGGCAGTGGCGCCTCCTGGGAAAACATTTCCACTCTCATGCAGGCGGCTGACGGCGTAATTGTCTCAAGTTCCCTGAAGCGAAACGGGCGCATCGAACAACCGATAGATCCGATCCGGGTCAGTCAGTTTGTAGAAGCAGCCCGTCGCGGCTTGTCCCAGAAAGAACGCGAACAGGAAAACAGAGACGGTAATGGCTCAAGAGGGCCAACACCGGAACCGGGCAAAGTCAGCCGATTTTAGATTTTAGATTTTAGATTTTAGATTTGACTCCAAAGATTCATCTGGGAGGTTGAACAAAAGTCTAAAATTTTAGTATCTACCCTGACGCGAGCCTCGGAAAATTGTACCCATTTTGGCGCTGGTCGGAAGTAAAACGTAAAATGGGAATGGGTAATTGGGAATGGTTAATTGGGAATGACTCCTTGGGCATAGGTAATAAGTAATAGCTGAAAACTAAAAGCTAATAGTAAAAAATATCATCAATGCCCAATGCCCAATTCCCAATGCCCAATGCCCAATTCCCAATTCCCAATTCCCAATTAGCAATTACCAAATAGAAAAATGATTCGCCGACGTTCAACCCCTTGGATTCATCGCTGGTCTAGGACTGTGATGGGAGCGATCGCAGCCATCGGCGTCGTAGAAACAGCCTATCTCACGATCGCTAAATTCACGACAGGCTCGGTCATTTGTCCCACCAGCGGCTGCGACAAAGTTCTCAACAGTCCCTACGCTACAGTGTTTGGCACAGTGCCTTTAAGTTTGTTAGGCTGTGTGGCTTACCTAAGCATAGCAATTCTGGCATTCGCTCCCAAAGCTGTAAATCCCGACACCAACAAAGGACTACACTCTCAACTGGAAAAATGGACTTGGCAAGCCCTATTTATCATCACCGCTGCGATGGTAATTTTCAGCAGCTATTTAGTGTATTTGATGGCTTTTGAAATTAAGGAACTGTGTATTTACTGCATTAGTTCCGCCGTATTTTCGCTGTCGCTGTTTGTGTTAGTGCTCGTCGGCCGCGAGTGGGAAGATATCGGGCAATTGGTGTTTACAGGCATTTTGGTGGCGATGGTGAGTTCGATCGGCGCTTTAGGACTTTATAACAGCGTCAGCTCACCTGCTCCTTTTGTTTCTTCTACCCCTGGAATTCTACCGCCTGCCGTCACTACCACCTCCGCGCCCGCACAAATTGCTTTGGCGCGCCATCTCCGACAAATCGGCGCTAAAGAATACGGCGCTTACTGGTGTCCCCACTGTCACGATCAAAAAATGCTGTTCGGCAAAGAAGCAGCCAAAATAATTGATTATTTTGAATGCGATCCCAAGGGACAAAATTCCCGCGCAGAACTTTGCCAAGCTGCTGCTACAAATATTAAAGGTTTCCCGACTTGGGAAATTCAAGGTCAGTTTTATTCGGGGACACAAACTTTGGATAAACTCGCTGAGTTATCCGGTTACACCGGCCCGCGAAACTTTCAAAACTGACAGAATAGTTAGAAATTTTAGATGGCAGATTTTAGATTTTTACGCAGTAAATATCGGTTTTTAACTTACTGGAGCGTTGGCTCGTGCTGCGAAATCAATCTAAAATCTCGCCTCGATAATTATAGCAGTTGACAGTTGACAGTTGACAGTTGACAGTTATAACGCAATACGGTTTACTTAACACTATTTATGCGCCGGAGATCCCCCTAAATCCCCCTTAAGAAGGGGGACTTTGAGAGC
>PVWI01000370.1 GCA_003003725.1 filamentous cyanobacterium Phorm 6 | reverse complement strand
CTCCGGCGCAAGCGGTAGTGCCTTTCTACCAGCAGCACGATCACAATTGCCCCCGACACTAAACACACGAACCCCGCCAGCCCCAGCCAATTCACCCCCCGCCGGCTCAAACCAAAATAGTCCAGCAACACGAAATTTTGCTGCGATATTTCTTTTCCTTCTGTAACAATAATATCGCCCTGCTCGACGGCGATCGTCACCGGTTTCACCTTTTGCGCCGCCAATTCAGCTAGTTGTTTGGTTGCTTCGGGATCTTTCACCAAATTTGGCTGCAAAATCGCACTTAAACCTTCAACTGCCAAAGCTTGCGACTCTAACGGCACTTCATCTGCTACTTGCAGCTTCACAGCTTCTTTTAATATCTCTTTTGGCAACCCCGGCGGGATACCTTGAGCCAGCATTATTTTTGCCACTCGACTCATACCCGTTTGGGTTTTCTGCCAAGCTGCATCGGACAAATCGAACAGCGAAGTATCGTAAATCTGTCGGAGTCCAGAAACCGACGGTTTTTCCAGCGCCTCCACAGCAATGGCATAGCGGCTGCGGGCAGAGGAAATACTGTCTGTCAGGCTTTTGAACTCTGCTACTGAGACCGATCGGCTGTAAGCTTGCAGTTGAGTTAGAGCCTCCTGCTTAGACTGGCTATCTGTCGGCGCAGCAGTGGCGGGGGAATCCAAATTCAACTTCTCGGAAGTTGCGCCGCTAGAGTCTCCAGCCACGGCCAAAATCGATCGCCACTCCCACTCAGGACACCGCCTCAAGTAAAGCTGAGTCGAATTTGAGAGCGCCGAGGTAGCGGCAAACGGAAACGAGCCTACCTCCCGCCGCAGTTCGCTTCCCTGTTGCCAAAATAGCTGCATTTGGCGATCGATTTGTGGCTCGACGACTGGATCGAGCATTAATATCGCTACAGCCCCGATCCGCGCCGATGAACGCTCTTCTTCAGTAGTTTTGCGATCGGGGATACTAGCACTAGCAGGAGCCTGAATAGTCTGAGGAGCTTTCGTCCCCACATCGAGTTTCGGCTGGTTGTAGAAGCGGTGGCCCAAAGTGCTGCTGAGGGAAACTACCGCGACGATCACCAACATCGGGGAACGAGCTTGATTTTTGATAGTTGATTTTGAGGTTTTACTTCTAAATTTAATAAAAGTTTCGGGCAGATCCAGTTTGTCGAGCGAAAAACGGCTTAACAGATGTTTGCCAGGGCGATCGGGCTTTGCTTTGCTGCCATTTTGCACTTTAGCAATCTGTTGGCGCAGTGAGCGCGCAGCCCCTAGCTGCTCAATCTGCCGCATCAATGAGGAGATGGTATTCATTAATATTATGTCGAAGATATATTCACTGTTATTCAGCAGATGAGTCAGAAATTCTGACTGTGCATCTTGATTGAGTTTATCCGAACAGTAGTCCCTGAGTATTTAACCGCGCCAGCTACTTTACCTGAAAGTCGCCAGCAGTTCGGTTTGCTAACTCTAGCCAACCAGCCAGTCGTTTCCTCAAGCTTCGGCTGCTTCTTTCGAGTCCTTGTCTATCTCGAACAGTTCGCGGGCGCGAGGGCTAAAAACCCGATTTATCCGCAGATTCCTGGTTTTAAAACCCAATATTCTCCTAAAAACCGGGTTTTTGGAGTCAAGGGAGTCAGATTTTATTTTTGAGTTTTTAATTGTCGCTTTCCTTCCGCTTTCGCTTTTGACTGGTTAATTGCTGATTTCTTACCATAAATTTCTAGTTTACCTTCCCTTTTTAAAGCTCAAAACTTTATATTTTCCGAGGTCTAATCACATAAGGTGCAGCCACAGCGCGGGCTAGCGCTGCCGAATTCACGCCCGCAGAAGGGTTGTAAACTCCCGCCCACACAGTAAACAAATTATTTGCTAACTCCACTATTTTTGCATCGCTGCCGGTTCCCCAGACTAAGGGTTCTTGCCCCTCGGCTAGCGGTGCCAATTCAACCGCCGAAGATAGCTGTCGCCATTCTACAGGAATCGCAGTAGCACCGTTGTACGCTCCAGACAAAGCTCCCGTCAAAGCGCAGGTGAGTTGTCCAGCTATCCCGCAGCGAGCGGCACGCACCACTGACAAGCGCAAGTCTTCTGGGGTGTTTAAGAAGCAGTAGAAAGCTAGGGCAATGGGAATAAAATTTTCAGGGTTGACAATTGACTTTGTTTGTGATTTTTTCTCGCCCTCGCCCAGTTTTTCTCGCAAATCTGTGGCGCTTTTACATAAGTGAGTTGTGGCTGTTTCTAAATCTGCTCCCTGTTCTAGTAATATTTGTACTTGCAGCAGCAATTCTGTTAAGGCATTATCTGTTTTTACGTAAGCAATTGTTTGTTCGATCGCTGTGGCGGGGTCAAGTCTTTGTTTGAGCGATCGGGCGATCGCAAATCCTACCGCTAAAACTCCTGTCTCATATTCTTGCCCGTTTTCTTTGGGCCAAACCTCTGTCGCCAGCATGATTTTTTCTCGCAGCTTGGCTTTATTCTCATGAAAAAACATCGCTATCGGCAGCGCAGCAACCGCAGATTCACAAGGATTAAGCAGGCTTTGAAACTCAGTCCTTTGTGGATGGTAAATTTCCGACTTGGCAAATGCTTCCCAAGTATTGCGCCAATCGTTTAAATCTAAACCGTTACACCGAATTAAACTTTGAACCCACGCCACCGCCAGTCTCCCACATCCAGACGAGTGTTTGTCAATTGGGATTTTGCTGCTAGAAGAATTCAACGCCAATGTTGACCTACTCAAAGTCAATTGTTGATATTTAGTCAGTTGTAAAATCGGCAGTAAGTCTTCTGTTTGGGCGGGAATACCTACCAGTTGCCTTTGATATTGCAGCCCGATAACGTTTCCTAAAACTGCCCCCAGAATTGTTCCTTGAAACTTACTCAACAGGGAATGCCGCATTTTAATTTAACTCAATTTGCTAGTAATTGGAAATTGGAAATTGCGAATTGGGAATTAGGAATTGGGAATTGCGAATTGCGAATTTGTTACTATAAAAATTATTAATAATTACCCATACCCAATTACCCATTACCAATTCCCAATTACCCATTATCATTGTTCTGATTATTTTTAATAATACCCAAACATATAAGGGCTGGTTCTTTAGCTAAAACCGACCCTTATCCGATCGCAACAATCGGTGAATTTTTAATTTTTAATCAAGTGACTAACTAGAGCTTGTAGCCCCAGCCGATAACTTTCCGAGCCAAAACCGCTGATTTGCCCGATCGCCACCGCTGCGATAAAGGAGTGGTGCCGAAAAGCTTCCCGGCGGTAAATATTGCTCAAATGAACTTCCACAGCAGGGATATTCACGCCAGCGATCGCGTCTCTAATTGCCACACTCGTATGAGTATAAGCTCCAGCATTAATCAATAAGCCTTGGTGCTGCCCTAACATCGAGTGAATTGCATCCACCAAAACCCCTTCATGATTCGACTGCTGAATTGAGACTGTCACCTGGAGAGCTTGCGCTTCTCGTTCTAGCAACTCGTTGATATCATTTAAAGTCGCAGAACCGTAAACTCCAGGTTCTCGCTGACCCAATAGATTTAGATTAGGGCCGTGAAGTACCAGGATATTTAACAATTTTTAAAATTCCAGCGCTACAAAACACTTGAGTTTCGACTTGGATTTAGAACCAAATTCAAACCTCAAACGTCAAATTTCAAACCTGAATTCCCGTCCCAACTATCGACGATGCCTTGGTTGGTTCACTGGAATAGGAATCGGTTGTAATTCCGGTTGAGCTTCTGGATCTAGCAGTCCTTCTATCAGCTTGCGAACCCATTCTTCAATTTGTTCCAGCACCTTTTCAATGTTTTCCATTGAACGGATAGCTCCTTTTTATAGTCTAAACTACTGAACCGACGGCTAAATATCTGAAACTAAGCAAGCGCTACTTTGGAACCAAAGGTCAAACTTGCTTTCTCGATCGCTAGTTATTTTGAGCAAGGGAGAGCATCAGTATATTTGCCAATCAGTCTTACCTTATTATCATAACGAATCTTTACAGATAATCAAGAGGTAATTGGCAAATTGCGGAACTATCTACGATCGCACAGTCTTAAATAAATCTTAAGCTTACGGATGACTCTTGACAATTGACAATAGAGTAGATGTTTTCTACGCTTTTGCCAATAATTTACGTCGCAGCCGATCGAGCGCCGTACAGCTACTCAGATTCCGAATCCAATCACGGCTTCGCGCATCGCCAAACCGGTATTCAAAACTTTCCACCTCGCCGTCGCCCGCCAAACCGACATAAACCAGTCCCACAGGTTTAGCATCCGTGCCGCCGCAAGGCCCGGCGATACCTGTAATGCTCAATCCCCAATTGGTGTTAAGGCCTTGGCGCACTCCCGCAGCCATTTGTTTTGCCACTTGATGGCTGACTGCCCCAAATTCGGCTAAATCTCGGGGATTAACACCTAATAATCCTTCCTTAACCCGATCGTCATAGGAAATAATTCCACCCAAGAAGTACCTCGAACTGCCTGCAACACCCGTCAGCATCGCTCCCAACCCGCCTCCCGTGCAGGATTCAGCCACGCTGAGAGTTTCGCAAGCCTTCAGCAGCAATTTACCGACAGTCGAAGGAAGGGTATCGGTATCAGCACCGTAACAGTCTAAACCGGCGATTTGTAGCAACTGTTGTTCGATCGGCTCAATCAAGTTTTTAGCAGCAGATTCCGACTTGGCGCAGGCCGAAATTCGCAGTTTGACTTCACCGTGATTGGCGTAGGAAGCCACAGTAGGATTAGTTAAATTCAGAAAACTATCGACTTTTTCTGCCAATGCCGACTCAGCAATACCCCAAAATTTTAATGTGCGGCTGCAAATAGTTTCGGTGCACCAGCCCTCATTTTTCAGATAAGGAACGGCGATTTCTGCCCACATCAACTGCATTTCCGCCGGTACGCCGGGAAAAGTCATTATTGTGACATTGGGAACTGGCTGCCAAATAATCCCCGGTGCAGAACCTGTGCGGTTAGCCAAAATATCCGCACCTTCGGGAATCAAAGCTTGTTTGCGGTTGCTCTTACTCATGGTGCGTCCCCGCTGAGCAAATTTTTGTTCGATATCGGCGATAATTTCCGGTTTTTCGATGAGGGGAACACCAAAATAATCGGCGATAGTTTCGACTGTGAGGTCGTCTGGTGTGGGGCCGAGCCCTCCGGTGAACAGCAAAAGCTGCGATCGACCTACAGCTATTTCTAACACTTGTTTAAGGCGATCGGGATTGTCGCCCACCACTGTTTGATAGTAGTGAGGAATTCCCAAACTCGCTAATTCCTTGGCTAAAAACTGGGAATTGCTATTAAGAAT